>CAMAVD010000001.1 GCA_945861575.1 Akkermansia muciniphila
GTTGCGCCGCCTGATCTCCGGTCGCTTCGATGTCAAGAATGCGATTCAGTTTGAAGAGCTTTGCAAACTGGATCCGGACCAACTTCCGCCGAGAGTGGTTCCTATGCTTCAGCTTGTCACAGGCACCTAGCCCGACGATTGCTAGGTCCCGTCTCTTTTTTAGTTGCGATGAGGGGGGGATTCCCGTTTGGGTGGACGCGTGAGCAATATTGAGTGGGATGTGGCGGTGATCGGCGGGGGCAGTGGTGGCTATGCGGCCGCCCGAACAACCGCCGCTGGCGGCCTGAGGACCATCGTGATCGATGGAGGCGCGGAGTTGGGTGGCCTGTGTATCCTTCGTGGATGCATGCCCACCAAGGCGCTGCTCCAGGCCACAGACGTTCTGCACCAGGCACAGCGCGCCTCTGTTTGGGGGATCACGACTTCGGAGGTCGGCTACGACTTCGAAGCCATCATGCGACGCAAGGATGCGTTGATTGCCAACTTCGCTGGCTATCGGCAGACCCAGCTTACCGACGGGCGCTTTTCTCTGATTCGAGCCCACGCACGTTTTACCGACCCGCATACCTTGGAATTGAGCAACGGGGGGGTGGTTCGTTCGCGCGCTTTTGTCATTGCGACAGGATCCATTGTGGCTGTGCCCCCTCTGGCCGCCCTGTCTGCGTTGGCGTGCCTCACCAGCGACGAGGCCCTAACCCTGCGCCAAATCCCCCAAAGCCTGATCGTGTTGGGAGGAGGGCCGGTGGCTGTTGAGTTTGCTCAGTTTTTCTGTCGGCTTGGAGTTGCCGTGACCTTGATCCAAAGGTCGGCTCATCTGGTTCGCGAGTGCGACGAGGACGCGGCGGAGTGCCTGGAAGGAGTCTTCCGACGCGAAGGGATGACCCTCTATCTGGGCACCGAGCTGACGGATGCCGGTCGTATGCCCGGAGGCAAGTTCGTCACGTTCAACCACCAGGGCGTGGCCCACCGGGTGGAGGCTCAGGAGATCTTTAACGGCCTAGGTCGGTCACCCAATACGGGCGGGCTTAACCTCGGTGCGGCGGGTGTTGCGACCGAGAGGGGGCGAGTCCTAGCCAACCCGCGTATGCAGACCAGCGCGGCTCACATTTATGCGGCCGGAGATTGCGCAGGCCCTCACGAGCTTGTTCACCTCGCCGTGATGCAGGGAGAAGTGGCCGGGCATGCACTTCTCGGGCGGACTCCGGCGAAGGAGATGGACTACCGACTCCTTACTTCTGTGGTCTTCACTGAACCGCAGTTGGCCGTCGTCGGTCTGACCGAGAAGGAAGCGCGCCGACGGGGGATCGCCTATCGCACCGCCAGCTATCCGTTCAACGATCACGGGAAGTCGATGATCTTGGACGCCGTGGATGGGTTCGTGAAACTGCTTTCCCATCCCGAAACCGGCGAGATTCTTGGAGGGGCTTGCGCGGGGCCGATTGCCGGTGAATTGATTCATGAGGTGGTGGTTGCCATGGCGGCGCGGATGACCACGGCTCAGTTTGCGGCTGTTCCGCACTACCACCCCACCCTGGCAGAAATCTGGACATACCCTGCGGAAGACCTTCTCTGAGAGGTCCAGCTGTCTAGGGATGATGCGATGTGGACAAATGTGACACGCCTATGCCGTTGGAGTCGCGCTTTCTGTGCGCTAATACTTTCCTTCAGTTTCCCCTAATACTTGCACGGCGCATCTTGCAATCGTGGTCTCCAGGCAATAGTCTCGGGCCGTCCTGAGGCGGTTCCGCAGCAGTCGCGGTCTGCATTCCTCAGCAGTGTGTGGTTGTAAGAGTCGTTGTTCGATGAATGAATCTTTGTTAACTCCTCCGGATGTTTCCGTGTCCATGCCACGACGGGTGGCTGTCCCAGCAACTCCGTCTGCCTCTCCGCGTAAGGCCCCAACCGCTCGGCGCGCTGCGAGAGGTGCAGCGTGGAAAGGGAGCATCTTCTTCATCGTGGGAATCGTGATTCTTTCTGGCGGTATACTTTTTCTGATGACTCAGATGCGTGGTGGAAAATCGATTGGCAAGCGCCTGATGCCTGTCGACATCGAAGCTATCCGCTAGCAGCCCATACCGCCTGCCTTATTCCCCCCTCGCATGAGTTTGTCTGTGGGTTTCATTTCTGCGGCACTATGCCTTAGGAATCGTTGCCACAGTCTGCTCGAATACTAGACCTAGGCAGGGAGCCTCCCCGTTCCTCCCCCGCCGGCTCAGCCGGGGGGGGGAATCGACATGAACACTATTGAGCTGCGATAGCAGCCTCGATCGCTTTGATTACTTCTTCGTCGTCGGGGGTGGTGCGGGGTTCGAAGCGTTTCAAAAGCTCTCCATTCTTGCCGATCAGGAATTTTCCAAAATTCCACTTCACATCCCCGGGGAAGGGCGAGGATTTACCCGAGAGCGCGGAATAGAGGGGATGTTGGGAAGTTCCCTTCACATGCAGCTTGTCGAAGAGTGGGAAGGTCACTTGATACTTGCTTGAGCAGAAGGACTTGATTTCATCATTCGAGCCCGGTTCCTGGGCACCAAAGTCATTGCACGGGAAGCCTAAGACAGAGAACCCCTTGGCCTTGAACCGCTGATGCAATTTTTCAAGTGCCTGGTATTGAGGGGTAAGGCCACATTGGGAGGCGACGTTTACTACCAGAATAACCTTTCCTTTGTAGGGTTTGAGGCTGGTGGGCTTCTGATCGATGTCCTTGAGCGGGATGTCGTAGAGATTGGGGCCTGCGGTGGCGAGGGAAGTGGCCATAATGAGAGAGGCTGCAAGAGTGGTGAGCAGTTTCATGAGCCCCATTATTGAGTGATCTGTGGATTTGTCAAACGGCTAGCAGCGCACGCCGGAGCTGACAGGGGACTTGATGCGGCGCATGTTCTTCAACTCGCTTGGAACTTAACAGCTTGCGACTTGTGTTTCTGGAGAGCCTGTCGAATTCTTCCCCGCCGGATGTGAGCCTGGCGGATCTTCAGACAAACCACTTGCTCTTTCACCCCGCGTTTTTATTGTCTGGGCATGTCGAGTCGAGAGACGGATAAAGATGTCCCCGGTCGTGGATTCGGTGATATTATCGGTATCCTGCTTATCGCAGGTGCCCTGCTGCTGTTCGCGTCACAGGTGTCCTTTGATCGAGCCGACCTCTCTTTCAATCGTGTGGGTCGACCTCTCCCGATGCATAACTGGGTGGGGGGATTCGGTGCCTATCTGGCCAATGGCTTCTTCCTGATCTTTGGACTGGCAGCCTTTATCCTCCCAGCGCTGCTAACACTTTTTGGCGTCGCCTGTCTTCTGGAGTTCATGTCCTATCTCCGGACTCGTTGGTGGGCTGGGCTCCTCCTCTTTCTCGCGACCCTGGGCTGTCTGGATCTCTACTCCTCGGTCTTCAAATCTGTTTCCGCCAGCTTGAACACACCAAGCGCTGGCGGCATGGCTGGCATGGGGATGAACGCTGTCTTCTTTAAGCACTTCGGAACACCGGGCGCGACTGTGCTGTTCCTCCTGATGTATGGCGTTGCTCTGGTCTTCCTGACTAAGTTTCATGTCGGCGATTGGATCCGCGAAACGGTTCGCCGCCGGGGGGAGGAGCCGGAGCTGGCACTCACCCCCGAGGAACGCAAGCTGGAGCGGCGACGGAAGGAGTTGGAAAAGGAGGCTTCAAAGCTTCAAGAGGAGATCGGTCGCAAGGGGAAGGGAGAGGAACGTGCGGACAAGAAGGGTGAAGAGAAGCCACTTCCGGCGGGGATCGGACAAGATCTTCAGCCAGTGCCCGCTCCGACGGTTCGGGATCTGAGTGTGCCTCAGGCGCGGACTGGGAAACCCAACAAGCCCAAGCCGACCCCCATCTCTGAGCCCCCTCCCGATGAGCTAGTAGGAGAGGTCATCAGCGCAGTCGAAATCGCTGCTGCCGCCGGCACCTCAGCAGCCGTGCTTGGAAATCCCTTCGGTAAGCGCCCGCCTGAGAGCGGCGCATCTCAACCCTCGACCTCTTCCGAAAACAAGGGGGATGGTGAGGAGAAGGCAGAGTCGGATGAAGCGCTGCCGCTGGTGGCGGAGTCGATGTCGATTCACGACAATTCAATGTCGAAGGCCAAGCGCGTCCTGCGCAAGTCCAAGCCCATCACCGTGGCCTCCACACCGATCATCGGCAATTATCAGATGCCGCCGATGGATTTGCTGAACTTCCCGGACCAGAGCCTCAAGCCGACGGAGACCAAGGAGGAGCTTATGGCCAACGCCCGACTGATGCAGGGAACCCTGGCCCAGTTTGACATCGAGGTGGCTCTGGGTGACATCACCAAAGGGCCAACAATCACTCGCTACGAGCTGCATCCGGCCCCAGGGGTGAAGCTTGAGAAGATTTCGGCGCTGGCAAACAATATTGCGGCCGCGCTGAAGGCCGAGCGCATCAATATTCTGGCTCCGATTCCCGGCAAGAGTTCGGTGGGGGTCGAGGTGCCCAATAGCGTCAAGACCAAGGTCATCATGCGAGACCTTCTGGAGTCGGAGGAATGGCAGAATACCAAGGCTCGGCTGCCGATCGCTTTGGGTAAGGACGTCTACGGACATCCGATTGTGGGCGATCTGGCCGACATGCCCCACCTTCTGGTCGCTGGGAGCACGGGTTCGGGCAAGTCGGTGTGCATCAACGCCATCATCGCCAGCTTGCTCTATCGGTTCTCGCCCGATCAGCTTCGCTTTGTGATGATCGATCCTAAGGTGGTCGAGCTTCAGCAATACAACGCGCTCCCGCATCTCGTGGTGCCGGTGGTGACGGATCCTAAGAAGGTGGTCCTCGCCTTGCGCTGGGTGGTCAACGAGATGGAGAAGAGGTATCAGATTTTCGCGAGGGTTGGCGTCCGTAACATCAAGTCCTTCAACGAGCGCCCCAAGCTTCCCCCGGCGGTTCGGCAAACCGAACCTGAACTTCCGCTCATGGCGAAGAAGGAGAGGGTGGAGGTCAACTCGGATGGCTTCGCCGTTGAACTGGACGAGGAGATCGTTGTGCCTCGGGATGAGGACATTGTTATCCCGGAGAAGCTGAGCTATGTGGTGGTGATCATTGACGAGTTGGCGGATTTAATGTTGGTGGCGCCGGCAGATGTTGAAATGGCTATCGCTCGTATCACTCAGATGGCACGTGCTGCGGGAATCCATTGCATCGTCGCTACTCAGCGACCCAGTGTCGATGTCATCACCGGTGTGATTAAAGCGAACATTCCCGCCCGTATCGCATTTCAGGTGGCGTCCAAGGTCGACAGCCGAACCATTCTGGACGCGATGGGGGCCGACAAGCTGCTGGGAAAGGGGGATATGCTTTTCCTTCCGCCTGGTTCCGCCAGGACGACGCGGGTGCAGGGTGTCCTGATTACCGATCAAGAGCTGCAGGGAGTGGTGGATCACATCGCTAAGCAGGGCAAGCCCAGCTACGAGTTGGATATTCACAAGCAGTTGCAGAAGCCCGTGCGAGACTACGACAACGAATCAGCGAGCGGAGAGGACGAGGAGTTGATCGAGCAGTGCATCGAGATCATTCGGAGCGAGCAAAAAGCAAGCGTCTCCCTGCTTCAACGTCGATTGAAGCTCGGCTACGGCCGGGCGGCGCGCATCATGGATGAGTTGGAGGACCGAGGGATCGTAGGTCCGAGCCGTGGAGCTGAGCCGCGGGATATCCTCATCGACCTGGACGGCACAGGTGCCGATGGTCGCTCCGCCAATGCCCAGACGGACATCGCACAGTAGGGGGCGTCCGTCACGCTCGCACTGTTGGAGCGCGTTGTTGCCCCACCCCTCCGTCTTTTGGAGGAATGCGTTCTAAGTGCCTTTTGGCGCGGCAGTAGGGCGGAGGCCTCTTTGGGGAGCTTCAAAGGGTTGCGATGTCGGCTGCACTCGTCGAAGCCAGATCTCGCGCCAGTAGTGGAGGGTTTCGCGCGCGCAGCCACCAAAGGCATAGTAGGCGCTATCGCAGGTAGCGCCCTCAAGCGTGACCGTGTTCTTGAACTTACGAAACTGGCCGATTCCCTCGACGACGATTCCATCTAGGCGTCGGCGGACGCGAAGCTTTCTCCCGCATAGCAGACGCATATCCGCAGAGAAGTGCAGTCCTCGGTTCTTACCCCCCTGGTCCAAGGTCAACTCGATTTCCTTCAGGGTTTTAACCTCAACCCACTCGCCGGGCTGTAGGTTCAGCGATTCCATTGGCGTCGGGTTCGCGTTCCCGCGTGGGTAAGAGCCTCGTAGTATGCCGTGGAGTTTCCAGCAGCCCCATATCATGAACTGCTCGAGCTTGCCGGTCGCGGTCATGTTTCCGACCTGGATATCCTTCCAAGAATGGACGAGCCTCCGAAAAAGGCTGATGTGAATCGTGGCCTTGGGAAGCTCGCTAGACTGACAGTGGAAGCGGCCAGTGTTGTCCTGGGAGGGGAGCAGAGACTGAACGTTCTCGGGCGGAGTCGGAGCTGAGGGCGGATTGATCTCTTCAGAAGGTCCAGAAACGGGTTTAACCCAGGACGTTTTCCAGAAAATACAGCAGCCCTTGTCGCAGCCAGAATGTGCAGTTCCGCTGCAACGTGCTTCATCTAGGATCAGCACAGACTGGTTTCGAAATGCACGAAGCGTGGATTCCCCGTTGAGTTGCTTCGAGCCATCAATACAGACCTGCTGCACGACTTTGCGTATCCGGAGGCGGCGTCCGCAGAAAGGGACCATCTCCACCATGAATGGGAGGGCGTCCTGGCAGCCACATTGGTCCAGGGTGGCCTGGATCTGGGGGAAGCTCAAAATCTCCACCCAATCGCCTGCACGCAGCCTTACGTTGGGGCTACCTTCCGCCATTGTGTCGCTCATAAGTAGAACTTTGTAACCCCATCATCAGCAACCTCCCGCATGCTTTATCAAGGGTCATCTGGCTTGCAAGGCTAATACGGCCGATTTTTGCGGTGACAAACCTGAGTTTTCGATGTGTCGCAGTTCTAGCTTCAAGAATCGGCTGCTCAGTGTCTAGGCTCCTCGTATGACGATCGCGGAGTTGATGGGAAATGAAGCATTGAGGTTGGAAGAGTTTCCGGTGGCGAAAAGCCGGGTCTTCCTCGGGCATGCCGCCGTGTGCCCTTTGCCCAAGAGGGTGGCGGAGGCTGTGGCCCGATTCGCCCTCAACTGTACGCAAGACGATCAAGAGCGGATTCCCCCGCTAGGCCTGCTCGCCGAAACAAGGATTCTGGCTGCGCGTTTAATTGGCGCTTCGCCCGAAGAAATCGCGCTCGTTGGCCCCACCTCCGTCGGCCTGAGTATGATCGCCAACGGGCTCAGGATTCGAAAGGGCGACAACATCATGGTTTACCAGGATGACTATCCCTCCAATGTCTACCCGTGGATGTCCCTGGCGGAGCGTGGGGTGCAGGTGCGCATGATGAACATACGGGAGCTGGGTCGCGTTCGTCCGTTGGATATTCTAGGCCAGATCGACGAGCAGACACGCTTGGTCGCTTTATCCTCCTGCCACTTCGTCAGCGGCTGGCGTCTGGAGTTGGATGCGGTCAGTCGAATGCTACGTGATCGGCACATCCCTTTCTGCCTCGACGGCATCCAGACCTTGGGAGCCTTTCCCACCCCAGCCTCGTCCTTTGATTTCATGGCTGCCGACGCCCACAAGTGGCTCCTGGGCCCTTGCGGTGCTGGCATTCTTTACGTGCGCAAGGAGTATCAGGAGTTGGTGAAGCCTTGCGTTTACGGGTGGCACAATGTGAAGTCCCCCAACTATCTAACGGCGAACCATATCGAATTCCGCAAGGATGCCCGTCGCTACGAGGCCGGCAGCGCCAGCCTCCTCGGGGTTGTCGGTCTGCGAGCGGCTCTGGAGCTGATTCTCGAGATCGGCGTCGATAACATCGCGGCGGAGCTTCTGCGAAAACGAGCTCGGCTGGTCCCAGCATTGGGGGCCAAGGGCTACACTGTTTTACAAGCCAACTCCGCCGAACCTAATGCGAGCGGTATTGTCAGCTTTCACAAGCCCGGCACGGACATCCACGCTCTTCATGCCACGCTCGAAGCCGAGAATGTGATCACCTCTTTGCGTGGTGACCGGGCAGGAAACTCCTACATCCGAGTGTCGCCTCACTTCTACAACACTGACACCGAGCTTGATCAGTTTTTGGCGCTGGTCTGAGATGTCCGCGGTTGGTCGCCCTGAATGGAATGAAGGCCAGTTAAGACGGTTTGGTATGGACGAAATCGCGGTAACAGCCCAGGCGGATCACCAGGAGTGATCGTGTACGCCGGTTTTGACTTGGCCCAGCAGCCTCTGATTCCCATGCTCTCAAGAAATAACGATATGAACTCCCTCAGGGTCCTCGCTACCTCGCAGTCGAATGAAAAAATGGATCTCGTCGCCTTCCGATTCAAGGAGGACGGTCTGATTCCGACGATTGCGGAGGCCGAGTTTTCCGGCGGGCGCAATGCGCTTTGTTTGATTCGCGAAAAGGGACGACGGGTGCTCCATGTTGGACTTGGACCCAAGGATCGTTTCGGCGCGGACACTCTCCGTCAGGCTGCCGGCGTGGCCGCCAAAGCGCTTCTTCGCATTGGAGCGAGCCGGGTGGCATTCGATACCCGCCGATTTGCTTCCGGCGCTCAGGCCATCGTGGAGGGCGCGGTGCTTGCCTCCTACCGTTTCGATGATTTCAAGGCACCTTCAGCCCGACGATCTCATTCCCTGCAAGCCGTGGGGTTGTGGGTGGGCCAGAAGGATCTGCGATCAGTGAGCTCAGCAGCGGAGGCCGGTCTTATTCTCGCCGAGGCGACCAATCTCACCCGGCATGTGGGAAACCAGCCCCCTAATGTCATGACGCCCGCCCTATTGGCCACGGACGCCGCCAAGCTTGCCCGCCGGTTGGGCGTTCGCTGTCGGGTCTGGGATGAGCGTGCGCTTCGCAAAGAAGGGTTTGGTGGCTTGATCGCAGTGGGGCAGGGATCTGCCAATCCGCCGCGACTGATCCAGCTCGAAGTTCCTGGGCCTTCTCGCAAGGCACCTACTGTCGTGGTCGTGGGCAAGGCCATCACTTTCGATACAGGCGGTATCTCCATCAAGCCGGCGGATCGGATGGAGGAAATGAAATGGGATAAGATGGGTGGCTGTGCTGTCTTGGGCATCGTGCAGGCCGTCCGCAAGCTCAAGCTGCCAATCCATCTTGTCGGTCTGATTGCCAGCGCTGAGAATATGCCAAGCGCGACGGCTTATCGCCCCAGCGATCTGATCAGGACCTGGGATGGCAAGGTCATCGAGGTGCTCAATACGGATGCTGAGGGTCGCGTGGTGCTCGCCGATGCTCTCGCCTACGCTCGTGAGACATTCAAGCCTTCCCTGATGATCGATCTTGCGACGCTTACGGGTGCCTGTGTCGTTGCCTTGGGTGGGAAGCGAGCCGGCCTCTTCACGGACGACCTCACCCTTCGCGCCCAGCTCCATGAAGTGGGGGAAAGCACGGGCGATCGCGTCTGGCCCCTCCCCATGGGCGAGGAGTATGACGAGCAGATCCGCAGCGACGCTGGGTTGGTCAAAAATACAGGGGGTCGAGAGGGTGGAGCCTGCACGGCGGCCAGCTTTCTTCGGCATTGGGCTGGGGACTGTCGATGGGCTCATCTCGACATCGCTGGACCCGCTATGGGGGGCAAAGACCTTCCCCACCTGGAGAAGGGGGCCACGGGCTTTGGCGTTCGCCTTGTCACCGAATTCCTGCGGCGGCATGCAAGCCAAGAGGCTCGCTAAAATGGCTGGCCGGGAGGGACGGGCTTGTCTGCGGAGGGAGGCGGTTGCGGGATGGGGATCGAGGGTGGAATCTCTCGGCCCTCGGGGCGCGCAGAGCGCTCGCGGCGGTATTTCTTGGACCGCTCCTCAAATTTCCGTTTCTGCTCGTTGGACAACTCGCTCACGACCTCCGAGCGGAGGCGCTTAAACTCCTCCTGGACCTCGGGGCCGACGAGGTCCCAAAGCAGACGCGTTCGTTCCTGGCTTTCCTGGATATGCGACTCGATCTTGCCCCGCTGCTCCTCGCTAAGATCCATGTCGTGGGTGAATCGGCGGAGCGCCTCGATACGCCGTTCATTGGGAAGGGGTAAACCTGATTGAGAGCTCGTGGCCGGGTTTCCCGGCACTGAGCGGGGCCCCTTAGGGAAGAGCACTCCGGCGAAAAAGCCGGTGCAGAAAATGACCAGGGTCGCGAGAATGATCTTCCATTGATTCACCAGCTGTCCTCCACGCTGTCGTTCAGGTCAATGGAATCCACCACGGCGACTTCCAGATCGTCCTCCGCGCCTGCCGAGGTGTCGAAACGGGAAGGCTCCATCTGCCAGCTCCAGGCGATGATAAGAGCGGCGGTTGCGCAGCAAGGGACCACCGCTCGCCAGAGGCCTCGCGTGAGTTGGATCCAGGGATCCAGAGCTCGAGCGCTTCCGGCCAGCAGCCGGGCCATGACTCGCTTTTCAAAGGCGTAAGGAACCTCCTCCGATGGCGGGTTGGCCCGAGCCGTTGCGACTAGTCTTTGATTGAGAGATTCCAAACTCATAATACCCTGCCTGATTCGACGGTTTTCTTGAACGTGGGGTTACAGATACTTGTCCTTCGCAACCCGCTTCAAACACTTTCGCATCTCAGCCCTGGCTCGGAAAGCGCGGACCTTTACCAATGGGACCGACCAGCCGGTCAGAGCCGAGATTTCTTTGACGGTTCGATCCTCAATCTCCAGGAGAGTGATGATCAGTCTTGATGCCGGAGAAAGTTGATCCAGAAGGCGTTGCACCAGTTGCTTCGCGGCCTGTGAATTGTCCGGCTCGGAGTCGGGAGCGGCGGCGTGCCTTTCCAACCAATCTTCCTCCTCCCGGCTAATGTCCGTGACATTGTCCTCCCGGTTTCTCTTGTGATCGCGGAGGAAGTCGTAGCAGGTGTGGACGGCCGTGCGCATGAGCCAGTGTTCGAAAGGCGCGTCGCCGCGCCAGGAGGCCAGCTTTTGGAACACTTTGGACCAAACTTCCTGGACGATGTCCTCCACCTCACTCTCGCGCCGTGCATAGCGCCGTGCCGTTCCAAAAAGCCGGGGAGAGTAGCGCTCCACCAGAGGCTCGAAGCTTGCCGGGTTTCCCTTCAAAACCTCAGTGATGAGCTCCGCGTCGCTCTTTGCCTGACTCACGTTGTCCAATGCCATCAAGAATGGTGGGGGGTTCCCGATCCTTCAAGGTCTCTGGGGCTCGGCTTCCGTGGAGTGCAGGGAGGGGGAGCCCTTTTCCCCTTTGGGCTCGGGCCGGTCGCGGCGCCCAGCGGGGATCCGTTTGGAGAGGTCCTCAAGGCGTTGGAGTTGGGCTGCCTCCTCAGGGCTCAGGGAGGCCTGCCGCTGCTTCTGGCGGAGAGACTCCAGCCGCTTATGCAATCGCTGACGGATTTCGTCCCGGCGCGAGTCCCTTTCGCTTGGGGTCAAGACCAAGGGGCCTTTGACCTTGGGCGGCTTCCGTTCTCGAATCAGTTGCGCCCGGGCTTCACGCTCAGCGGGTGTTAGATCTAGAAAACGGTCCCGAGGTTGGACGATAACTGCCTCATTCTTGGACGGGGCCTTGTCGGCTGCGGGGATGGCCACAAGTCCAGTCGTCGAGCCGCTCTCCGCTCCCGCTGCGAGAGTGGCTGCCTCGGTCTCTTCCGCACGCCCTAGCCATAATAGGGTCGCTGCGACCCAGTATGAGACGATCTTTTGTTTACCCATATGAACTTCATCCGGCCCACATGGATACGAGCCGTGCGTGCCGTTGTGTCGCAAGACGGGAGAGAAGTCCAGCAGGTTACCGACAGCTTAGGTTTGATGCACGCTGAGGCTTTGCTCAAGGGTGGTCGAAAAGCGTTGCAGGGATGCGCCGATTTTGCCCGGCTGATCGTTCAGCGTGGCCGTCATTCGCGGCACAAGGTCAGGATTCATCCTGATCAGCTCGCTAGCCGCTGAAATCAGCGAGAGTGCGTTGTTGATATCGTGGCGCGTGGTGGCCAGCTCCTTGAGGAGAGCGGTGATTTGTGTAGGTTCCAGGGTGACCCGTTCTGTCGGTACGGCCATGCGGTTGGCTGTATGCAGGAATCGTGCCTCAGAGGTTGAGGTGCCCCTCGCTCAAGGCTTGGAGGGGAGCGTTTCGGCGAGGGCGTGAGCGAAGAGTTTATCTTTCGATCGAGCGTAAAGGACTCCATCGGAGAGGGCAGGGTGTGCTCGGGCGAGGAAGGGAAGGATCTGTGCCTTCGCCTTTGCTTTGAAGGCGGACGGATCGGCCGCCGCACGGATCAGCTCACCTTTCTCGCTCAGCAGGATCAGTTCCTTCCCAGCAAGGATCACGCTTCCAGCGCCGAATCCATCCTGTGTCCATCGAACGGCTCCTGTCGTTACCTCGACGCAGCGCAGATCGCAGCCCTGCTCCTGGCGTCCATCAAAGCCATAAATGAACCCCTCGGATGTCACGCTGGTTGAGTAGTGGCTGGACAGCGCATCTTTCCGCTCCCAGAGGGGCTTAGCCCCCGAGTCGCTGCATTCCAACAACACGGACCCCACCCCATAACTGGCGGAGAGCAAGACTCGGTCGGAGATCACCAAGGGCGTGGCTGCGCTGACCGACGCGCTCATGGACGGACGCCAAGGATAACGGAAGAGTTCATGTCCATCGAGTGGGTTGAGCGACACGAGTGCCTCGCGTGTGAGGATGAGCAGACGCTGTCTGCCTTGGATCGTTGTGGCGATCGGAGAGGCATGGCTCGCCTCGTCTTCTCCAGACTTCCAGGCCAGTGTGCCTTGATCCAAGTTCAGGGCGATCACGCCGGCTCCTTCCGTGCCTCCGATGGCCAGGATCACTTTTCCATTCTGGATGAGCGGGGAGGGAGCGAATCCGAAGAAGGCTTTGCGAGCGCCAAACTTTTTTCGGCAGTCGACCTCCCAGATCTGTTTGCCGGTAGTGATGCTTCTGCACTGAACCAAGGCATCCGCCCCGATGGCAACAATACGATCTTCTTGAACGGCTGGGGTAGCTCGCGGACCTTCATCGAATCCAAAATCGTCCCGATAGGTGGCGGGGACGCCCTCCTGCCAGACCGTCTTGCCGGTGCGGGCCTCAAAACACTCGAGGAGATCGCGGTCATTCTGTCGATGGAAGAGGAATACTCGATCTCCAACCGCGATCGGACCGCTAAAGCCCTGACCGACGGCGCGAGCCCACAGCTGGCGTGGACCTTCTGAAGGCCATCGTTCGGACAGTGCCTTGCCAGCGTAAACCCCGTCGCGAGTTGGTCCGAGAAACTGGGGCCAGTCCGCCTGTGCTTCGATGAGAAGCAACATCACGCTGCACGCGACCCGTAGAAAATGGAAGCAGCGGAGCGATCCGCGACAAGAGATAAGGGTCATGCGGGGTTTAGAAGAGATTCGATCTCCTGGTAGGTTTTCACTACCGCACTGGCGCGGTGCAGGGCATCCGAAGGGTAGGTGTTGGTGATGGCAATGACATGCATTCCGGCGGAACGGGCTGCTTCAACCCCGGCAGTGGTGTCCTCGATCACGCAACAATCCTGCGGAGCGATCTTCAGTAGATCCGCCGTCCTGAGGAAGATGTCAGGAGCGGGCTTCCCCTGCCGGACATCCTCGGCGCTGACCACGGCCTTGAAAAAAGACCGCAGATTTCGCAGTCCTAGCACGGCGGCGATCACCTTGTGGACGGAGCCGGAGGCGACGGCCAGCGGGTAGCGGGTCGAGAGGAGTTCGATCAGCGGGGGTGCGTGTGGAAAGAGTGGCTCCTTCTTTTGTAACACGCTGATCAGGCGATTCTCCTTGAGGTCTGTCAGCTCCAGCAGGGTTTGGGAGGGTCGGTGCTTTTCGATGAAGGCGTTCCAGACTGCTCGATCAGATCGACCTAGATAATCCGCGAAACGAATGCCGTGTGTCTGCCCATAGCCAAGTTCCTGGAAAGTGTCCATGAAGGCCTGCTCGTGTAGGGGCTCGCTGTCCACGATGACGCCGTCCATGTCGAAAATGACAGCCTTGAAGTTGCGGGGGAAAGAGCTCACTTGAGTCGAGTGTTGGAGAGGGTTAGGACGCGTTGGAATTGTTCTGGCTCAACTGGGGTTACCGAGAGGCGTGTTTGGCGAACGAGAGGCATGGACTTTAAGAGGGCATCGTTCTTGATGGTCTGCAGGGAGATAGGCGCAGTCAACGAAACGGCTGGAACGAGATCGACCACTGACCAGTCCCCTTCTTTGGCCGTGGGATCCGGATAGTGCGCGCGATCGACGCGGGCCACGCCAACGATCTGTTTCTCAGAAACGCTGTGGTAGTAGAGCACGAGGTCCCCCGCCTTCATCGCGCGGAGATTGTTCCGCGCCTGAAAGTTTCTTACACCGGTCCACGCTGTCTTGCCGTCCTTCATGAATGCAGCCCAGGAATAGGACTCGGGTTCCTGCTTCACTAGCCAATACTGTTTTGCCATGGCTGAATGTGTAGCAGCCCTCGCGAAAAGCGCGCAGAAAAAAACCGCGTTTTGTCGCTGAACTAAGCGTCGGGCGTCGGCTCGTAGTTGAGATAGGGTCCTAGCCAACGTTCGGCTGTGGCCATGTCCATCCCTTTGCGCTGGGCGTAGTCCTGGATCTGATCCCGGCCCAGCTTACCCACCGCGAAGTACTTGGATGCCGGATGCCCAAAGTAGAGCCCGCTCACGCTGCTGCCTGGCATCATGGCAAAGCTTTCTGTGAGCTGGATGCCTGTCAGGGACTCGGCGTTGAGCAACTCCCAGAGTTGCTTCTTCTCCGTATGGTCAGGGCAGGACGGATATCCGGCGGCAGGGCGAATGCCACGATACTCCTCATTGATCAGCTGCTCGACCGATAGGCCCTCTTCAGCGCCGAAGCCCCACTCCTGGCGTACTCTGCGATGAACGAACTCAGCCATGGCCTCTGCTAGACGGTCCGCCAGCGCTTCCACCATGATGATTTGATAGTCGTCATGGTCGGCCCGGAATCGGGCGGCCAGCTCTTTCACTCCAATGCCAGAGGTGACTGCGAAGGCTCCCAAATAGTCGGGGAGGGAAGGGGTCTCAGCCGAGGTTGAGGCGGGGGCTATGAAATCCGCGAGGCAGAACTGGGCCTGGCCATCCGGTTTCTGGATCTGCTGCCGTAGAAAGTGGAACCGCGTGAGGACTGCGCTGCGAGACTCATCGGTGTAGATCAGGACGTCATCGCCGGAGCGGTTCGCCGGGAATAATCCGTAGACCGCCTTGAGCGTGAGGGACCGATCGGCGACGATCTGGTCGAGCAGCACCAGCGCCTCTGCATGAAGCTTGCGAGCCTGCTCGCCATAGACTTCATGCTTCAGGATGGCGGGGTATCGGCCTCGCAGCTCCCAGGTGTGGAAGAAAGGCGACCAGTCGATCAACGGAATCACTTCCTCCAGGCGGATCCCGTGCGTCGGAACGTTCGCTCCGTCGTTGAGCGAAGCGCTGGTGAGCCGCTGGATTCCTTTGACACGTGGTGTGGTCAGCTTTTCAAAATCAATCCGGGGAGCTCGAGCGCGTGCAGCGGACAGAGGGACCAGGGTCTGGCTCGGACCCGCGTGCTGCGTCCGGATGCGATCGTATTCGGACTTCAGTTGCGAGGTGAATTCTGGCTTAAGCTCATTGCTTAAGAGGCTGCTGACGACAGGGACGGCACGGCTGGCGTCCAAGACATGCACCACGGGATGGCGATAGGATTGGGCGATCTTGACGGCCGTATGCGCCTTGCTCGTGGTAGCGCCACCGATCAGGAGAGGGAGGGTGAATCCAAGACGATCCATCTCACGGGCCACATGGACCATCTCATCCAGCGAGGGAGTGATCAGGCCGCTGAGACCTACGATGTCCACGTTCTGAGCACGTGCGGCCTCGAGGATCTTGTCGCATGGCACCATCACCCCGAGGTCGATGACTTCGTAGTTATTGCATCCAAGGACCACTCCCACGATGTTCTTTCCGATGTCGTGCACATCCCCTTTGACCGTGGCGAGCAGGATCTTTCCCTGAGTCCGTACGGTTTCTCCCCGCGCTAGGGCAGCGGCTTTCTCGGCTTCCATGAAGGGGGTCAAGTAGGCCACGGCCTTCTTCATGACCCGTGCCGACTTGACGACCTGAGGTAGAAACATCTTCCCGGCACCGAACAGGTCGCCGACGACATTCATCCCCGCCATCAGGGGGCCCTCGATCACCGCCAGAGGGCGACCATACTTTTGACGCGCCTCCTCGGCGTCCAGGTCGATGAACTCGACGATCCCCTTGACCAGAGCGTGGCTCAGGCGGTCCTCAACCGAGCCGTGACGCCACTCGGCATCCACTTTCGCGGAGGGATCCTTGGGGCCCTTCGCCTTTAAGCCTTCCCCATAAGCGACGAGGCGCTCCGTGGCGTCCACCCTTCGGTTCAGGAGCACGTCCTCGACGCGTTCTAGCAGATCCTTTGGAATCTCTTCATAGACCTCGAGCATGCCCGCGTTCACGATGCCCATGTCCAGGCCCGCCTGGATGGCGTGGTAGAGGAACGCGCTGTGCATGGCTTCGCGCACCGAGTTATTGCCACGAAAGCTGAAGGAAATATTCGATACGCCACCGCTCACCTTGGCGTGGGGCAGGTTTTCCTTGATCCAACGGATCGTGCGGATGAAGTCGACTGCGTAATTGTTGTGCTCATCGATCCCCGTTCCCACGGTGAGAATATTCGGGTCGAAAATGATGTCCTGCGGAGGGAATCCGACCGTTTGGGTGAGTAGATCGTAGCTGCGTTTGCAGATCTGAATTTTGCGGTCGAAGGAATCGGCCTGTCCCTTCTCGTCGAAGGCCATGACAACCACGGCAGAACCGTAGCGGCGAACGAGTCGCGCCTGCTCAAGGAATTTCTCCTCGCCCTCCTTCAGGGAGATCGAGTTGACCACCCCTTTGCCCTGGATGCATTTGAGGCCTGCCTCAATCACCGACCACTTGGATGAATCGATCATGATCGGAACCTTGGAGATCTCCGGTTCCGTCATGATGTAGTTCAGGAAGCGGGTCATGGCAGCTGCGCCATCCAGCATTCCCTCATCCATGTTGATATCGATGATTTGAGCCCCGTTCTCAACCTGCTGGCGTGCGACGGTTACGGCCTCCTCATATTGCCCGCCAAGGATCAGTTTTGCGAATTTCGGTGACCCGGTGACATTGGTGCGCTCGCCCACGTTCACGAAATTCGTCAGGGGTGTGAGGGTGAGAGCGTCGCCTCCGCTCAGGCGGAGATAACGCGGGTGGGTGGGCACGGTGCGCGGAGCTATGCCGCGCACTGCGGAGACCATGTGGCGTATGTGGTCCGGTGTGGTTCCACAGCATCCACCTACGATGTTCAGCATGCCCTCCCGAGCCCACTCGGCCAACTGAGGCGCGAGGGACTCCGGAGTCTCAGGGAAACCGGTAGGGAGCAGCGGATTGGGCAGACCTGCGTTTGGATAGGCGCTGAAATAGATAGGGGCCAACCGGGATAGATCCTCCACGAGGGGCCGCAGTTCCTGCGGTCCCAGGGCACAGTTCATCCCTACGCTCAAAAGGGGTACATGAGCGATGGAGTTCCAAAACGCTTCCACCGTCTGCCCGGTAACGCCCCGATTGCCTCCTTTTTGAATGAAGGTCACGGACGCCATGAGAGGTATCGTACCGTGGTGGGTCGGGACCTCACTTCCGTAGGGCAGGGGAACGAGGTCTCGTTCCTGAAGCACCTGCTCGATAGCGAAAAAGGCGGCCTTCGCGTTGAGGGTGTCGAAGATGGTCTCCACCAGTAGAATATCTACCCCGCCGTCCAAAAGCGCTTTCACCTGTTCCGCGTAAGCGGACACCAGGGCATCGAAGGTAGTGCCACGCGTGCTGGCATCGTTGACATCGGTGGAGATCGAGGCGGTTTTGGTTGTAGGTCCCAGCGCCCCAGCCACGTAACACACCCGGCCCGGCTGCGACGCCATGACCGAATCGGCTGCCCGTCGAGCGCATTCCGCCCCGGCCCGCCCAAGTTCATAGGCGAGGGACTCCATCCCGTAGTCCGCCAAGGAGATCACCTGCGCGTTGAACGTGTTGGTTTCAACGATGTCGGCTCCCGCTTCGAAATAACGACGGTGAATCTCCTCGATGATCTGCGGTTGGGTGAGGTTCAGGAGTTCGTTGTTCCCTTTCAGATCCTTTCCGCTCCACCCCTTGAATCGTTCACCTCTGAACTGGGACTCATCGAGGCGATACTGCTGAATCACTGTGCCCATCGCTCCATCAAGGAAGACGATGCGCTCCCTGAGGAGACGACTCAATTCACCCACGCGCCTGTTCCGTTCCGCTTTGTCCATAATGTGTTCTGTTTCAAGCCGCTCCGCCGCCTACTCACTTGATCGTCCCGCTCAACCGGAAGTGAAGTTGCCTCAATGGCTCCGCTCGCCGCGTCTGAATAGGGCAAACCTGCCATTGGAAATTCAAAAGGTCAAATCATCATATCTGGATTTGAGGATTAAACTATGCTACTTAGTCCTCTGATCGGTGAGGGTGATTCCTTTGGCTAGAAGTAGGCAAAGAAAAACCCCGGCGGTTTCGCCGGGGTTTTTGGAAAACAAGGGGTCAGAGTAGGAACTCACTTCGGCTTCTTGGCGGCCTCGTCCTTCTGCTTCTTGATCTCGGCGTCCACGTCCTTGATGACTTCGATCTTGGCACCCTTCTTCAGCTCTTCGGCCGAAGGGACCTTGATGATGTCACTGGTGACGGGCTTGGCGGCCTCAGCCTTCTTGATCGAGAGCAGCTCGATTTCGAAAATCAGGGTCGCATTCGGCCCGATCTTGGGAGGGCTGCCGCGCTCACGATAGGCGAGCTTGCTGGGGATGTAGAGCTGCCACTTAGAGCCGGTGGTCATGAGCTGTAGAGCTTCGGTCCAGCCGGAGATCACACCGTTGACCGGGAAGGTGGCCGGTGTGCCACGGTCGTAGGAGCTGTCGAACGGGGTGCCGTCGATCAGCGTGCCACGGTAGTGGGTTTCAACCGTGTCCGTGGGGCCGGGTTTGTCGCCCTTGCCTTCGGTGATGACCTTGTACTGAAGGCCGCTGGCCGTGGTCTTGATGCCACCCTTTTTGGCGTTGGCCTCGAGGAATTTGGCGCCCTCACCTTCGTTCTTCTCGCCCTGCTCCTTGTCCTTGGTGGCCTTCTTGGCCATCATTTCGGTGCGGAAGTTGTTCATGATCTCGCGGGCCGCTTGCTCGGTCATGGCAGGCTTTCCGGCGAGCATGTCGCTCAGACCCTTGCTGAATTCCTCGATATCGAGATCGATGGCGTTTTGTTTGAAAAAGTTTCCGTACTGCATACCGAAGCTATAGCTGACTTTCTTTTTGTCAGCCTTCGGAGCGGCAGGTTCGACGTCGGCAGCCCATAGGCTCGTAGCCATCGCCGTTGCACACAGCGTGAGGATTAGTGATTTCATTCGCTTTTCTGTTATACTGATATCATTTGTCGGCACCCCTATGAATTCCTTAAGTGTAAGGGGACACCCACAGCGATCGGCGACACTAGCGAGATCCTGTTCGCCGTCAAGGTCTCGATCACCTGCCGAAAAAGCTGTCCTAGGCGCGCTGCTTTGCTACGTTCCGCCCCGCTTATGTTGAAAGCCGGAATCGTCGGTCTGCCCAATGTGGGGAAATCCACCCTATTCAATGCTGTTACACGCACCCGCAAGGCGGAAGCGGCGAATTACCCCTTTTGCACGATCGATCCGAACATCGGCATCGTGACGGTGCCCGACCCACGTCTCCCGATCCTGGCTGGAATTGCCAAGACTGGAGTGCAAATTCCTGCCGCCATTGAGTTTGTGGATATCGCAGGTTTGGTGAAAGGTGCGGCGCAAGGGGAGGGGTTGGGCAATAAGTTTCTCAGCCATATTCGGGAAGTGGACGCCATTGTTCAGGTGGTTCGCTGCTTTGAAGACGGCGATATCCACCATGTGGCGGGGACCGTGGATCCCGTGCGCGATATCGAGACGATCAATACGGAACTCATTTTGGCCGACTTGGATGGCGTCAAGAAGCGGATCGAGAAGGGGGCGAAGGATGCTAAGAGGGGTGATAAAGTGGCGATCGCGGATGAGGCAGTGCTTAAAAAGCTGGAGCCGCACCTCGACGCCGGCAAGCCAGCGATCACCTTGGAGCTTACTGCGGAGGAGAAGATTCTCGCCAAAGGGTTTTACCTGATGACCAGTAAGCCGACCATCTTTGCCGCTAACGTGAAGGAGTCCGATTTGGCGACAGCGGATAGCAACGCCCATGTGGCCAAGGTGCGTGAGTACGCCCGGACCCATGCCAACTGCGAGACGGTGGTGATCAGCGCTCAAATCGAAAGCGACCTGATTGATCTTACGGCCGAGGAGGCCCAGGCTTTCCTCAAGGAGCTGGGTGTGGATGAGTCGGGCGTCGGAGCTTTGATTCGGTCCACCTATCACCTCCTTGGATTGCGTACGTATTTCACCGCGGGCGAGAAAGAGGCCCGGGCTTGGACGATTCACGCGGGCGATACCGCTCCCAAAGCGGCAGGCGTTATCCACAGCGATTTCGAGAGAGGCTTCATTAAGGCGGAGACGGTCGGGTATGAAGATCTGGTCAAGTGCGGCTCCGTGGCGGCGGCCCGGGAGAAGGGGCTGTATCGCATGGAAGGTAAGGAATACATCGTCAAAGACGGCGACGTGCTTTTATTCAAGTTCAACGTCTAACGCCGTCGGCCTCATCCCCATCGTCCTGCGGAATCCTCGCTGAGTCTACTCTTCAATTATAAGTTGACCACTAGGGCAGTCGTGCCAATAACTGAAGCCCTGTCGACCGAATTTCACTCAACGAATTAACGCGAAAAGTATGTCATCCGAAGCCAAATGCCCGTTCAATCACGCCGCTGGCGGCGGCACTGCAAACCGTGACTGGTGGCCGAATCAGTTGAAGCTGGACCTGCTGAACCAGCATTCGTCGAAATCCAATCCAATGGGCGAGGGATTCGACTACGCGAAAGAGTTCAAAAGCCTTGATCTAGCGGCTCTAAAGCGAGACTTGAGCGTGCTCATGACCCGCTCGCAGGACTGGTGGCCAGCAGACTTTGGGCATTACGGGCCCTTGTTCATCCGCATGGCATGGCATAGTGCCGGCACCTACCGCACCGGAGACGGTCGTGGGGGGGGAGGCAGGGGACAGCAGCGCTTCGCGCCACTGAATAGCTGGCCTGACAATGTCAGCCTGGACAAGGCGCGGCGCTTGCTCTGGCCGATTAAACAGAAATATGGCCAAAAGATTTCTTGGGCCGACCTGATGATTCTCACGGGCAACGTTGCGCTGGAGTCGATGGGATTTAACACCTTCGGTTTCGCCGGCGGACGCGAGGACGTTTGGGAGCCCGATCACGATGTCTATTGGGGCAATGAGACCAAGTGGCTGGACGACAAGCGCTACACGGGTGACCGGAATCTCGAGAACCCCCTCGCTGCTGTGCAGATGGGGTTGATCTACGTGAATCCGGAAGGCCCAAACGGCAATCCTGATCCCGTTGCTTCGGCTCGCGATATCCGGGAGACCTTCGCCCGCATGGCCATGAATGACGAGGAAACCGTGGCGCTCATAGCCGGGGGCCACACCTTCGGTAAGACTCATGGTGCCGGTCCCGCTTCTCATGTGGGCAATGAGCCCGAAGCTGCCGGTCTTGAGGAGCAAGGGTTGGGCTGGAAGAGCAGCTTTGGCACGGGGAAAGGCGGTGACGCCATCACCAGCGGTCTGGAAGTGACCTGGAGCACGACCCCCACGAAGTGGAGTAACAATTTCTTCGAGAACCTGTTCGGTTACGAATGGGAACTCACCAAGAGCCCCGCCGGTGCCAATCAGTGGAAACCAAAGAATGGAGCAGGTGCCGGGACCGTGCCGGCTGCGCATGACGCGTCGAAGCGTATCGCGCCTTCGATGTTGACCACCGACCTCGCGCTCAGATTCGACCCTGCTTACGAGAAGATTTCTCGGCGCTTCTTGGCAAATCCTCAACAGTTTGCAGACGCCTTTGCCCGAGCCTGGTTCAAACTAACCCATCGCGATATGGGGCCGCGCGCGCGTTACCTCGGGAGCGAGGTTCCAGCGGAGGAGCTTGTCTGGCAAGACCCTATCCCGAAGCTCAACCACCCCTTGGCGGATGCGTCGGACATCACCTCGTTGAAGGGGAAGATTCTGGCCTCGGGTTTGTCGGTCTCAGAGCTTGTTTCCACGGCCTGGGCGTCGGCATCCACGTTCCGTGGCTCCGATAGGCGTGGGGGTGCGAACGGGGCCCGAATCCGCCTGGCTCCTCAGAAGGATTGGGACGTGAACGCGCCTGCTCAGTTGGCCAGGGTTCTGGGAGTTTTGGAGGGCATCCAGGCAGGATTCAATGGCTCGCAGACGGGTGGCAAGAAGGTCTCGCTGGCGGACCTGATCGTGCTGGGTGGGTGCACAGCCGTGGAGCGCGCTGCTAAAACCGCGGGTCACGACGTCACCGTTCCATTCACGCCGGGGCGCATGGACGCGTCGCAGGAGCAGACCGATGTGGCCTCCTTCGCATTCCTCGAACCTATCGCGGACGGCTTCCGCAACTACCTCAAATGCAAGTACGCCGTATCGGCTGAGACACTGCTGGTCGATAAGGCGCAGCTGTTGGGTCTGACGGCGCCCGAAGTGACGGTCCTGGTGGGCGGACTGCGCGTGCTGAACAGCAATGCCGGCCAGACCCGTCATGGGCTATTCACCCAGCGTCCGGAGACCTTGTCGAACGACTTCTTCGTCAACCTGCTGGACATGAGCACCGAGTGGAAACCTGTCTCGCAGGAAGCTGAGCTCTTCGAAGGTCGTGATCGCAAAACGGGCGAGGTGAAATGGACCGGCACGCGTGTCGACCTCCTCTTTGGTTCACATGCCGTGCTCCGCGCCTTGGCTGAAGTCTATGGAAGTTCGGATGCGGACAAGAAGTTTGTCCAGGACTTCATCGCGGCCTGGAACAAAGTGATGAACCTAGACCGTTTCGATCTCGCGTAGTTCTATCCGTTAAGGGGGTGCAAAACCGCCCTCACCATTCGGGTCAAGCAGGGCGGGGGTCGTTAACGCGACTCCCGCCCGGTGACAATCAGACACGCTCGGTCCCTTTTAACGGTTCGCTTCTCACACGCTTGCGTTCCTGCAGGCAGGAGGTGACCTGGCCGTTTCAGGTCGCGAGGGTCGCGCGGCTGATGATCAAGGCGACGCACCCATCGGGAGAAATCAGTTCCCGATGATGTGTGCCTGGCTCCGCATGGAGAAAGTCTCCGGGCCCCAGCATGCGTCCCTCGGTCTGGAGGTGGCCGGAGACGATAAACAGCTCCTCCGAGCTGGAATGATCATGCTCAGGAAAGCGTGCGCCCGCAGCCAATTCGGCGAGCACCACCTGATAGCCCATGTCCGAGCTCACCGACAGGACTTTGGTGCGAAAACCAGGAATCGGCGTCGCCTGCCATCCCGACTGGCTTAGCGCCTGGAGCTGTTGATCTCTATCAGGTTTCCCTCTGGATCCGTGAAATGGATGGTTCTAACGCCCCAGTGGGGGCGGTCCATGGGGCCTTCAAGAAACTCCACGCCGCGCTCGCCGAGTCGGATGTAGCAGGCGTCAACGTCTTCCACGGAAAGGATCACCACGGGACGCTGGAGGGGGAGGGCCTGTTCATGGGGCGCTGTGGAGTGAAGAGCCTCCGCCATAAAGTCTCGGTGGAAGAGTGCCAGAGTGCTGGGCCCGGTGTCGAACTCGGCGTAAACGCCTTCCTCGTTGAACCGAAGTCCAAGGCCGAGCTTGTCCCGGTAGAACGTCAGCATGGTGGCGTAATCGGTGACGAGTAGACGCACATGGGAGAGTCGGTAGACCTCTGGGCCGACGGGGTGTGCGGCAGCTGCTTCGTCGCCCGGGTCCGGTTGCAAGAGTTCCAGCTTTTTGTGCAGGCAGAACTCGACGAACGCATATTGCGGAACGGATTGGGTGATGGACTGCGGCAGACTGTCGTAGAGCGACTCGAAGGCCCGCTCCATCATGTCATGATTCTCCAGGGCGGCAGGAGCAGAGAGAAAAGGCTTTTGACTGAGGAGGGCCTGAGCCCTCTCCCGTAGTCGAGGTTGAAAGTCACGAAGCAGACGCTCGATGGCATCGGGGGCCATCTCTGTTCCCGTTGAAGCGAAGTGGCGGGCGCTCTGCGCCAATTTGGCGGTGCCGCGCGCGAGCAGGTTGGCGGCGTCCGCGACCGCTCCTTTGGCTTGCCGCTTCCACGCCCCGGGGTCATCCCCCAGGTTTCGGAGTTCCGGTAATTCGTTCAGCGGGCGCCAATCGGACATTCCCGATTCCCAGAAATCGTCGTCGGGGCGAAGGAGGCCTGAGGACACCAGCTCGGGGATCTGGACCAGGGCAAACTTGCCGAAGCGATCGCCGTTCCTGGCCACGTGAATCATGCGGGGAAGAACCATGGTTTTGTCAAAGAGTGCCCGTTTTATGCAACGTGGGTGATCCTTCCAGACCCCACCTCCGATTCCCAAGCCAAATTCCTCAGTTTCTTCTTTTTTTGAGCGCCTCCATCCGACTACTTTACGACGTGTCTTTAACAGATCGAGGTTGGTTTTGGGTGGCCGTATTTTTCTACGGGCTGAGCACCTTGTACTCGATCTTTCTGCGCCGGGGTGGCTTCCGTCAGGACAATCGGACGACCTACGTGCTGCTGTTGGCTGCGGCTGCCTGCCATACCCTGGCCATGATGAAGAGGGGTTTCTCCTTCCAACGCTGCCCCACGAACAATCTGTACGAGGCAACGCTCTTCATTGCTTGGAGCATCGTTGCGGCCTACTTGGTTATGGGGGTGTGGTCGCGAGTACGCTTTCTAGGAGCCTTTGCCTCTCCCTTCCTGTTTGGAATCGGAGTGTTTGCGCTGATGCCGGGGCTCGATCCACCTTACCTTCCTCAGAAACCCAACTTTTCCGGGGGCCTCCACAGCCTCCATGCGGCCTTGATCCTCCTGTCCACGGGGGCTTTTGGGCTGAGTGCCGTGTCGGCAGTGATGTATCTGACGCAGGAACGCAATCTGAAGCAGCATAAACTTAGGGCAGCATTTTCTCGGATCCCTCCCATTCAGCGTCTCGAGCTAATTACGGAGCGTTTGATGTACGGGGGACTGGTGTTGTTGACCGCCGGCCTTGTTTCCGGGGCGATCTGGTTGAAGGAACGGCAGGGGGTGTTTTTTAAGGCGGATAGCACGATCATCTGGGCATTGCTTGTCTGGTGTATTTATCTCGGTTTGGTTGTGTTGCACCGTGTTTTCGCTCATCGCGGCAGGCGCTTCGCGCTGGGGGCACTGGGAGGATTCGCTTTCGTCATTCTTACCTTCTGGGGCTTCTATCTACTCTCTGGCATCCATCAACCCTCTGTGGGTGCCGTTATTCCTTGAGGCAAACGCCATGGCTATCTACGTTATCGGCCTCAGCCACCACACGGCCCCGGTGGCAATTCGTGAGAAGCTGGCTTTTGGAGAATCCGCGATTCCTGAGGTGCTTACCCGCTTGCGCCAGAGCGGCTTGGCCGACGAGGCGGTGATTGTGTCGACCTGCAATCGGATGGAGATTTACGTCGCGACCGAGCAGGGCCCTAGCGAGACGCTTTCCGGCCTGCGCCGCTTTCTGGCGGAGGAGCGGAACTACTCGGATTCCCTGGAGAGCGAGCTTTACGCTTGGGGTGATCCCCGAAGTGTGGAGCATTTGTTCAAGGTTGCCTGTGGACTCGATTCCATGGTGCTCGGAGAGACTGAGATTCTGGGGCAGCTCAAAAAGGCCTACGATCTTGCCCTCACCCACAAACACACAGGAGGACGACTCAACAAGGCATTCCAGCGCGCCTTCAATGTGGCGAAGCAGGTGCGTACCGAGACCAATATCCAGAGGGGCAGCATCTCCGTGGCCTCGGTCTCGGTAGAACTTGCGGAGAAGATCTTCTCCGATTTGAGCCAGCGCCACGTCATGATCATCGGGGCAGGGGATACGAGTGAGAAGGTTGCCCGCGCGCTGCTCTCCCGCGGGGCGCAGAGCGTGATGGTTTCCAATCGTTCCTATGATCGCGCTGAAGCCCTTGCCCGGGAGTTGGGAGGACGAGCCGTTCATTTTGATCAGTGGGCAGTGGAGTTTCGCAACGTGGATATTGTGATCAGCAGCACAGCAGCTCCCCACTATGTTCTGGACCGTGCCAAGTTGGAGCCCCTGATGAAGCTGCGCTCGAATCGCCCGCTTTTGCTGGTGGATATCGCCGTTCCCCGCGATATCGACCCTGCTGTGAACTTCTTGGACGATGTCTACCTTTACAACGTGGATGACCTTCAGACGATTGCGGATGGTTACATGAAGCAGCGGCAGGAGGAGATTGATGCCTGCATGGCCATTATCCGCGATCGTACGCGGGCCCTGTTAGAAGGAGCGAGTAGGCCGCCAGCACCAGGCCTCCCCCGCCCCTCTCGCAGTAAGCCAGCCCTAAGCGGCGAGCCGTAGCACCTTCAGATTCAACTTCGATGTCCACCCCACCTATTATCCTAGCCACCCGAGGCAGCGCGCTGGCCTTGGTTCAGGCTCGTGCCGTCCTGGCTCAGTGCCAAAAGGCTCTCCCTGATCGCTCTTTCGAAATCCGAATCTACAAGACCACCGGAGATAAGCTTCAGACCGCGTCTCTCTCGGGAGCAAGCCTGCCCAAGGGGCTGTTTACGAAGGAACTGGAGGTAGCGCTGTTGAGTGGGGAGGCGGATCTCGCTGTTCACAGCTTGAAAGACCTGCCTACTGAGTTGCCGGAAGGGCTCCGCCTTGGGGCGGTAGGACGCCGCGAGGATGCCCGCGATGTACTGGTCACCCGCACGACGGATGCTGGACCGCATCGCGGTTACGGGCCCGGCCTGAGCCTGGCTTCGCTGCCAGAGGGTGCCACCGTCGCCACGAGCAGCACGCGTCGGGAGGCTCAACTTCGCGAGAGGCGCCCCGATCTCCGAGTTGTGCCTATTCGTGGAAATGTCGGAACGCGTTTGCGAAAGCTGCTTGAGAACGGAGAACTGGACGCCACCTTACTCGCGGCCGCCGGCCTGCATCGGCTAGGCTTCGCTGTGGCTGCTGATGGCATGCTGAGCGGCGGGCCTCAGGATTCAGAGCCAGTTCCTTCGGGGCGTTTCAGACTGTATTACCTGACTCCCAGGGAGATGATCCCCTGTGTGGGGCAGGCGGCGATTGGTATCGAAATCCGCTCTGCGGACCCGAAATTGGAACAGGTCTGTTCTGCGCTCAATCACCCGCCCACTGAAAGCTGTGTGAAAGCGGAGCGCAGCTTCCTGCGGACGATGGGTGGCGGCTGTCAGGCGGCGGTGGCCGCCTATGCAACACTGTCGGATTCGACCCTCAGCCTGGACGCGGTTTCTTACCTGCAAGGCCATCCGCGACGCGCTACTGTCGCGGGAGATGCCTCCGCGGCGGAAGCACTGGGCGTCACCTTGGCTCGACAGTTGGGAGTTCCTACTTGAGTCGGAATTAGGGAGGGAAGCCGATGGCAAGCTTCACGGCGGAGTATTCCGGATGGATCTGACCTTCTCGAGTGCGGATGGTGAGCGCGGGTTCCGTCCAGGTCTGTCCCCGCATCCATTCTGGAAGATCGCTGGATCGCATCAACCCGAAGAGCCCGATCAGTGCGGGTTCGCCTTCCCTGAAAATGACCGGACGTCTTCGGACCACAGTCAACCCAGCCGCCGCCGCGCCCGCGAAGACCCGCTTGGCCTGATCGGCCGCATCTGGAAAGACGAGAGCCATGAAACCGCCGGAGGCGAGATGACGGGCTCCGGTCGCACAGTAGTCCTGAACGTCCCCACGCAGCTCGAAGCGACAGGCGACTTTCTGGGGATGCTCGCTGGTGAGTCCGGTGCCTGGCGGAAAATAGGGTGGGCTTCCCAGTATCAGATCAAAGCGTTCCTCCGCTCGAAGTACGGCCGGATCCCTCAGATCGCCTTCCCGAATGTCGTAGCGAGCTTCCAAACCGTTGTAGCGAGCGGAGCGTCGAGCTAAGGCGACGCTTTCCGTCTGAGCTTCTATGGTCACCCAGCGCGAACCTGGAAGCCTCCACGCGGCGATCATTCCAACCGTCCCGATTCCGCTGCCGAGGTCGAGACCGGTGGATGCGCTGGGACACCAACTGGTTCCATACCAGGCGGCTAGGATATCGTCCGAGGAGAATCGATGGCCGGATTGGAGTTGGAGGAGTCGGAAGTGCCCGCTGAGCGCGTCGAGGCTCTCCTCCGCTTCCGCGCAGACACCGCTTTCAGGCCCGGGCGGGATAGGGCCGGGCTTTGCCCATCCTTTGAAGTGGGTGCTGGGCGGAGAGGAGGTTTCAGAGGATGGCTTCATCGTTCCAACCCAGTTCAATCAAGGTTCATGCTGCACGGGCGTCGAGCCCTACCGTGCCTTGCGATTCCACTGAATCACAACAAAAAACCGGGAACCTGTGACGGTTCCCGGTTGTGTTCCTCCCGACCCGGGGCATTGCCCCGGCGGGTGCGAAAACTTTCAGACTAGGAGCAGCCGAGGCTTTCTCCGCAGTTCATGCATTTGTAGCAGGCGCCGTTTCGGACTGCGATGTGACCGCAGTTCGGGCAGGACGGCGCGTCATGCTGGTTGACGAAGGTGCTGCTGTAGGTGGTGGCTCCCGTTTTGGTGATGGCTTTGAACGAGACGGAACGTGTGCTGCTGGTGGATGCCAGGGAGATGATCTCGGTTTCATCCGCCAACGGAAGATCAGATACCGGGCGGTTGACCGCTTTGCGCTCTGCGTCGGCCAAACCTGGGATGTTCAGCTCCGCCTGGAGCTTGGGGGAGGTTTGCTCGCGGTAGCCGGGCACAAACTGGCAGGCCATCCAGCGGAAGACGTAATCGATGATGCTCGAGGCATTGCGGATGTCCGGATTGCGTGTGAACCCGCTCGGTTCGAAGCGCTGATGGGCGAACTTCTTGACCAAGGACTCCAACGGGACGCCGTATTGCAGAGCCATGCTGGTCAGGGCTCCAATCGTGTCCATCAGGCCGCCGACGGTGGATCCTTCCTTGGCCATGGTGACGAAGAGTTCGCCCGGTTGGCCATCGGGGAAGAGGCCGACGGTGAGGTAGCCTTCGTGTCCGGCGATCTCGAACTTGTGATTCACGGCGCTGCGGGTGTCTGAGAGCCGACGACGGAGGGGTTTTCCGACCTCCTCACGGAGGTGTGCCACCTCGGCCTCGAGATCCTGAACTTCCTGTTCCAAGCCGTGGGCAGGGGCCGCAGCGGCCACCGCAGCCTTCTTGGTGCCACCCTCATTGGTCTTCTTGGTGTTGAGCGGTTGAGAGCGCTTCGAGCCGTCGCGGTAGATTGCGACGCACTTGAGCCCCATCCTCCAGGCTTCCACGTAGGCCGAGGTGATGTCTTGAACCGTGGCTTCGTGAGGAAGGTTCACGGTTTTGGAGATCGCGCCGCTGATGAAGGGCTGGGCAGCTCCCATCATTTTAAGATGGGCTAGGTAGTGGATGCTGCGCTTGCCGCGGTGGGCCTTGAACGCACAGTCGAAGACCGACAAGTGGTCTGCCTTGAGCCCGCTGGTGACAATCGCGCCGTCCTCCGCGGTGATGTCCTCAATCGTGTCGTATTTTTCAATGTGCGCGATGATCGACGCGCATTGGGCCGCTGTGTAACCGAGCCGGTGCAGCGCCTCAGGGACCGTGCGGTTTACGATCTTGAGCATGCCGCCGCCTGCCAGGAGCTTGTACTTTACCAGGGCGATGTCGGGCTCAACACCCGTGGTGTCGCAGTCCATCAGGAAGGCGATGGTGCCCGTCGGTGCTAGGACGGTGACCTGCGCGTTGCGGTAGCCGTGCTGCTTGCCGAGTGACAGCGCGCGGTTCCAGCACTCGCGAGCCTCATCCTTCAGATAGTGGAACTCGGAGCTCGGCTGAATGCTTTCCACGGAAGAGCGGTGGAGCGCGATCACATCAAGCATCTGGTTTACATTGTCGCGGGTGACGGGCTTGTTCACGCCATTGCAACGGGCGTCACTGTAGCCGCGGAAGGCCCCCATGGTGGACGCGATCTTCGCGGACTGCTCGTAGGCGTGCCCGGTCAGGATGGAGGTGATGGCTCCGGCGAGCGCACGGCCGGAGTCCGAATCGTAGGCCATGCCATAGCTCATGATGAGCGAGCCGAGGTTGGCGTAGCCCAGGCCGAGCGTGCGGAAGATATGTGAGTTTTCCGCGATGGCCGGCGTGGGGTAGCTGGCATTGTCGACCGCAATCTCCTGGGCAGTGATGAAGATGCGGACCGCCGCCTTGAAGCGCGCGACATCAAACACGCTGTCCTCACGCTTGAACTTCATCAAGTTCAGCGAGGCCAGGTTGCAGGCGGTGTTGTTCAGGAAGACGTATTCGCTGCAAGGATTGGTGGAGTGGATGGGCTCCGATCCCTTGCAGGTGTGCCAGCGCTGGATGGCACCGTCATATTGGAGTCCGGGATCCCCGCAGATCCAGGTGCCTTCTGCGATTTTTCGCAGGAGTGTGGCCGCGTCCTTCTTCTCAAGAGGCTTGCCGCTGGTGACGCTGCGCGTCCACCATTCGCCGCCTTCGGTGGCCGCCTTCATGAACTCGTCGCTCACCCGGACGGAGAGGTTCTCGTTCTGATACATCACGCTTCCGTAGGCCTCGCCGTTGAAGGAGCCGTCATAGCCTTGCTCGATGAGTGCCCAGGCCTTTCTCTCCTCCCGCTGTTTGGCATCGATGAAATCCTCGATGTCGCCATGCCAGTCGCGCAGCGTGTTCATCTTGGCTGCGCGGCGCGTCTTGCCTCCGGACTTCACTACATTCGCCACTTGGTCGTAGACCTTCAGGAAGGACATCGGGCCGCTGGGGCGACCGCCGCCGCTGAGCTTTTCCTTGCTCGAACGGATCGGCGAGAGGTCCGTTCCGGTGCCGGAGCCGAACTTGAAGAGCATCGCTTCGCTGTAGGCGAGGCTCATGATGGACTCCATATTGTCGTCCACCGATTGGATGAAGCACGCGCTGCACTGCGGATACTCGTATTGTGTGGGCGCACGCTCGGACTTCTTGGTCTTGCGGTCGAAATAGTAGTTGCCCTTGTCGGACCGTTTTCCGATGCCGTACTCGTGGTGAAGTCCCACATTGAACCAGACGGGAGAATTGAACGCTCCATACTGGTTGACGCAGAGCCAGGCCAATTCCTGGTAGAAGATTTCGCCGTCTGCTTTGCTGAAGTAGCCATCCGCAATACCCCAGTCTGCGATGGTGCGGCAGACACGGTGAATCAACTGGCGTACCGAAACCTCACGCTCGGGTGTGTTCTGCTCTCCATAGAAATACTTCGAGACCACCACCTTGGTCGCGAGTTGCGACCAGGACTTGGGAACCTCCACGTTTTCCTGCTTGAAAATCACCTTACTGGCGTCGTCGGTGATCTCGGCGGTGCGTTGATCCCATTCAATCTGGCTGAAAGGGTCGACGTTGGCAGTGCTGAAAACCCGATCAACGCGGAGCGCTTTACGGGTCGACTTTCCAGAGTTGGAGCGGGCAGAACTCACAGCGCGAGTCTTGCGCCGGGACGGGGCAGAGGCGAGCGCATCTTCACGAGCATCAATCATTCGGGGGAGAGTTTAAGGTGTAAAATCTAAGCGTTCAATTTTGGGCCGAATTCACCGCGATCTAGGCGGATTATCCGATCCAACCAGTACCAAGTTCCAAACAGCCGGCTACAATCCGTGGAGCCGGGTACTTCAGGGGACATTCGACTGATTCGAAAAAGGGCTTCAAAACAGGTAAAAAATGCCGACCGTTACTGGTAGCTCAAACCGTTGCTTCAAACAGGACACCGCTATTAGTAGGGTCGGGTGTAGAATGTATGCGCTAGATTTTGTGGGGGGCAAGCGTATTTTTACCAAAAAGTTACCCGAGACTTATCCACAGAATGAGGGTGTGAAAAAGGCCAATAATTTGGACGTTTTTGGCCACTTGTTCGCAGGGGTAAGGGTGGGGGTGTGGGGATAACTTTTGGGGTGTCGAAGCGGGTCCGGTGAAGGGGGAGGCGGTGGAAGTGCTAAAAACGGGTCCTGCGAGGTTTTTTTTATGAAAACGTCTGGGGTGCCTGAGCATGACCGCTTCCCTTCCCACAGCAGGTCTCTCTGGCTCAAAGTCATGCGCTTCCAGGTCACTCTCTCTCGATGGCGCTGAGCCCTCGTCTCCGTTTCTGAGGGGGCGTGCTTTTGGCCGTCCTTTTACTGCCACTGAGGGAGAAACGGTTTTTTTGGACGAATGCTTGATGTTCTCAATAGGGCAGGCACACTGTCCGACTTTGGTCGTTTGACCAGGCACAATTTTATGGAGCACATTCGGAATATTGCGATTATCGCGCACGTTGACCATGGCAAGACGACCTTGGTGGACTGCCTTTTGAAACAGTCGGGGACTTTCCGTGCCAATCAGGCGGAGAGCCAGGTCGAGCGCTTGATGGACTCGATGGATTTGGAGAGGGAGAAGGGGATTACCATCCGTGCTAAGAACGCGGCATTCCGTTTCAAGAACTTCCATATCAATATCGTCGACACTCCGGGTCACGCGGACTTTGGTGGCGAGGTGGAACGGATCATGAACATGATCGACGGAGTTCTCCTCGTGGTGGATGCCGCCGAAGGCCCACAGGCGCAGACCCGCTTCGTGTTGCGCAAAGCGCTCGAAGCCGGTGCCAAGCCGATCGTGGTCATCAACAAAATTGACCGCGAGAACGCCAATCCCAAGAAGGTATTGGATCAGGTTTTTGAGCTATTCATGGGGCTCAACGCCACTGATGAGCAGTTGGACTTTCCCTTTATCTATGCGAGTGCCAAGGCTGGCTACGCGAAGGAGGATCTCACTCAGAACACGACCACGATGGAGCCCTTGTTTGAGGCTATCGTGAAGCATATCCCGCCGCCCCGTGCCGTTGCAGGTGAAGGATTCCAGCTCCTGGTTTCGAACTTGGACTACAGTGATTACCTCGGGCGAATTGCGTTCGGGAAGATCCACGCAGGTAAGGTGAAGGTTGGGGATTCGGCCAGTTGCATCCACATCAGCGGGGCTCGTACCAAGGGGAAGGTCACGGCCATCTACCATTTCGAGGGGATGAAGCGCATCGAGGTTCCCGAGGCCCATGCCGGAGACATTGTTGGCGTGACAGGATTCGAGGATGTTTTCATTGGTGAAACCATTTCCGATTCCGAAACGCGTCCGCCTCTGGCAAGCAAGCCTATCGATCCTCCGACGATTCAGATGGAGTTTGCCGTCAACGACGGACCTCTGGCTGGCATTGATGGCAAGTTGGTCACCGCACGGCATCTTTGGGAGCGATTGGTGAAGGAAATTCGCACGAATGTCGCCTTGCGTATCAAGCAAACCAGCGATCCGAAAGTGTTCGAGGTGGCGGGACGTGGAGAGATGCAGATTGCCATTTTGGTCGAGCAGATGCGGCGCGAAGGACACGAGGTGCTCGTCAGCCGACCTGAGGTGCTCTACCGACGAGATGCTGAAGGGGCCCTGTTGGAGCCGATCGAGAAGCTTTTCATCGAGCTTCCTCAGTTTGCCATGGGGGCTGCTATGGAGAATCTCGCCTTCCGCAAGGCTGAAATCACAGCGATGAACCACCATGGTGACGATGTCAGTATCGAGGGGCTTATCCCGACCCGTGGGCTGATCGGTTTCGAAACCGATCTGGTCAACCTCACCCGCGGCATGGGGGTCATGAGTCATCTGTTCCATGAGTACGGCGCGGATCGCGGAGAGATCGCTGCTCGCAAGAAGGGCTCCCTGGTTTCGATGGAGAATGGTGAAGCGACCGCCTACGCGCTGAACTTGGTCCAGGAACGCGGCCGCCTGATGGTGGAGCCTGGCGACAAGATTTATGCGGGCATGATCGTGGGTGAGAACGCTCGCGAGAACGATATCCCAGTGAATCCCTGCAAGACAAAGCACTTGACCAACATGCGTTCCCAGGGCGATGGCAAGGGGATCCAGCTCAATGCCCCGCTTAAGCTCAGCTTGGAGCGTGCGTTGGAGTACATCGGCGCGGATGAGTATGTCGAAGCCACGCCCTTAAACCTTCGCCTTCGTAAGAAGGTTTTGGACGAGAACCAGCGCAAGCGCTCGGTCCAGAACCGGATTGTCAAGATGGTGGAAGAGTAGTCACCCCTCCTTTTAAAAGCTTCGCATCTCGCCGTGTGCACCTCGTTGTGTACGCGGCGTTTGCGTTTTTCAATGAGGCGTGGATTGAGATGATTCTAGGGCTTGGGCTAGGTGCACGGACATCTCCTCCAGAGAGCTGGGTTTCAGGAGCAGCGATTGGATATTCAACTGGTCTGCCTCTCGCTGATCCTCGGGGCGGATAAATCCAGTAGTGAGTATTACCGCAATCCGCGGGTTGATTTGACGAAGGCCACGCACCAGATCGGCTCCGGTCATTCCTGGCATGGAGAGGTCGGTGATGACCGCCGCGTAAGTTCCAGGGCTTTGCTCGAACTGTTTCAACGCTTCCGCTGGCTGTGTGAAGGAGTGGACTTGGTATCCGAGTCGGCTTAGGACTCGTTCGGTCAAGTGGATCAATGCTTGGTCGTCATCCACTAGGAGCACGGCTTGTCCGTTGCCCCGCATGAAGGTAGGGTGAGGTGTTTGAGCCTGGCTGCTGGTTTCCCCGCACTCCCTGCGAGGGAATCGGAGTTCAAAGCGGGTGCCTACGCCGAGTTGGCTTTCGAGTGATATCGATCCCCCCACTCGTTGCATGATTCCGTGAACAACGGCGAGCCCCAGGCCCGTTCCCTCATGCGGACCCTTGGTGGTGAAGAAAGGGTCGAAGGCTCGTTCGATGGTGTCGCGGTGCATGCCGATCCCCGTGTCAGACACGATGAGACAAACGTAGCTGCCGGGGGGGACTTGGGGAGAGGTGTGTGTAGAGGGAAGGATTTCTACTAGCGATTCCTCGAACCTAAGGATGCCTCCGCGCCCCTTCATGGCCTGGATCGCATTGGTCGCTAAGTTAACGATTACCTGATGAATCTGATTCGGATCTGCATGGATGGTGTCGGTGCCTTCGAGGAAGCGTGTTTCTATATGCACATCTGCCGGGAGAGCTACTTTGAGAAGATGGATAGCCTCATTCACTACGCTACTGAGTCTGAGAAAGTCCTTTTGCTGATCCTCCTGGCGACTGAAAGTCAGGATCTGCCGTACGAGGCCCGCTGCTCTTTTTGCGGCTCGGCCTACTTCCCGGAGACAGGTTTGAGCCGAGTGATTCTCCTCAAGATCCATCATCGCGAGTTGAGTGTTCCCTGCGATGGCGGTGAGGATGTTGTTGAAATCATGCGCGATTCCTCCGGCGAGTGTTCCTAACGCTTCCATCTTCTGAGCTTGCAAGAGTTTCTGCTCCAGACCCTGCCGAGCCCTTTCATTGGACTTCAGCTCCGTGACGTCGACGCAGGAGACGAAGAGCCCTGTGATCTCCTGCGCTCCGTGGTGGGGCATGACCGTAATCAGATGCGTCTGGGCCGCGGCACCAGGAACCGTCCACTCGAAGCGACGGGCCTCCCCCTTCAGTCCGAGCTGTAGTTGATCGACAAAGGGTGCGGTGACAGGGGAAGTGAGGAGTTGGCTTAGCGGGACCCCAGACTCGAGTATTTGATCAGGGCTGAAAAGTTGGACAAACGCTCGATTACACCAGATGGGACGGAGTTCTCGATCAAGGTAGGCTAGGCTCGCGGGCGTGTTGGAGGCTACCAAGCGAAGAGTCTCTTCCATCTGACGCTTCTCCTTCTGTGTCTGGATGGCAGCTTGGAGTGCTCGAACTCTTCGACGATGCAAGAGCAGTAGCAACAGACCAAGCGCCGCTGTCGCGCTGATAGGTGCCCCAACGCGAAACCAGGGAGATTCCACGAGAAGGGGTGGGACATTGAGCGTGATTTCCGCAGGTTGGAGATCCGTAACCCCATCGCTGTTGGAGGCGCGCACCTGGAAGCGGTAGGTGCCGTAATCTGGCATGCTGATATGCATGATAGGGGAGTTGCCATTGGCAACCCAATCCTTGTCGGTTCCCAGCAGGCGGTACCCGTAAAAAACGCTTTCAGCCGCGGCTAGGCTGCTGCAGGTGAAGCGCAGGCTGATTTTGCGAGTCGTCGCGGGCAAGTCGATAGCCCCGTTCTTGGGATGGAAAACCTCTCCTGCATGAGTTGCGTAGCGGAAGTAGGCGAGAGGCGAGTTGGTGTTTAGGTGGAAACTGAGAGGGTCAATACTAGCGATACCTCGTTTGGTGGCGAACCAGAGGAGTCCGTCGGGCGTGACCGTGGATGCAGGGTGGCCGCTGCCTCTACAATTGTCGCTGATGAGTCCGGAGTTCTGTTTTAACGCCAGGGGAGTGAGATGTTTTTGGGTGCCTACCGCGACGGCTTTGAGCTGCGCTAAATCAAATCGATAGAGTCCGAGTGTGGTGCTGCCCCAGATATGGCCATTCCCGTCATCCACGAGGGAAGAGACGCTGTGCGCAGGGGTTTCCTCCTGTGGGGGAATAAAGTGTGTTTCACCCGTGTCGCGCCTCCAGCCGATTCCTCCCCTCCTTAGAGTGAACCAGAAGCCGTCCACCGGATCAATCAAAAGGCCTGTAACGATCCGATCAGGGATGTCAGGCGTTAAGACCAGTTTCTCGAGACCCTTTGGATGCCACCGATAGACACCATCGGTGCAGGCGATGAGCATATCCCGCGAAGATTTCTCCGCGAAAACGGTCACATCTCCCAACGGTGCATCCTCGTTTCCGTGGGACAGCTGGAACGTTTCTCCTTCCCTGCGCGCGAATCCGTCCTGAGTTCCTACCCACAGAACCCCGGCCGCATCCTCATGGAGTGCGAGGATCTTTGCCGTTGAATTTCGAGAGACTACGAAGCCCTCGACAATCGTGCCACCGCGCTCCTGGAGCAGACCCCGTGTGTCCGTGCCGATCCAGGTGGTTCCGTCTCGGGTGGTAATCGCCGTGTTGATACCGGCGCCTTCGGCGAGGTCGCCGAGCTGCGTTACGACGCCATCCTTCATCCGTCGGACCTTGCCGGTGCCGGTGGTGAAGAGAACGCCGCCGTCGGCGGTGGCGGCAATGGAACCGATCTGGCTATCCATCAGGTCGGGCTCGAACGCCTGGCGCATCCTTATCCGCCGAGGCGTTAGTTGCAGCGCACCGACTGTGCCGAATCCGATGAAGATTTCACCTTCTCGAGTTTCGAGAACCGAGGTGATATGGGAGCCGCTGAGGCCGTCGCTCGTCGTCACTCTGGAGGCGATACGACCTGGTCCAAAGAGAACCAGACTGCTTACGGAGCCGCCGACCCAGATCCGCCCCTGCGAGTCTTCAAGAATACTCAGCAGCGGGTCGCGAAATCCTTCGGGGAAGGGTAAGGTTTCAACGATCCGGTCCTCGATCACGCGGAGGAGTCGATGGGGTTCGGCAATCCAGAGCCCGCCGCTCCGCCTGGCTTCGGCCAGACCCGTCAGGTTGCTGGAGACGCCGAACGTTTGCCTTTTGGAGGTCCAGTTGGTCCCGTCCCAAAGGGCTAGGGCTTGGTCCGTTCTAACCCAAAGCCTGCCGGTGGAATCGCGGACCGGGCGCCAGGGTGATGAGTCCCGTGGATCTTTCTCCGGAACTGGGAAGGGTTTTGCTGACGTCTCTAATACCTGGAATAGCCCTTCCTTTGTGCCGAAGAGGATCTGGCGATTTTGCGTTTCTACCAGCCCTTGGATGAGCGTCCAAGGCTGATCCGGGGTTGGGGCGATGGCACGCCATTGGCGTTCCTCACGAACGGCCAGTCCTTTGTCTGTGCCGACCCACAACCGTCCTTTGCTGTCGGACAGAAGGCTGACACAGGCATCCGTGTTGAGTCCTGTTTCTTTTTCGATGGAAAAATGACTCGCTGTGGCTAACGATTCGAGACGAGCTAACCCGTCGAAGGTGCCGATCCAGATAAATCCGTCCGACGCTTCGGTCATGCAGCGCGCTGTCGGGTGAGGTAGGCCGTTGTCCGTGCTCCAGGTGCGGAGGATAAAGTCTTGCCGGAGGTGCCTCCTGGTGTCTCTGGCCGGTTCTTGGGCCTTTGAAGGACTGGCGGCGGTGAGGAGGTATAAGAGAAGCACCGGGACTTTCTTCCACCAGCTCCATTTCACGAGGGCGCCGACTCGTGCCGTTTGAGTAAACCTGTGCATGGGAAAAAGTTGTGCCCCTCTTCTAGTGGGTCTCCGCCAAGAGATCCAGCCTAGGTTTTAGGCGCGCCTTGTGTTGCTGGGCGAAGCGGTTGAAATTCGGCTTTGTCCTTAAGACTTGGATCTAGCCCTGGTGTGGAATTCAGGAGAGGCAGTGCGAGGTAGAAGGTGGCTCCGACATCCGTGCGGCCCTCTGCCCAGACGCGCCCGCCGTGCCGGTGTACGATACGTCGGACGTTGGCCAGCCCGATGCCTGTTCCCTCGAACTCTTTCTCGGAGTGGAGCCGTTGAAAGGCACCGAAGAGCTTCCCTGCGTAGTCCATGTCGAAACCGACCCCGTTGTCACGGATGTATAGAATCACCTCCGAACTCTCTTTGGAGGTGTCCTGGGAACCGATCTCTATCAGCGCCTGCGGCCGCGGTTGGGTGTACTTCAGGGCGTTGCTCAGGATGTTCAGGAGGCCCTGCCGCATGAGCGACGGGTCGACGTAGAGGCGGGGAAGCGGATGCACCACCCAGCGAATATGTCGGCCCTTTGCCTCGGGCGTCAGTTCACCGAGGACGTCCCTCATAAGGGCGTCCCCCTCCACCCACTGCTTTTGCAAGGTCGATCGTCCGAGGTGGGAGAGGCCTAGGAGACCGTCGATCAGCTCGGTCATCCGATTTGCGGCTTGGCGAACATGACGGATGCATCGAATGGATTCATCCCCCAGCTTTCCCTTTTCCTCCTCCTCCAAGACTTGGATGAAGCCGTTGATATGACGCAGGGGTGCTCTTAGATCGTGAGATACGGAATAGGAAAATGCTTCGAGTTCCTCGTTCAAGGCATCCACTTCGGCGATCCTGCGCTGGAGTTGCTCGGTGCGCTCCTGTACTTGGAGTTCTAGGGCCGAATTCAGGCGTTGGATGGCCTGAGTAGCCAGGACCTGCTCAGTGACGTCCAACACAATGCAGAAGATGAGCAATCTCCCCGAAACGGTCAGTGGACATCCATAGACCTCCACGTGGCGCTGCCGCGCTTCCGCTGTGGTTTGGACAAGATGGAAGAGGTCGACTTCGCTGGCCAGAACGCGGCCCAGGAGCGCCTGAATTTGTGCGGTGGATCCGCAGCCCAGGTCCTGGAACCGTGTGCGACGGAGATCCTCCAGGTTGCGGCCGTAAAACCGTGAGGCGGCCAGATTCGCGTCCACGATCTCGCCCGAGCCAGGGTGGACCAGTAGCTTCACGGCATTATTCTTTTCGAACATGTCGCGGTAGACGTCCTCGCTCTGCCTCAGGGCATCCTGGGCCTGCCGCCGCTCGCGGATATCGCGAGCCACAAACTGGATTTGGGAGGGACGGTGCTCGCGTCTGAGGACCCTACAGCGTACCTCCACCGGAACCAGTTCCTTCCCTGCTGTTCTCAGTCTCAGTTCCATGATGCTAGAGGGCTCGAACGATGAAGGGTGTGCGATGAGATCGCTCAGTTCTCGTCCGGTGAGCAGTAGATCCTCGAGCAGGCTTCCGACCAGCTGCGGGCGGGTGAAGCCCGTGAGTCGCTCACCTGCTCGGTTGACGCTCAGGATGCGGCCATCCGGGGCGCAATTTAGGATGAGGTCGGGTGCGTTTTCCACCCACTCGTTGAACTCGTTTTCGAGCGCTTGCTCCTGTATCCGCTGGCGGTGGAGTTGAAGTGCCTGGGCGGCGAGGCGGCGACGGAGCCGAAAACCCCATGCCATGGAGAGAAGTGCGAGGAGGGCCAAACACCCGGTTGCCCACCAAGCGAAGGAGGTGTTCTCAATCGGTTGGGGAACCTGGCTGAGCAGGCTTACCGCTGCCAGCATGGGGGTGGCCGTGCTGGGCTTTCCGGATGCTCGAGCCATCAGCATTGCTTCGGTGGGCAGGGGGTCACCGTTCGCCGTGGCGGCGGACAGCAACCGCGGCCACGCCCGTGTGGGTGCCAATGCGAGCGTTCTTTTGCAACGCAACATACAATGAACCCAGGCGGTAATCAGAAACTTTGAGTGGGCAGCCGTGGGTTGTGGGCGAACTGTAGGCGTCGTGGTTGGGAAATGGAAAGCAAAAGGTGGAAGTACCCGCGGAGCTCAGATTGGCACGGAAGCTCGGCGAAGTCGGTCTGCTATGCCTGCCCACTCCGGTAGATCGGGCAGGGCCTCCAGCACAATGAGCTCCACTCCTGAGTCATCGCAGCGATGTAGTTCCGCATAGAGCGCACGTGCGAAGGCTTCCGCATCGTGGGGAATCACACTCACCGCTCCCAGGGCACGGCCCGAGGGTATCAGAGTGTGGCTGACGATATGGGTCTTCAGCCCTTCCAGGCCCCGATCCCGAAGCTGGCGGTCCAGGTCAGCACCCTCTTTCCAATGGAGAAGGAGCAGTTGAGCCTTCGGTGAGTAGTGTCGCTCCAACTGCCCGGGGCTCCTTAATACCTCCCCGGAGACCTGCGGCCCGGTTTCCAGGGGCACTAGACGGGAGATCTCGTTGGCGTGGATCATTCCAGGTCGGAGGAGTCGCGCGGGTCTCACGCTCAGATCCACCACTGTTGATTCGATGCCGACTTGTGACTGACCTCCGTCGACGATCAGAGGGATGAGGCCTCCAAGGCTCTTAAGAACATGCGCGGCACTCGTAGGGGACACTTGATTCGCAGGATTCGCGCTTGGAGCCGCCAGGGGGAAGCCGCATCGGTGGATAACGGCCTGCATGAACGGATGCCCCGGCCAGCGGATCCCCACCGTGGTTCCCCCTGCGCTGACGTTGCTGGGGATTTCCGGACGCTTTGGGAGTATGAGGGTTAACGGCCCAGGCCAAAAAGCCTCAGCGAGTCTGCGTGCCTCCTCCGGCCAACAGGAGACGCACTGATGAATCATCTCCACCGACGCCACATGAACGATGATGGGATTGTTTTCGGGGCGGCCTTTGACAGCGTAAATTTTAGCCACAGCCTCAGCGTTTAAGGCGTTGGCTGCGAGGCCGTAGACCGTCTCCGTAGGAATCCCAACTACTTCCCCTGCAGTCAGGTAGCCGGCCGCCATCTTTACCGCGTCCCGGAACTGCTGCGGGCTGAGTATCGGTAGGACATAGGTCCCTTTTTTGGAGGGTGATGGCTGCTCTGGAACGAGGTTTGATCCTTGGAGGGTCACGGCTGTCTGTCGGGGTTTTCGAGCGCGGGTTGGCCGTGTGCGGAAGGAACTATGTGTATAAAAAACTAGCGGGTTTTGGGATGACACACAGATTCACATCGCCAAAACCCGCCACTCCGCCCACACGGGAGGATTAATTCGCCAATCGAGAAACGTCCGCACACTAAATGACCTTAGGTGTACTTGGCCTGCTAGGTTGACTTGTGATTACATTGCCCCACTCCCGCAGGAACGTCAAACGTTTTCATGGAGAACCGGCAAAAAGATTCCTCCGAACACCCAGGGTTTTGGAGGCGTGGCTGGAAGCGCGGCTAGCAGGTGTGCGTTGGGGTGGGTTCGGCCCTGCTCGAGGCGGCTACGGCTGACTCACGTTCGGCAGAGTTCCAGAGGCTGTTGGGGCAGGCAAGCGCTTGTAGAGCACTTTGGACTTGCGGCCGCTTTGTTCGTATTTTTCGCGTCGAAGAGCAGGGAGCATATCGCTTGAACCTTCGCTAAAACCGCCCTTGCTCTGGAAATAGGTGAACGCCTGGGTCGAGAGGGCGAAGAGAACCTTCACGCTCTGCTCCTTGGCCTTGTTCTCGATGAATTGCAGCAGTTTGCGCCCGATCCCCTGGTTCTCGTGAGCGCGGCTTACAAAGAGGCAGGCGAGTTCTGCGGCGTTATCCTCCAGAAGCGGGTGCAAGGCCACGCAGCCGACGATGTTGCGGTCGAGTTCGTAGACCCAATAGTCCCCAAGCTGCTTCTCGATACTCGCACGGGTCCGCTTCACCAGTTCTTCCGATTCCACCGAACTCTTGATGAGTTGCAGGATGTTGCGGATGTCTTTTCGGAGAGCGGGTCGAATCTCGGTATACTCGTTGGCGTAGACCAAGGTGCCTATTCCTTCATTGGAGAAGACTTCAGCGAGGAGTGCTTCGTTCACCAGCCCATTGATCACGTGTACTCGCGGTATACCGAGCTTGCACGCCTGGGCCGCATGAATGGCCTTGGAGAGGCAATCCGCTTGAAAATCGGAGCGCCGGGCGGACAGCTGCGCCGCGAGACTGCTCGCCAGGATGTCCGAGATGCGCTGGCCTTGGAAGAAGATGCCGTCTTGACTGCCCACAAAAAGCAGTTTTACCGCCTTGAGAGCATCTGCGACCGCCACGGCGACATGATCCGAGTTCACTCGGTAGGTGCGCCCTTCGCCATCGAATCCCAACGGAGGCAGGATCGGGATAATCCCCTGGCTGAGCAAGGATTGGAGCATTTCCACGTCCACCCGTTCCACCTTGCCGGTGTACAAGTGATCTACTGAGTTCAAGATCCCGAGGGGATGCGCAATCACGGCGTTGGTCGAAACGGCTCGAAGGTCGTTGGCGGACAGTCCTTCAAGGATTTCGTGTGTGAGTCGATTTGCGCCCGTCAGTGCCAGTTTGAGTGTCGGGCCATCTGTGATGCCCGTGCCTTCCAGGTCGCTCGCCGTAATCCCTTGGTCCTGCGCAAGCTGCTGGATCTGCGCGGCGGCACCATGCACCAGAACGACGCGGATGTTCAGGGAGCGAAGAACCGCGATGTCCTGGAGAAAACTTGCGAAAATCTCATCCATGACGACCGCTGCATCGATGCTCAGAACAAAGGTCTTTTCTCGGAACCGGGGAACGTATTGGAGGATCCCCCGCAGATTGGTTAGCTTCATTGCAAATGGTTGCCGGTCGCGCCCTGGGTCGGGGCGTCGTTTTCAGTGTTGCGACTAAAAATCCCTTTGCCGCGAGGCGCAATGCAAAACTTCGAAATCGTTGAAGTCTGGAGCGTTCCCAGGCAATCTGGGGTCGATGGAATTCATTCGCGACATTCATGCCCGCTGTAAGCTCGAGGGACGCCCTGCTGTCTCCTTCGAATTTTTCCCACCGAAGACCGACGAGGGCGAGCGCGCTTTGTATGAGCGCACCATGCCGGAGCTCATGACCCTGAAGCCGGACTATTTTTCCGTCACCTATGGGGCAGGCGGCAGCACACGCGACAAGACCTTGGGAATTGTGGACCGCATCCAGCGCGACTTTTCTCTCACCGGGATGGCGCATTTGACCTGCGTTGGCTCTACTATAGCTCAGCTGGCTGACGTGCTGGACGAGGCTCAGAGCCGAGGGATCCGGAATATCCTCGCACTCCGCGGCGATCCTCCTGGGGGACAGGGTGATTTCGTCAAGACCGAGGGTGGATTCGAATTCTCCCACCAGTTGGTCAGTTTCATCCAAAAGCGCGGGGGTTTCTCCATCGGTACCGCAGGCTTTCCTGAAGGCCACATCGCCTGCGTAGAAGGTCGTGAAACAGACTGGCGGCGTCTAAAAAGTAAGATCGATGCGGGCGCGGACTTTGTCCTGACCCAGCTCTTTTTTGATAACGAGGACTTCTTCCGGTTTAGGGACTTTCTCTCCGGCCTAGGCAACAAGGTGTCCATGGTTCCGGGTATCATCCCGATCCTGAATGCGTCTCAAATTAAGAAGTTCACCACCCTGTGTGGCGCGCGCATTCCGGATCGTCTTATGCGGGAGTTGGACCGTTTGGTCGACGACGATGCTGCGGCGATCGAGTTTGGAATCCAATACGCCACGGAGCAATGTGAGGAACTTCTTCGCGCCGGTGTGCCGGGGCTTCACTTTTACTCGCTCAATAAGGCCCGTTCAACCTGTAGCGTCGTTCGCAATTTAGGCCTGGCCCGTTCCTAAACGGCTCGCTTCCCCTCATCGACTATGACGTCCGATCTTGTCCGCTGCCGTTTTGCCCAGCGTCCTCTCGGGCGCCTCTCGCTCTGGGTATTCTCAATCGCCCACGCTGCTGCGTGCTTGGGTGCGGCCGAAACCGGCTATGACTTCCCCATCTATAAGAATACCCCTCCTGGCAAGCAGCTCGCGGGTCAACACGCTCCGGCGAGCACGCCTGCTTTGTCGCCAGAGGAGGCCCGGAAACGATTTGCCGTTCCGGAGGGATTTGAGATGCGCCTCTTCGCCAGCGAGCCGATGGTGGTGAATCCCGTTGCCATGACTTGGGACGAGCGGGGTCGGCTCTGGGTGATCGAGCTCTATGAATACCCGCTCGGGGTCAAGCCTGGGGAAAAGCCGCGAGATCGCATCAAGGTGCTCGAGGATACGGACAACGACGGGCGCGCTGACAAGGTGACGGTCTTTGCGGATGGATTCTCGCTAGCCACCGGCTTGCTGATCGGCAACGGGGGAGTCTACCTTGGTCAGGCACCCCATCTCTACTTTCTTGAGGACACGGACAACGACGGCAAGGCGGATCGCAAGACCATCGTGAAGACCGGATTTGGAATGGAAGACCGGCATGAGCTTTTGAATGGATTCACCTGGGGACCGGACGGCTGGCTGTATATGACCCACGGCGTCTTCACCTACTCCAAGGTGAAGGACCCGTCCAATCCCAACGACGATGGCGTGGTGATGACCGCCGCGCTCGCGCGCTTCGATCCCAGATCCCGTCGGTTTGAGATTTTCTCGGAAGGGACGAGCAATCCTTGGGGCGTGGACTTCGACGCTCGAGGTCAGGCCTTCGTCAGCGCCTGTGTCATCGACCACCTCTTTCATCTTTCGCCTGCAGGCCTGTATCAGCGGCAAGCCGGTCAGCCGCCATTCCCTTACGCGTACGATCTGCTTCCCAGCATCGTCGATCATCGCCATCACATGGCGGCCTACGCCGGCGTCCAAATCTATCAGGGCAACCAGTATCCCTCTGAATACCAGGGTGCCGCGCTGATGGGGAACATTCACGACAACTCGATCCACTGGGACCGCCTGACTCCTGCGGGGTCTAGCTATAAGGCCTCCTTCGTTCGTGACCTTGTCCGTGCCAATGATGGCTGGTTCATGCCCGTAAGCCTACAGACCGGTCCGGATGGGGCGCTGTGGATCATGGATTGGTATGATCGCTACCCTTGTTATCAGAATGCCAACGCTGACCCGGCGGGTGTGGATCGCGAGTTGGGCCGTATTTGGCGCCTTGTGCATGTGGGGAACACGCCCGGCAAGCCTCTAGGCTCCCGACCAGAGACTGGCATGGACCTGGCCAAGATGTCGTCAGAGGCTCTGGTACCCCTGCTAGGACATTCAAACTCATGGCAGCGTCGGACCGCGCAGCGTGTGCTGAGCGAGAGGGGTGACACGGCCTTTGGTCCGCGTTCCTTGCATCCCGATAGCACGCTGCTCGATCTTTTTCGGAAGTCCCCCGACGTGACGGCTCGGCTAGCAGCGCTATGGACTCTCCACGGAACCCGGCTGATGGACGACGCGATGCTTGACGAAGCGGCTGAGTCCAAAGACTCCGTGCTTCGCGAGTGGGCCGCGCGACTCACTGGCGAGCGTGCTCTTCCCCTGGGTGACGCTCTCAAGCGATTGGAGAAGCTGGCTCAGGATCCCGAGCCTGCCGTTCGTGCAGCGGTGGCTGTGGCCGCTCGACAGTTCGTCTCCGGCTCTCTCACGGTCGATACCCCTCCCTTGGTTCCGCTGTCTGAGGTCGTGACGGGCGGCGTTCTCAGTCAACTCTTCCAAAGTCTTGAGAAACAGACCGATCCAAACCTCAGTTTCCTTTTCTGGATGGCTTTGGAACCTCTGGTGGCTTACGACGCATGGCATGCGGCGGATTTTTTCCGCACCTACAAGCTGAAACCGGGGGCAACTTCTTCTTTCAGCGAGTCGATTTTCACCAAGATCATGCGTCGCGCCTGTGATGCTCGGGATGCGGCGAGGCTCTCCAAGGTGGTCAAGGTTCTGGGTTTGATGGAAGAAGAACAGGCTCGTTGGATCGTTGCGGGCCTAACAGGCTTGATCGAGGGACAACGTGGGAAGACCTTAACGGTGGACGCGGAGGCGAGGGCGGTGGTCAGCCGCTTGTCGGCGTCACCCGTGGCTCAGATTGCTACGAAGGCTCAGCAGCTTGGATCGCTTTGGGGGGATGCAGCAGCCTTGCGGGCCAACCTCGAACGTATTTTGCTGACGTCGATTCCCGATGCTGAGCGCATCGCGGGTATTAAAACCTTGAGCACCCAGCGGACTGAGGACGTTCGGGAAGGTCTGTTGCGCGTTGCGCGCTCGAGCGGCAGTGATGCGGTGCGCGTCGAGGCCGTCCGAGCATTGGGTGTGGTGGGTCATGATGTGATTGGGCAGCGGCTGCTCTCTCAGTGGGAGCAATCAACGCCTGCTGTGCGGCGGGCTACGGCGGAGCTGATGTCCACTCGGGATGCCTGGATTTCTCAGTTCCTCAAAGCTTGCAAGTCTGGGGCAGTAAAACGGGGCGATGTCCCGCCCACGGTCATTCGAAACTTGTCCACCCATCGCAACGACATCGTGCGTCTCATGGCTCAGGAGGCATTTGGAAAGTTCAACGCCGCAGGCGCGGATAAACTAAAACTCATCGCCGACAAGCGACGTATCGTGGTCCAGGGGCCCATTGATCTAGAGGCTGGGCATCAGGTGGCGAAACGCGCCTGCCTGATCTGTCATCTGCTCCATGGTGAGGGCGGCCAGGTGGGACCCGATCTTACCGGTGTGGGGCGAAGTTCTCTCGATGCTTTGCTGCACAATGTGGTCAATCCGAACGAGATTATCGGTCAGGGCTACGAGAACGTGGAGCTGGAAACCAAGGACGGACGTATCTTGACGGGGCGCATGGTGGAGAATACCAACCTGCGGGTGCGGATCATGTCCGCAGGGGGGCAGGAGGAAGTGGTTGGAAAGTCGGATATTGCTGCGCTGCGTGTCACCCAGAACTCCGTGATGCCGGAGGGCTTAGAGCAGATGCCCGACGCTGAGTTTCGCAATTTGATCTGGTACATTCTCGCCCCACCCCAAGATGGAAAGCCTCTCAATGACGAGCGAAAGCGCGAGCTGGTAAACACGGGCGCGGAGCAGGCCTCTGTTTCCCCTTCAACCGACGGTGAGGTTCTCAAGGATCAGGCTATTCGTCGCGGGCCTCAGATCTGGACCCAGGTCTCGGTAGATCTGTCGGCCTACGCCGGCAAACGTGTGGTCCTGCGTCTGGAGAACGCTGCCAACGAATGGAACTCGGAGTTTGCCTACTGGTCTGACCTGAGGCTCACATCGACGGATGCCCCATCAGCGGCGAAGCTTCCATAGCCTGGCGTCGCTCCGGATGTAAACGCCATCCGCCGTCAGAGAGGGTGTTCCAAGAACGGTCTGTGCCAGGTCGAGTTCTGAAAGCACCTCGCCCTCCGGCTTTGAGACGTCGACTAGCTGGGCAAGCCCCTTTTCGTTCACGGCGAGAAGTCGGTTTCCAGCGGCCACTGGGGTGGCACTGAAGGGGCCCTTGAGCCGCAACTGCCACAGCCTTTTTCCAGTAGCGAGTTCTCCGCAGGTGAGCACGCCGCCATCGTTCATCACCAGAATCTTGTCGCCAACCACCACGGGGCTAGGCGTCCCAGGCCGCAACTGGCCGGCACGCCAAAGCTGCTTGGGCTCCCCCGAATCACTAAACTCCAGAGCCGTCAAACCTTGGGAGGGCGCGTAAAGAACCGAGCCGCTTACGGCACTGGAGGAGACTGGGGAGGCTCCGTCTTTGTAGTCCCAGACGATCCGACCCGTGCGAGGTTCTACGGCTGTGACCCCTTTGCCGGACTGGAGTCCGAAGAGCGTCTTGCCTCCCGACGTTGTCAGGACGGTCGGTGAGCACCAGTTGGCCATCTTGGGCCGATCCAGCTTCCAGAGATTTCGGCCATCCTTCACATCAAAACCGGCGCTGAAGGACTCGGAGTCGTTCTCGATTTGAGCACCCAGAACTCCCTCGGTAACCACCAGCGAGGACGACATGCCCAGGCTGTTGCTGGCGTTGGGGTAGTCTTGCGTGAGGCCCCGGAACCATTGGAGGTTGCCTTGGAGGTCCAGACAGACGAGATCGTTGGAGGAGAAGAGGGCGAAGATACGTTCCCCGTCGCTGGTGGGGGTTGGCGCCGCCACGCTGGTCTTCTCGTGGCACATGGTGCGGCCGGTCGCACGGAAGGTGCGCTCCCAAACTTTTCGTCCATCGGAGGCCTGGAAGCAGATCACGTGCAACTTCTCCTGCTTCGGCCCGCTCGAGCAGCTTACATAGACGCGATCATTGAGCACGATGGGGCTAGAGAGACCACGTCCCGGGAGATCGATTTGCCAGGCGATTCCGTTCTCTTTGGAAAGGGTTGAAGGCAGTTCGGTGCCTGGCATGGTGCCATTTGAGCTGGGGCCGCGGAACTGGGTCCAATGAGCCGCAGTGGCCCAGGGCATGAGTGCTGCGAGGGACACGAGGGTGAAAAGCTGTTTCATGAGGTGATTTGGGTTTGCAGTGCTTCAGAGGGCCGCCCAATAGACTTAATGACTTGCGGTAAGCGGCGCAGGCACTCCTGCGCGGAGGGGGGTGATCGGGGTTCCTTGGGCGTCCGTGACCCTCAACTGGAACTCCCACTCAATCGTCCAGTCTTCCTTCTGCTCGTTCTGACCTAGCTTCACCAGGACGGTGTTCTTTCCAGCCTTCAACTCCACCGGCATCTTGTACTGATCAATCTCGGCCCCGCGATGATACTCGTCCCGACCGAAAACAAGCTGACCGTTGAACCAGATCTTCCACGCGTTCTTGCAACCCAGTCGCAGCTCTGCGGGTTGGGCGCGATCCACGCGGATCTCTGTGTAGCAGTAAGCGATGGTCTCCTTGAGCTTGCCGAGCGGGAGATTCACGTCGACCTTGCCATAGTCGTCCGCGCTTGCGAGGTCGGTCCAGCGCACTTTCCCTGTCTTGCCATCATATTCGGCACTGAGATTGACTTCCTTCTCAGGGGGGAACACGCGATCGAATCCTTCCCGCTTGGTATTGTCAAAGGGGCCGACCACTTTCCACTTGCTGATCCAACCAAAGAGGCGGGGCAGGTCTGTCTTGTGCCCAAGGGTTTTAAGTCCGGTGACAATGGCCTCGATCTGGTCGACGTCCCGGGCGCAGGTTAGAGCCTGTTGGTAGAGCAACGCTGCGGCGTCCTTCTGGCTGCCCGCCTTTGCCACGGCCTGATCCAGGACGCCCTGAATGGCGGCACGGCGCAAATCCATGCTGGGATCGTTTAGCATCCCGGGGAGCAGGCTTTTGACTTGTGCTGACTCCGATTGGGAAAGGATGTCGAAGACGAACGCCCGCGCCTCAGGGGAATGCCGGACGTCCAGCAGGAAGGTGCCGAGCGGAACGACGGGAAGTGGTTTGTTCTCTGACTGCTCCCGCTGGAGGATCGACTCCACTGAGGACCGGAGCCAGTTTCGTGCAAGGGGATTGGCCTTGTCCATGGAGGCCAAGATCTCCGGGACTGCGTCCCCACTCTGGGAGGCCAACACCTTCAAAGCCTTTTGGGCCAGTTCATGGCCCTGGGCCTCCCGGCTCACGGCTTGGATTTGTTGGATGGCTTCCGTGAGCGTGCCTTGTGCAAAACAAGGAGACGCCATCAGGAGGCTCAGGCTCACCGCTAGGCATGCGCCTAGACTCTGAAGTCGGTTGGATTCAAGTTGACGCAGCATGAGAGAGTGGCGGTTGGTGTTCTGTGTTCCGTAGTCTTGATCCCGTTTTCCCGTTTGCAGTCATATTGAGGAGGCTTCGTTGGAAATGCAATCTCGCGTCTAAGGCGAGATGGGCTGCGAGCCTTGCCCGGCACTACTTCAGTTCACTCCACGACTTTATGCCAATCACTGGCAGTGCGAACTCGAAGGCGGATTCCCACCCCTTCTGGTCTGCTTGTTTGAAAACCTCATACATGGGACGCTTTCTATCGGGATCAGCTATGGACTCTTTCTTGTGGGTCCAGAGGCCCAGGTTCAGCCCTCCCTCGTGCGCGTGATCCACATGACGATGAAGGATGAAAGCATCGATGCCTGGGTTGATCGCTGCTTTCCGATAAGCGTAGGCGTAGGCCGCTGCCTGCCAGAGTTCGCCAGCCGGTGTGTCGGCGCAATGGAAGCCCTGCTCGGAAAGGATCACGCGTCGCACCCGCCGACCGTAGGATTCGTTGGGAGGCGGATCGTATTTCCATGGGGAGGTGGTCAGGAGGTCGGTCAGGATACGGAGATTCTTAAAGGTGATGCGGGGGCTGTCAGGCTTTTCGGTGGCGGACTGGTCATTCCACGTGCGGCACTCGAACAGATTTTCAGGGTAGGGATGGAAGGCGACATGCCATTCGAAATCGCCCTGTTCGACGCCGCGTCGATGGAGGTATTCCAGAAACGTGCGCCCTGCGAAGGTTTGTCTATCATCTCCGCCTGGATAACGAATGTTCCAGTGATGTTCGAGCGAGACATAGACCCGCGCCGAGCTGGATGTCTTGCGGACGGCCATGGCCGCAAGCCTCAACGCGACTCCGTAGTCGTTGGCGAACTCTTCCATCGTGCAGCGGCCTCGATTGCTCCAAAACCAGTGCGAGTTCACTTCATTGCCGAGAATAAAGTTTGCCGCACGCCCATAGGGATAGTTGGAGGCGCAATACCGAGCCGCGAGAAACTCCAGGCTTGCGATGAATTGCTCTGCGCCTTCCGGGGTGACGGTATTGAAAGCGCCCAGATGATTCGGACACGCCGGATCATAGGATGGGTGCAGCAGCACTCGGTTCTGAGCTGCATCCCCACTCTTGTAGACGAGTAGAATCAGGCTGACGACCACACCTCGGTCGCTCAGCGTCTTGATCTGATGGTCCATCCCGGCGGTATAGTCGCTGTTGAAATGGAACGTGCGCGCCCCGGACGTCCAGGCGAGGCTTCCTGGCTTGGCGTGCGTCTCCACGAGTTGACTGAAGTTGAGGTTGAGGGCGGCGTGCTGAACTCCCAATTCTAGGGCGTCGTCTAGCATCTGGACCTGGAGGCCCTTCTTGCTGGTGGAAGCGGGGAAGGGGTCCGTGTTTTTGGAAAGCCCTCGGAGGGTGTCGACGAAGCGGATGGGTCCGATTCCTTCCTCTCCCCGGGTCGTTTGAAACGAGGAGTAGAGTCGATCCCGTCCCTGGTCAAAGCGAGGGAGAGCGACTTCGAAGCGTGATCGAATACCGAGCTTGAAGGTGGGAGTGGCGAGGCCGACGCCTTGGGTTCCTGGAGGACGTTCGACGACCTGGAGCATGCTGCCGTCCGTCTCCCCTTCCAGATAGAGCGTCTGAGGCGTTGCCGTGATGCGCGTCAGGCCTGGGGCTGCTTCCACCCAAGCGACAGTGAGAATCCAGATAGAGTGGATGAGGAACAGCTGTCGCGAGAAAAGCATTCACCAGTGACATGCGAAAGTCGGGTGGTATTCAAGCCGGAAAGCTCTTGCAACCGCCCCTGTTGGCTCTTCGGCGCCCCGCCCACCACCCAGGACCGCGATGGCAGCTTGGCAGAAGCCGGTTTGATCCCTGTGGGGTTACCTCCTTCAGACTGAATCAAGCCTTGCAGCGTGCCCTCCGAATGGCGTAAGACGCTGGGAACTTTGATCCCTGCTCCTGATATGCATTGTACGCGCTTCCTAGCCTTTTGTCTTCGTGCTGCCAGACTTCTTGTCCTATCGGGCGTTTCCGCCTGTTTGAGCTCGAGCAGGGCTGTGGCGGACAGTTTTCTTCCAGCGGATCTGTTGCGCAATGGCGACCGGGTTGTTTTTGTCGGGGATACGCTGTTGGAGCGCGAAGGAACCCAGGGTTTTATTGAGCATCGCCTCACCGCTGAGTTCCCGACCCGCACCATCACATTTCGGAATCTCGCCTGGAGTGCCGATCTGCCCACCGGGCAGTCACGCGCCAGTTTCGACTGGTCCCGGGGCGAGCCCCATTGGTTTACCAATCTGGTCGGCCAGATCGCGGCGGTGCGTCCCACGGTGGTTTGTCTCGGATACGGCATGGCGGCTTCCTTCGATGGGCCCTCCGGCTTGAAGCCCTTCGTGGACCAGATGGGACGTCTGATGACTAAGATCTCCTCGCAGACGGGGAACGGTCCTGTCCGCTTCTTCATTCTCGGCCCCATTCGCCATGAGGACAAGGGAGCTCCGATGCCCAGTCCTTCGCAGCATAACGCCCATCTCAAGCTCTACAACGATGCTCTGAGAGCGCTGGCACGGGAGCGTGGTGCGGGCTTCGTGGATCTCTTTGAGGAGCTCGCTCCCGCGTCGGGCTCCCCAGCGGGCTGGACGGAGAATGGGATTCACCTCAGCGACCAAGGGTCCCGTCGCGCTGCTCAGCTGATCGGCTCGTACCTGGCCCCATCGAAGGAATCTCCCCATGACCGCTGGACGCTAGGCATGGATGTCTCGGCCACGGCCCCGGTTCGACAGGAGGGGATTCAAGCCCGCGATCTGAAATGGGAAGAGGGCAAACTTCTCTTCACGGCACAGTCCTTGCAGGTGGGGATGCCTGCGGACTCCAACACGTCGGGCTCGATTCCGTTGGCACCCCCAACCCTGACCGTGAAGGGTCTCAAGTCTGGCCGATACGTGCTCCGCGTCGACGGCGAGGATGTTCTGGTGCGACGCCATTCTGAGTGGGAGAAGGGAGTCGAGATTGCCGCCGGGCCTTCCGTCCGCCAGGCGCGGGAGCTGCATGCAGCCATCCTTAAGAAGAATGAACTCTTTTTCCACCGATGGCGTCCGCAGAACAGCACCTATCTCTTTCTATTCCGGAAGGGGGAGCAGGGTCGGAACGCCAGCGAGATTCCCCAGTTTGATCCGCTGATTGCTGAGCAGGAGCAACGGATCGTTTCGCTGCGGCAGCCGACCCGCCACCGCTTCGAGCTCGTGCCGGTGCCTCGCGACTACGTTGCGAAGGTGACAGGTGCCCCCGCAGTTGCTCCCAGCCCCAGGCCTCGTCCCCTCTCTCCTCAGCCCACGCCGAGTTTCGACCTCGCTCCAGGTCTTGTTGCCAATCTCTACGCCGAGGATCCTCTGTTGCACAAGCCGATCCATATGAACTTTGACGCGAGGGGCCGTCTCTGGGTCGCCAGCTCCTCCGTCTATCCGCAAATCAAACCGGGACAGACTGCCGACGACACGCTCGTGGTTCTCGAGGATACCGATGGCGATGGGCGGGCGGAGACCTCTCGAGTCTTTGCGGATGGCCTGCTGATCCCCACCGGCGTGGAGCCGGGTGATGGTGGGGTGTATGTCGGACAAAGTACAGAGCTTCTTCACTTCAAGGACACCGATGGCGATGGGAAGGCGGATGTGCGGCGGACCGTTCTCTCTGGATTCGGAACCGAGGACACGCATCATATTCTGCACACGCTTCATTGGGGCATGGACGGACAGCTCTACATGAACCAGTCCATCTACATCCACACCCATACCGAAACACCGAATGGGGTGATGCGTTTGAACAGCGGTGGGATTCTCAGCCTACGCCCGTCGACTTTGGAACTCGGGATTCACATGAAAGGTTTGGTGAATACCTGGGGCCATCAGATGGATCTCTACGGGCAATCCTTCGCCACGGATGGGGCGGGGATCGAGGGGATCAATTACATTGTGCCTCAGGCGATGTACTTCACCTACGCAGGAGCGAGGCGAATTCTCGGGAGCGTTAGTCCGGGTATCTATCCGAAATTCTGCGGACTGGAGGTTTTGCAGAGTCCGCTTTTTCCCAAGGACTGGCAGGGGAGCATGCTCACCTGCGATTTCCGCGCCCATCGTCTGGTGCGATTCTCCATTCAAGAAAAGGGATCGGCCTATATCACCCAGGAGATGCCAGAGCTGGTTCGCAGCCAGGACGCCACCTTTCGTCCGATTGATGTGAAGCTCGGACCGGATGGCGCTTTGTATATCGCCGATTGGTCGAATCCGATCATCCAACATGGCGAAGTCGATTTTCGCGATCCGCGGCGAGACAAGGAGCATGGGCGCATCTGGCGGATCACCCACAAAGACTCCGTCCCCCTGGCGGTCACCGACCTGACCAAGGCCTCGAACGAAGTCCTCCTCGGGCATCTTGTGGGAGCTTCGGGCTTCCATCAGGAGAAAGCGCGTCGGGTGCTGGCGGAGCGGGGGAGGGCGGTCCTCAAGCCGCTGAGGGCGTGGACGGCTCGGCAGAAGGATGACCGCGCACGGCTGGAAGCGCTGTGGCTTCATCAGAGTTTGGACGAAGTGAATGCGCCCTTGCTAGAGAGCCTGCTGGCATCGAAGGACGGGCGGGTGCGGGCCGCCGCGGTTCGGGTGCTTGGCTTCTGGGGGCACCGCCTGCCTGGGGCAGGTACCGAGGGGCGCGAGGGCCGCCTCCTCAAGCCAGAGCAGTTGACTGCGTCGCAGAGCGCTCCGGCCTTGTCACTCTTGTCGCGCAGCATTGTGGATGAGCATCCGCGGGTGAGGTTGGAAGCGTTGCGCGCCTTGCCGCGTTTCCCGGGGGCTCGTGCAGCCGAGTTGGCTCTGTCGGTGCTAGATCGTCCGCTGGACACACATCTGGAATATGCGGCCTGGCTGACCATCAATGAGCTCGCGGAGCCTTGGCTGACAGCCTTGAAGTCAGGAGCCTGGTCCATCGCTGGACGGGAGAAGCAGCTCGAGTATGGACTGCGGGCCCTAGAGCCCGAGCGAGCAGGGGCGATCCTGGGGCAGATCCTCGAGAAGCGTCCGCTCGACCGCGAAGGCAGTGGGAACTGGATCGAGCTGATCGGCCAGTCCGGCCGTTCCGGAGATTTGAGCCGACTCTATTCACAGGCGGTCGCGGGCGGGTTCACCGAAGGGGCCTTAGCCCGATCGCTGGCAGCCTTGGATCAGGCCGCGCGTCTAAGGAAGGTGAGGCCCGACGGTGATCTGAACACGCTTGCGGCGTTCTTTGGTCATGCGAATCGACCGGTGCAGACCGCTGCCATCCGGCTCGCAGGAGCCTGGAAACTCCCGACCGAAAAACTGGCAGCCCTCGGCAGCTTGGCGGGCAATCCGGCGACCGCTGCCGAGCTTCGGTCCGCGGTCTTTGAGACCCTACGGGATGTAGGGGGTGAGGCCGCTGTGAAAGTGTTGTCGCCTTTGTGCGAAGCCTCTGCGCCTCTGGAGGTGCGACTCCAGGCGATTCCTGTGCTGACGTCTCTGCAGGTCGACACCGGAAGCCAGAAAGCGGTAGCGACTTTGCTCAGCCTCTCGACAGAGGCGAGTGCGCAGGCGCTGTGGCGGAGCTTGCTTTCGATCAAGGGGAGCGCTGCTTCGATCACCCGACAGCTCCCGAAGTCAGGTGTCCCTGTTCTGGTGGCCAAGGCAGGTCTTCGCGCTGCCCGGGAGAGCGGTCGTAGCGAGCCCGACCTCGTTCTGGCGCTCACCCGCGGCGCCGACCTCGCGGAGGGCGAGGCGAGCCTCTCAGATGCTGAGCTGAAGGCCATGGCCGCAGAGGTGAGCGCCAAAGGCGATCCGCAACGGGGGGAGGCGGTCTATCGCCGAGCCCAGCTCAGCTGTGTTCTCTGCCATAGCATCGGCGGCGCTGGCGGGAAGGTGGGGCCGGATATGACCAGCATTGGTGCCAGCGCACCGGTGGACTATCTCATCGAATCGGTCTGGTTCCCGAATCGCAAAGTGAAAGAAGGATTTCATTCGGAGCAAATTGAAACCCGAGATGGGCAGGAGCTGAGCGGTCTCTTGGTGCGAGAGAACGGAGAGCAGATGGTTTTGCGCGATACGGTGGGCGGCGAATTCAGTGTGGCGAAGAATAATGTCGCTACGCGTCGGAATGGGGGATCACTGATGCCGGCGGGCTTGATCGATGGACTCACAGCCCAGGAACGTCTGGACCTCTTCCGCTTCCTTTCGGAGTTGGGCAAGCCTGGCCCTTTTGATGCCTCCAAGGGCAGCGTGGCACGAGGGTGGAAGCTGCGGCCGGGAACGCATCAGGATGAACAGTTCGGAATCGAGAAGATGGTGGCCACCTCGCCTCGCGCAGGGGGGTGGATCCCCGCGTGGTCCCTGGTGGACGGGCGTCTGCCGGTGGCGGAAATCCAGCGGGCCGCGAATGTGGAGCGCTACATCGGCCTAGTTGGGATCTATGCGCTCACTCAGTTGGACGTGGCGAAGGCGGGCTCTGTGCGCTTGCGGGTGGAAGGCGCGGATTCGGCATCGGTCTGGATCGATGGGAAGGCGGTGGCGGTGGCTCCAGGCGGTGTGGTCGAGGCGACACTGTCCGCGGGCTCCCATCCTTTAGTGGTGCGGATGGATCCCAAGAAGCTGCCAGAGAATCTGCGAGTGGGAACGAGCGATGGGACTTTCGTGGTGCCCTGAGCGGTTCCGAATGACATGTGATGTAAGCGACGGTTTATGGCCATGAATCTAAAGCGTTTCAGTTTTATGTGTAACTGGGTTGGAGCCGACTGGCTGGTGGCAGGTCTCCTGTCGGCAGGCGCTGCGGTCGATCCGATTCTGAGCCCGCAGCAAGAACCTTGGAAGCAGACGGAGAAGGACTGGAAGGATGGTCGCTGGAATAAGACCGCGATCGGCTCGTTTCTGGCGAGCACCCTTCCTACACCCCAGGGCATGATTGCCAAGGGTCTGTCCATTCGTGTGGGGGACCGGGGGCAGGCGGCGGTGGGATACGACACCGCCACGGCCAACCTTCGTCTTGCATGGACGGGCGGCTTCCTCGATTTTCCCAGCACACGATTCGGTATCAACGGGGAACCCAAACCGGCGGGGCCTCTGCTGTTCACAGCGCCGAAGTCCAATGCCTGGCAAGGGGCAGCGGTTCAGTGGGAGGGGCATCATTTGCATGGAAACCGTTTGGTTTTGCGGTATCGGCTTGGGGAAACGTCGGTCCTGGAAACGCCCTGGGCGGAGGAAGCTGACGGGGTGCTGGCGATCACCCGCACCTTCCAGGTCGGACCGCATTCCGGGACGCTGGAGTTGCCCGTTCAAGAGTTGCTCGGAGGCACCCATGGGGAAACCGAAACAATCAATGAACGTAGTGTTGCCGTCTTGCAGGCTAAGTCGGGTGCCGCTCTCATGGTCGCAGTCGGAGCCGTTCAGCTTCAGGTTTCTGCGGCACTGGCCAGTCGCACACTTGTACTTCGCATCCCGGCCAGCTCACGGACCGAGGTCATCCAGATCATTCAATGGGGGGGGGCAGCCGAGAGTCTTAGCCGCGTTAAGACCTGGGCCGCAAGTCTGGCGAGGGCGGCCTTTCCCGCCAGTCTCCTGACACCTGGGCCTGCCCGTTGGACCGTCCTTACCACGCAAGGGCAGATCGCAGCCAATTCGCAGGCCTACGTCGTTGATACACTCACCGTGCCTTACGAGAATCCCTGGAAGGCTCTGCTCTTTACCTCGGGGGTAGACTTTCTTCCGAATGGGGATGCGGCAGTCTGCACCTTGCATGGCGATGTCTGGGTGGTGAGCGGGTTGGACGATCCGAAACTTCAATCACTCCGCTGGAAGCGATTTGCCACCGGCCTCTTCCAACCCTTGGGTTTGAGAGTGGTGGGAGGTTCGATCCATGTTTTGGGGCGCGATCAGATCACTCGATTAGAGGATATGAACGGCGACGGTGAGGCGGACGAGTACCAGTGCTTCAGCAATCTGATTCCCACCTCCACGGGGGCGCACGATTATGTCACGAGTCTGGAGGTGGACGGCTCGGGAAATTTCTACTTTATTGATCCGCTGGGGATCCATCGGATTCGCGCGGACGGTCGTGCGATCGAGCTCTTGGCGACCGGTTGGCGGAACCCAAATGGGATGTCGGTTGGTCCCCAGGGCACCCTGACCGCCACTCCTCAGCAGGGAACCTGGACTCCTTCCAGCCAGATTTCTGAAGTCAAGGTCGGTGGGTATTATGGGTTTGGGGGACCGAAAGTGACCCCAGAACGCCCACTGGGCTACGAGCCCCCGCTCTGCTGGATCCCGCACAGCGTGGACAACTCCACGGGCAGTCAGGTGTGGTCGCCCGTGGATGGGTGGGGGCCGCTTGGGGGACAGTTGCTGAGTCTTTCCTTTGGTCGTTGCGCGCTCTATCTGGTCCTGCGTGACTCGGTAAACGGTCAACCGCAGGGCGGGGTGGTGCCCCTGAAGACTCGCTTCATCTCGGGGTCCATGCGCGGGACCTTTCGCAAGCAGGACGGCCAGTTATACGTCGTGGGATCCCAGGGATGGCAGACAGCGGGGCCGCGGGATGGCTGCCTGCAGCGTGTGCGCTACACCGGCTTACCTTTCGACGAGTTGATCGGCCTTCGCTGTCATCGTGACGGTCTTCTTCTAACCTTCACACGACCTCTGGATCGATCGGCAGCCGAAGATGTGGGCAGCTATGGGCTCGAACAGTGGAACTACCGTTATTCCTCGAACTATGGATCCAAGGATTACTCGGTGAAGGATCCTGAGAAGGAGGGGCATGACGAGGTGGGGATTGCGTCCGCCAAACTGTCTCAAGATGGGCGTTCGGTTTCTTTGCGTGTGCCTGGGTTGGGTCCGGTCATGCAGATGCGGCTGCGCTACAGCCTGTCGTCGGTGGAGGGGAAGGCGTTCCGAGGTGAGGTGTATCCGACCATTCACGCCTTGCGCCCTGAGCCTCTTCCGTAGCCGCTGCTATCCGTAGCGAAGAGCGGAAATAGGACTGAGTCGGGCGGCTTTGATGGCTGGAAAGAGGCCTGCGACGACACCAACAGCGGTGCTGAAAAGCACGGCGATGAGCATCACTTGACCCTGGAGAATGGGGGTGTTTTGGGTCGGAGAAATTTCAGACAGGAAGAAGATCAGCCCCTTGGAAGCGGCTAAGCCCATCAGCGCCCCTAGAAAGGAAATCACCACGCTCTCGATCAGAATTTGGAGGAAGATAGAAAGCCCGGTTGCGCCGATGGCCTTGCAGATGCCGATCTCGCGAATGCGTTCATTGATGCTGGCCAGCATGATGTTCATGATGCCGATCCCTCCTACCAAGAGGCTGAGCCCGGCAATGATCCCGCCGCTCAGTCGCGCATTCTTGATTCGTTTGTTGATGTCCTCGATTTGATTTTCCTGAGTTCGGAAGTTGAAATCCTCGATGCCGTGGTGTGTGACCATGAGCACATTTCTGGCCTGCTGGAGAGCGGGGCCCAGGACCTCCATGCTGGCCACCTTGATGTCGATATCAGTGAGCGTTGGATCGGGCACGTTGTTGGTTCCCGTGGCGGCTCGGAAGCGTACCCACATACTATTCAGCGGCATGTAGATCGTGTTGTTCTTGCGCCAGAAGGCATTCCAGTTCTTTCGTCCCCAGCCCCGTTGTCGACTCGGCCCGCCGACCTGTTGTTGGGTGGGATCCTTCAGGCCTTCTTCGCGGACCTTGCGGTCCATCTCGCTCTCGTAGTGCTTGAACATGCCTACGATGGTGAAGGGCTGATCATTGATGCGGATCTCCTCGCCAATCGGCACGATCTCACGCCCCGCCTCTTGGGGCGATCCGAACAGTTCATCCCGAACGCCCGTTCCGATGACACAGACGCTGTGAGCGTTCTCCTCATCGAGTTCCGTAAAGAAGCGTCCATGCTGGAGTTCGTAGAGATTCATTTCGAGGACAGCCTTCCAGACGCCCACGACTTCTGAAGGTCGGTAGGTCTTCGCCCCCCGAGCCACGACGACTCGGTCCATACCCATCTCTGGCGAAACCACTTTCAGCAACGGAGCGCTTTGCATGAGTGCGTGAACATCCTTCAGCGTGCGTCCGGGTGACATATCGCGCATGTGGTTCTGATGGACCGGAACCTTCTGCTGCTCGATCAGCACCTTGTCCAAGCCGCCCATGGCGATGAGGGCCTCCTTCATGCCGTTTTCCATGCCTTTCACGATCGCTGCCATGGAAACGAGGCTGGCCACTCCCAGCACGATTCCGAGCATGGTCAGGATGGATCGGAACTTGTGGGTCCAGATCTCCTTCAGTCCGATGAGAATGGTGTTAAAAAGAATCATGTCGGATCCGCTGCCGTGGCGCTAGTCGTAGCGCAGGGCCTGAATGGGATGGAGTCGTGAGGCTCGGATGGCGGGGTAGAGGCCGGCAAGCATACCGACGCCCACGCTAAACAAGAAGGCGATAGCCAGTGAGCTAAGAGTGACCACCGGCGTGTTGTCGGTTGGGTTCACGAACGAGATGAGGTGAACCAGGCCATACGAGGTTCCGATGCCTACGATACCGCCTAGGACCGAGATCACAGTGCTTTCGACCACGATTTGGACGAAGATATCGAGGGTGGACGCTCCGATGGCCTTGCGAATTCCAATCTCTCGAACCCGTTCGGAGATACTGGCGAGCATGATATTCATGATGCCGATCCCGCCCACGAGCAGGCAGATTCCCGCGATGACACTGCCGCTCAGCCGAGCATTCTTGATCACGACAGAAATCTCCTGTGCCCAGTCCTCCTGGGTGCGAAAGCTGAAATCTTCTAAGCCCTTATGGGTCATGAGCAGGATGTTTCGCACCTGTTGGATCGCCGGCTCAAGCAGGTCGAGGCTGGGGATCTTCATGTTCAAGTTGGAAAGCCGGAGGGGGGCTGACTCCCCTGAGGAGGAAGTCCCGTTGAGGCCTCGGAACTTGACCATCATGGTATTCAGCGGAATGAAGACCGTGTTGTTTTTCATCCGGAAAATGTAGTGCCCACCCTTTCCACTGCCCCAGCCCCGGCTCCGTGTCGGCCCTGAGGTTACAGCGACCTGCGGTTGCAGTTTCCGGAGTTCTCGTTCCTTTTTCGCCTGCTCGCTCTCGTAATGGTCCAGCATTCCAATGATGGTGAAGGGCAGTCCATTGATCTGCAGCGTCTCTCCTAGTGGAATGACTTCGTATCCCAGGGTCTCAGGGGCTCCGAATAGATCATCGCGTACCCCGGTTCCTATCACGCAAACGCTTGAGGCATTTTCGTCGTCGAGCGGGCCGAACATGCGACCATGGGCTAAGGTGTGTTCATTGATAGGCAGAGCATCCGGCCAGGTGCCCGAAACCAGCCAAGGCTCTGAGGATTTGTCCTTGTAGGTCAGGGTCATGGGCTCTCGAAAGCGCATCTGCTCCACCGCTGGGGTGATCATCTTTACTAAAGGGGCTCCTTTCTGGAGTGCATAGACATCCTCGAGGGTGATGCCCTGGGCCTGATCGCTCAGATGCCGCTGGTGAACGGGAAGGTCGTATTGGGTTTCGATGCGAATTTTTTCGAGCCCGCCTGCCGCTACCAGAGCCTCTCGGGTCCCATTCTCCATGCCTTTGACCAAGGCGGACATCGCCACCAGAGAGGACACTCCCAGTATGATCCCGAGCATCGTGAGCAGGGATCGAAACTTGTGAGCCCAAATCTCCTTGAGCCCCGAGGCGATGATGTTGAAGAGGCTCATGGAACGGCAGCAGCCCCAGGGAGCCGATCGAGACCCGCGAGTCGTCTGTCCACTTCGAGGGCTGCCTTCCCATCGCGAATTTCAATCCGACGGGGGGTCACTGCAGCGATCTCAGGGTCATGCGTGACCAAGATGATGGTGCGGCCTTGGGAGCTGAGGCTTCGAAACAACTCCAGTATCGCTTCGCCGGTGTGGCTGACCAGGTTCCCAGTAGGCTCATCCGCGAAGACAATCTTCGGATTGTTCACCAGAGCCCGCGCGATGGCCACGCGCTGCTGCTGGCCGCCGGACAGCTGGTTGGGGCGATGCTTCGCGCGATTATCGAGGTTCACCAGCTTCAACACCTCCATAGACCGCTCCCGGCGTTCCCGACCACCGATTCCTGCGTAGACCATGGGAAGCTCCACGTTTTGGAGCACGGTCATTTTGGGCAGGAGGTTGAAGAATTGGAAAACGAAACCGATCTTGCGGTTTCGGATCTGGGCGAGCTCTCTTGATGACGCATCGTGAATCATCCGATCATCCAGCTTGATCGTCCCATGAGTCGGGGAGTCCAAGCAGCCCAGGATGTGCATCAGGGTCGATTTGCCGCTTCCCGACGGGCCGATGACCGAAACGAACTCACCGACCCCGATGTCGAGCGAGACATCATCGAGAGCCCGGATGGTTTCGCCACCGAGCGTGTAAATCTTGCTGACGTTGCGGAGTTCAACAAGAGCCATGGCGAATCGATAATTGGGTTTGGGACCTTCTAAACGAGGAGGATCGCCTCGGACTAGCTAGGAACCAGAGGCTGAGTTTTTTCCGCCAACAGAGCCGGAGCGGGGCGCATTCGTCGGGGCAACGCCTGTTGCCGCCGCTTTATTGCGAGTCGCCTTGGAATCAGTCGCTCCCGCCAGCGCGGCTCCACTCGCGCGCGGCTTGGTGCGCTTCTCTGCCTCATCCTTGGGCTCTTCCAGACTGACCACATCGCCCGCGCTCAGTCCCTTCTGGATCTCTGCAAAAAAATAGTCAGAGACTCCGATCTGGATTACCCGGCGCTCGTATCCCGTTTCCGATTTCACATACACAAAACGTTCTGTCTGCAGCGTCTCTGGGTTCTGCTCGGTGAACACCGAGGCAATGGGCACAGCCAGGACATTGTCTGCTGAGGATACCGGGATCTTAATGTTGGCGGTCATGCTGGGGCGGATCCTAGGATCCACATTCCTCAACAGGATACGCGCGGCGAAGCCCTTGATGTTGTTCTTGATCGTGGCCTGCGGCGCCATACGCTCCACCACTCCCATCACTTTCAACCCCTGGATCGCTTCCACTGCCACATCCACTTCCTGATTCACTCGCAGGCGGGTGATGTCCGCCTGGTTGATATGGGCATTGATGATCAGTTGGTTCAGATCCGCAATGGTGAGAACCTCCGTGCCGCTGTTGAATCCTGCGGATCCGGACACCGACTGCCCTGCGGACACTGGTCGCGTGAGAACTGTACAATCGAAGGGGGCCAGAATGCGGGTTTTGCGAAGCTTGTCCTGCACCAACTCAAGCGCCTTTTCGGCCTTGGACAAGGAGTTCTTGGCCAACTCGTAGTCCGTCCGCTCCTGCTCGAAGAGTTCCAGGGCTACGAGCTTGTCCTCAAAGAGTTGCTTGCTCCGTAGGTAGTTTCGCTCGGCCTGACCCAGCTGCACCTTCGTGCGCTCGATTTCTTTCTCCTGGGTCTCCTTCTCAATCTGAAGGTCTCGGTCGTCAAGAGTGAAGAAAACGTCGCCTTTCTTGACGGGATCCCCGATGTCCACCAGGAGGGAGGAGATTCTTCCATTGATCTCGGGGCGGACACTGACTTGCTCGGCCGGGGTGATTTCGCCCGCCGCGCTTACGGTAAAGCGGATATCTCTTGGCTCAACCGTGGCGGTGGTGGGTCTTTCTAGGGCCACCCCAGGCTGGGACGCGGGCACTGGCGCACGCTGGGTGTACATCCAACCGCCCATAGCCAAGGCGGCCAACAAGACCACGATCGTGACAGATTTCATTCAAAAAGCGAAAAGGGACCAAGTCGCGACAGACTGACGCAGTGCCCAGGCCCTCGATTCAAATTGGTTGCTGTATAATGTGAAGGGTGCCCCCCGATCATGGAAGCTCCTCAATGGGGCTTATCCTGGAAGGAGGCTTCAGCGGTGGTGCCTCCATGGATTTGGAGCCCCAGCTTGCCCCACTGGGGGATGGCGGGGTCCGATTCAGTGTAGTCGGTGGCTGCCACCCCATTGATGTAGGTCCGGATGCGCCTTCCCAGTTTTTGAAGGAATGCCCATCAAAAAGTCGCTGCGACGCAGCCCCCAAGCTGTTTTCGAGCAGAAGTGCCAGCAGTAGGCACATGAACAGTCTGATTCGGTGGGAGCTCATCGCCTGACACTACGGGAGTAATTGCCGGTAAGTCCAGCCACGGCTCTGCCGTTCTCATTATGGCTGGGAACGCCTGTCCCCCATACGGCTCATCGCTTGCCGAGGCCTGGGATCCCTCCAGGATCCTTCCACCAAAACAGAGAACCGGTGGTGTCGTCCCGGAGGTCCTCAACCGACCGGCTATGGGCTGTGATCCCTTCGGGATCCGGAGCGGAGAGCGGGGCTACTTGTGTGAACGATCTGTTGGGCTGCCGACCCCGGAGGGGGCGAACTCGGTAGCCCTGGGTTGACCGAAGGGACCTGTCCGCCATCCTGTCCGCCATAGCTTTAGCGACGGTGGAAGCTTTATGCGAAGGAGGACACCCGGGGTTGCCGCGCAGCCAACAGCACGACCCTGGCGGGGTCGCACGGGAGCGGAGCGGATCAGAGGGTAACCACTCCCAGAAAGAGGCACGCCGATTTTCATAGTCCTGGCCTCGGTCGACCACCTGCGAGACTTCGCCGTTCGCCAGGCTTCCGGGTTTTGTGGCCGTTTCTGCGCCAAGCAGGCTCAGGTTGTGGCCCTACATGACCTTCAGCTTGGGTAAATCCTGGGAGTCTACCAGGCCGACGGGACGACGGGCGGCGTCTACCACCACCAGATCGTCAATATTGCGCTCGTTGAAAATCTTGAGCGCCTCCACCGCGAGTGCCTCGGTCCCGATGCAGATTGGATTCCGGGTCATCACACGACTCAAGGGCTTCTTAAGGACGCTTTCGTCTTCTGCCATGTGGCGCCGGAAGTCCCCATCCGTAAACACACCTGCCAGTTTGCCTTGGGTGTTGACCACAATCACACAGCCGCAGCGGGCGCGGGTCATGATCATGAGCGCGTCGCGGACGGTGGTGTCGGCCTTGGCGACGGGGTTGCGAGCGTCGGTGCGCATGATATCGCGCACCCTCAGGAGTAGCGCTCGACCAATGGCGCCGGAGGGGTGGTGCTTGGCGAAGTGCTGGGGCCGGAATCCCCTGGCTTGAAGCACGGCCATCGCTAGGGCGTCCCCCACGGCCAGCATCGCTGTGGTGCTCGCGGTGGGAGCGAGGTTGAAGGGGCAGGCCTCTCGCGGAACATGCACATTGATTACGAGGTCGCTGTGGGAGCCTAGAATCGAACGAGGCGATCCGGTCAGGGTGAGGATCTTCACCGAGAAGCGCTTGATGGCGGGCAGGAGGGTAATGAGTTCGTCCGACGTTCCAGAATAGCTGAGCAACACCACCAGATCGCCATCCTGGATGACGCCGAGATCGCCGTGGAGGGCGTCTACGGCGTTCAGGGTGACGCTCGTTGAGCCAGTGCTGGTGAGGGTGGCGGCGATCTTTTGCCCGATATTCCCTGACTTGCCAATGCCTACAACCACCAATTTGCCGCGGTTGGCCAGGGTCTTGACTATCAATTCCACCGCTTCGCCGAAGCGGGCGTCGAGCTGGCGTCGCACCGACTTCAGGGCTTCGATTTCGATGTCCAACACCTCGCGAGCGCGAGCCAGATGATTCATGTGGGTGAACCCTAGCCCGCACATTTCATAGCCCGCAATAGGATTGAAGTTCGGTCGAAGCTATTCCTGTCACCGCAGGTCATACGGGCGCGCTGCGGGCTAGAAGCAACTCCGGCGGACCGGAGTGGGTAGGGACACAACACTCTGTGTTCCCGCGTGTAGCGCTCTTCAGCCCAGATTTTGCTTCACAATGCCTCGGGGCAACGAGGGGGGGAGGTGGCTGAATGTGACGGCATGGGGCCCACCCCAGCTTGCGGTCTCCCAAAATCTAGTATGGTCAAGGCGGCTCCTTGCCCGTTAGCCTTGCGGGAAATGCGTCATGCTCCGAAACCTCAGGTGATCTTCACCCACGAAAGCGACCTTGACGGCCTGGTGGCCGGTGTCCTTCTGCAACGGTTGGCCACGAAGTTGTACGGCACCCCTGTGCCCCTGGAGGCCTATCACTATCATGCCTGGAAGCAGCGCGACTGCCGCGAGCATACCGCGTGGGTCACCGATCTCACCTTTGAGAGCCGATTGGATCGCACGGGCTGGGTGGTGGTGGACCACCATCTCACGGACTGCACGGCCAAGAGCGCTCAGCTGATCCTGGACCACAACAAGTCCGCCGGCCTCCTGGCCTACGATCTTTGTCGGGAGAACGGCATCGAATCACCGGAGCTCGACCGGTTGGTGCATCTGAACAATGTAGCCGACCTCTTTCTGGACGAGGACCCTGACTTCGCTCTGGCCAGCGACTACGCCAGCCTCGTGAAGGTCTACCAGTTCTGGAATCTTCATCGGCTTCTTGACGGGCAGATCGAGCGTCTGATCGATCATCCGTTGTTGGAGGTGATGGCCACGAAGAGGCGGGTGGAAGATCCCATTGGGTACGAATGGTGCAAGCGGAACGTCGTGCCGATCACCGCTGAGGTGGGTTTGGTGGACACGGTCATCGGAAACACCAATCTTCTGGTGAACCGTTTGCTGGAAGAGAAAGCGACGCCCTTCTCTGTGCTGATGACCATCTTTCGTCGTGGGAGCACCGTGATGGTGGCCAGTTTACGGAGCCGGAATGGCGAGGCGATCAAGGTGGCCGAGAAGCTGCGGGGCGGTGGCCATCCCAATGCAGCCGGTGCTGTTCTGCCCCGGTCCACCCGCAGTATCCCTCACGCCATCGAGTATCTCAAGCAGGTGCTCGATCCACAAGGGTCCAAGGCCACCTCCTTTGGTGATATCGGAAGTCTTTTCGATGCGATCGATGCGGAGCTGAGCAGCAAAGAGAGACGGTAGGTTCCCTATTTTGCACGTCAGACGGAGTTGCTTCTAGCCCGCAGCGCGCGGGTAGGACCTGCGGTGACAGGAATGGCTGCGGACGAACTTCTATCCTGTTGCGGGCTATGAACTGTGCGGGCTAGGGCCAGGAGCGTTTGGCTGCGTGAGCAGCTTTGGGATGCGCTTCCTGGCCGTTGGACGTCGGACGCTGAACGCTGAACGCTGAACGCTGGACGTTGGACGTTGGACGTTGGACGTTGGACGTTGGACGTTGGACGTTGGACGTTGGACGTTGACCGCTCAGTCTAATTCCATTCTAGGTCAGGAGTTCTGAGGTTAGTCAGCTAGGACCGCATCCCAGCGATAGGACATGATCCACTCAGCCAGGGCCTTGCGCTCCTCGGGAGTGACGGCTGCCTGCGGCGGCATCGGGACGGGACCCCATTTGCCAACGCCACCCTTTTCCATCTGATTCATCAGGACGTTCAGGGCTTCCGGATCGTTCTTGTAGCGAGCAGCCACTTCGCGATAGGGAGGCCCGATCAACTTGGTGTCGGGGTTGTGGCAGGTCAGACAGGTGCGCTTGAAGCCAATGGCCTGGGCCTCCTTGGCGCGGGTCGACCGAAAGAGGGATGCGGCCAGCTTCCACTGATCTCCGATTTTGACCGGTATCCCGAAGACATTCACATTTTCTCCCGGGGCTTCGCGTTTGAAAGCGCCCTTGCCAATGAGCAAGCTCACTTCGGATCCGTCAGCGGATTTCGCAATCGCCGTTCCCGTCGAACCAAAAGGCCCTGGGGCGATCGCGACATTGGTCAGTTGGACGTAGCGTCCCGCTAGGGAGGAGGCGTCTTTGAAGAAAGCCCCGCCCCGCTGTTCGGACAAACCGAACATCTTATTGCTCGCGGTAACGGACAGGGAGCCTGCCTTGATCTGGAGAGCTGTGCCGAGGGGGCTCTCGCCTAGCGTGCCGCTCGCCTTGACTTCGGTACGGGGGACGAGGGCTGCTCCGGACTTGGCATCCGTCAGAACCTGGAGGGCGGGTTCGCCCGCTTTGTCGATCACAAACGCAACGACCTTGTCGTCCGGTAGAGTGACTCGAGTGGCGACGACTCCCACCACGGTGAACTCCTTCGCCGAATCCTTGGCTTTCCCGGTCGCGGGGTCGATCTCCTTCAGCACATCGGCAATCGGCGTCTGAGCGTTCATAAACGTCGACGCGGACATCAGACAAAGTGACAACAATAAGCACTGTTTCATGTCCCTAATCCTTGCTGGCAGGCCGCAGAGGCGCAAATTATTTTTTTGAAAAATAGACCTGAAGACTCCCTGACAAATAGGCTGTGAAGTAAATGCCACAGCCAGAGCTTTATTCATTAACAAAACGTTTGATGGGTTAGTGTTACTTATGGTGGTAGGCGAATGCACAGGGCCATTTTCCTCCACCGGTCGGTAGTGTGTATGGCAGGAAAGGCGATTGGACTGTTTTCGCCAGCGCCAAGCCTGCGCGTCACTTACGATGCTTCAGACCGTTGAATGGGCTGAAATATTCAGTCCTGCGCAAACCGGCGACAATCCAGCGCAAGGATACGGAAGCGCGGGGTAGGGGTTCTGTGGAGGATCTGTCCCACATGAATATCAAATGGATGCTTCGCTCGCTTTCACTGTTGGCCTGCTTGACGACGGCCCAGGCGGATGAGCGCTTCTTCACCTACGTCTACGAGTCCGATGTTCTGCCCAAGGGGCGCTGGGAGTTTGAGCAGTGGCTCACCTATCGACAGGGCTATCCGGGCGGAGACCGCAACTACAACCGTCATATCTGGGATTTCCGTGAGGAGATTGAGTATGGGATCACAGACAAGCTTACCGCAGCCCTGTATCTCAATTTTCGCCAGGACCAGAAAGTGGCGAGGCATACCGGTTTCACCGACTCCAGCACGTTTGAGTTCAAAGGGGTTTCCTCCGAGTTTAAGTACCAGCTGCTGAATCCAAATACCAAGCCGGTGGGCTTGGCACTTTATTTCGAGCCGACCTACAATGGCAATGAGCAGGAACTCGAATACAAGGTTCTTGTTTCAAAGATGCTCAGTGACCGGTGGGTTCTCGCAGGTAACGTGGGTTTTGAGCAGGAGTGGGAACGTGAGGATGGTGAGACCAAGAGGGAATCGGTCCTGGAGTTCACAGCGGGCGTTGCCTATCGATTCACTCCGCGTTGGTCTGCGGGTCTTGAGGGGCGCTATCATTCGGTCTACTCGGGCACCGGTCTGGGCGATCATCTGGGCACCGGCTGGTTTGTAGGGCCGAACGTGCACTACGGATCCTCCCGCTGGTGGGCGACACTCACCCTGCTGCCGCAGATTGCAGGGAGTCCAAGTGATGGTGGCATCAACCGTGGCGAGCATCAGACTTTTGAGACCCGACTGATCTTCGGAATCAACTTCTAGTGGCTTGTCCGATCGCCCCACCCAGGCGCGCCCTGGGCGGGGTAGCTCGCAGGAGGACGTTTCGCCTCTGATCCGCTTTGCTGCCTCCCCTACAGGTCGGCATGCTCGCTGGCGGAAAACCCCGTGTATCGATTTGCTCAGGCCAGGGCTACCCGCTTCGAACCTCGTGGGCTCGCGGCAACAGAAGGGGTGTCCAGCAGCGCTCTTGCGGATGTGTCCCTTCGAAAAACTGCTGGCGGTCGCGCTTCCATTGTTGAGATCCCCTGAGGATCATGTTAGGCATCCTTTCTGTGGTTGAAGCCGCGCGCACTCGTTCGACGTCCAAGCCGACCCGTTTCGCGGGGGGGAGCGCATTCTCGGAAGCTCCTGCTTGGCGTTCGGTGGGTAAGGGATGGCAGCATTTGCACGGGAGCTTCCCGGAGTCTGGTTTCAGTCTCGAGTGGCATGACTTTACAGCCCCTGCGGGTGCCGACTTCGACTGGTCGCGGAGCTTCCACCCGGACAGTGTCGAGATTTGTCTAAACCTTTCGGGCACGGGGGAGGTGAGCGCTGGCCGGGATACCCTGATGTTTTCCCCCCAAACCGCCGGTTTCTATTCCCAGTCGGAGGCGAGGCTTAAAGGCGTGCGGCGTGCCGGGGAGAGGCATCAGTTCATTACGGTGGAGCTGTCACGCGATTTTCTTCAGAAGCATATGCCGGCAGCGCGGGCCAGTTTTCATCCTGAACTGGCCACATTTCTTTCCTCTCGTACGGGCGGCTCCACGGTATCCGAGTCGATCCCGTTGAGCAGTGATCATCAGGCTCTGGTGATGAGTCTCAGGAAACCTCCCGTCTATGCTGCGGCGCAACAACTCTGGTACCAGGCGAAGGCGCTGGAGGTCGGGGCTGCCTTCTTCTTCAGGCCCCCCCCCTCGGAAGAGCTATTTTGCGAGCAGCAAAAGCGACTCAGCCAAGATCGGGCGAGGCGGGTGATCGCGATCTTGAAGGAGAATCTGTCCGACACGCCGTCCCTCGAGGAAATCGCAAGACGCGTGGGTTGCAGTTCGTTCTATCTGAGCCGAACGTTCACCCAGGAGATCGGGCAAACCATGACACAGCACCTGCGGCAGCTCCGGATGGAGCAGGCTGCGGCGATGCTGCTCGAGGGCAAGCTGAAGATCACCTCCATCGCGCTCGAGGTTGGCTATTCCAGTGCTAGTCATTTCAGCACGGCGTTTCACGAGACCTTTGGCTGTTGCCCTGGGCTGTATTCGCTGCGCCTAAAGAGTCAGCGGAAAAACCTGGAGTCGCGTTGATTTCCCCACCCTCCCTGTGATGCACTTTCTAAACTACCCTCTCTTTGCTTTGCGAGCGTCTGGCCTCCCGTTGATTCTCAGCGGCGGCTCTGGTCCTCTGGTGATTTTGATGACGTCCTTGAGCCTCCTGCTTTGCGGACCGCGCACCGGTGCCGCCACGGTGGCCGATCGTCCCGAGGGGCCGCGCTATGAAACGCGGGCGGATCATGATCCTAACGGGATCGGCAAGTTTTATCAGGGTCGCGAGATCGCGCATGTCATGGGGCATCAGGCTGCAGAATGGCTCGAACGCGCTGAGCGGGAGCAGGAGGAACGCACTACGAAGCTCGTGGAATTGCTTACTCTTAAGCCCGGGCAGCAGGTGGCGGACATCGGCGCGGGCACGGGCTATCTGAGCCGGAGGATGGCACCCCGAGTTCTTCCGGGCGGGCGCGTCCACGCGGTGGACATCCAGCCTGAGATGCTGCAGTGGATGACCAACGCCTTTGCCAAGGCGGGCATTACGAATGTGGTTCCGGTTCTCGGAGCGGAGAAGGACCCAAAACTAGCGGATGCCAGCCTGGATCTCATCGTGATGGTGGATGTGTATCACGAGTTCGAGTATCCCTACGAAATGACGGAAGCGATGGTGAGAGCGCTCAAGCCCGGCGGCCGTCTGGCGTTCGTCGAGTTTCGAGCCGAGGACCGGCTCGTGCCCATTAAGGCGGTTCACAAGATGTCGGAGGCTCAAGTGAAGAAAGAGATGGCTGCTTTCCCGCTCGATTGGGTGGAAACCTCCCGGCAGTTGCCCTGGCAGCATCTCATCTTCTTCAAACGGCGCTGAACGTTGGACGTTGGACGTTGGACGTTGGACGTTGGACGTTGGACGTTGGACGTTGGACGTTGGACGTTGGACGTTGAACGTTAATCCAGAAGTCAGAACCCAGGAGCCTTTATCGCATTCGCGTCTATTCGTGTCCATTCGCGGTTACATTTATTGCCTCTTCCGGGATTGTCTGGGGATTGTCTGCTGGCAGTCGTGTGAAGCGACGGTGAACCGCAGGGATAGTGGACGTGGGCTCAGCCTGATTCCACTTTCGGTCAGGAGCTCAGGAGCTCAGGGGCTCTACTACGGCTGAACTGAAAAAGGAACAGCGTGAGATAGAAAAACGGCAAGACTGGCCGATTCGAAAGAGCCAGGTGGCGTTTCCCTCACTCGCAGGCCGTGGTGATGCGCTCGGGGTGAGTGTAGAGGTTGAATCGATCCTCGCGGAGGAAGCCGACGAGTGTCTGGCCGCCTGCTTCTGCGAAGTCTACGGCCAGGCTGGAAGGGGCGGAGATGGCGGCAATGATGGGGATGCGGGCGGCGAGGGCTTTTTGAAGAATCTCGAAGGAGGCCCTTCCGCTGACGAGCAGGACGCATTCATCCAGTGGGAAGGGGTGGATGAATGCGCCATGTCCAATCACTTTATCGACCGCATTGTGTCGGCCCACATCTTCCCTCAGCACCAGCAGCTTTCCATTGAGATTGAAGAGGGCGGCTGCATGAAGACCTCCTGTGCGGTCGAACGCGGTCTGATGTTCGCGCATGGCCCGCGGGAGTTTCAAGAGAATCGAGGCGGGGAGTTCTGCCTTGGAAATGAGCGGAGGGAATCGGTTTTGGATCGCCTCGATGGAAGCCCGACCGCAGATCCCGCAGCTTGAGGAAGCGAAGACATGGCGGGTAAGGCGAGCAAAGTCGATGGTCTCGGAGTTTTTCAGGAAGACATTGATCGCGTTGCCCTTTTCATTGCGTGGAAAGGGCCTTATGGCCTCGATGGATTTTGCGCTGTCCAGCACTCCTTCGCTGATGAGAAAGCCGGCGGCAAGCTCCTCGTCATGCCCTGGCGTGCGCATGGTGATGCTCACAGGTCGGCTCTCGACCAGGATTTCCAAAGGCTCTTCCACGGCGAGCTCATCCTCGGTGGGTGGTTGGAAAGCGCCGCCCTCCCAGCGGCGTATCGGTTTTCGAGAGTCGCTCATGGCGGCAAGGGTCGAGTGGAGAACGGCGTTCAGCGGCGTCGTCCACCACCGCCGAACACGTTGCCAAAAACCCCTCGCATGATCTCGCGTCCCATGCTGCTTCCGATCGAGCGTGCAGCGCTCTTGGCTGCAGCGGTCATGAGGCTTTCCGACTCGCGGCGACTGCTCTTCCGCGCACTGCCCGTTCCGGGCAGCGGTGCGATGGGAGCGGGGGCGTTCCCCCCGCCGAAGAACCTTGAGAAGAAGCCGCCTTCCTCGGGCGATGTAGGGGGCTGTCCCGTCTTCGTTGCCGAGGCGGACGGCGGGGTGCCTAGGGCGGACTGCAAGCGTTCGTAGGCAGATTCCCGATCCACCGCGGCCTCGTAGACGCCCGCGACCACCGATGTGCGCATCAGTTCCTGCCGCTGAGCGACGGTGATGGGGCCAAGCTGGCTCTTGGGGGGACAGATAAAAGCGCGCTGAACGATGGACGGCTGGCCGCGTTCATCGAGGAAGGACACGAGGGCCTCCCCCACGCCGAGTTCCGTCAGCACCGTTTCCGTATCCAGGGAAGGATTTACCCGAAAGGTTTCTGCGGCGGCCTTGACGGCTTTTTGGTCGCGAGGGGTGAAGGCGCGCAGCGCGTGCTGCACTCGGTTGCCGAGTTGGCCGAGCACCTGGTCGGGGATGTCGCAGGGGTTTTGGGTGACGAAGTAGATGCCCACGCCCTTGGAGCGGACCAGGCGCACGACCTGTTCGATTTTTTCCAAGAGGGGGGCTGGAATCTCGTTGAAGAGCAGATGGGCTTCGTCGAAGAAGAACACCAGCTTTGGCTTCTGCACGTCGCCCACCTCGGGAAGGTTTTCGAAGAGCTCGGATAGCAGCCAGAGAAGGAAGGTGGCGTAGACACGGGGCGACTGCATGAGTTTGTCGGCCGCGACGATGTTGACCACGCCACGTCCTTGAGAGTCGGTCTGCAGGAGGTCATCAAGATTTAGAGCGGGTTCGGCAAAGAACTTCTCCGCGCCCTGCTGCTCCAGCATCATCAGGCTCCGCTGCATGGTGCCGATGCTCGCTGCCGAGATTCTTCCATACTGGGTCGTGAACTCCGATGCATTGTCGCCCAGGTATTGGAGCATCGAGCGAAGGTCCTTGAGATCGAGGAGCAGCAGCCCGTTTTCGTCAGCGATTTTGAAGACCAGGTGAAGAACGCCCTCCTGGGTCTCGTTGAGTTGGAGCAGTCGGGAGAGCAGGAGGGGGCCCATCTCGGAAATCGTGGCGCGGACTGGATGGCCCTGTGCCCCGAAGACGTCCCAGAGAGTGACGGGGCAGGCGATGGGTCCGAAGTCCTCCAGCTTGAGCTGACGGACCCGGTCCAGGACCTTTGGGTTGGTGGCTCCGGGCTGACTGATCCCTGTCAGATCCCCTTTGATGTCCGCCAGGAAGACGGGGACTCCAATTGCACTGAAGCTTTCGGCGAGGGTTTGGAGGGTGACGGTCTTGCCCGTGCCCGTGGCTCCGGCGATGAGTCCGTGCCGATTGGCCATGGAGGGAAGGAGAAAGCAGTCGGCATCTCCGCGCGCGATCAGGATGGGGCTGTACTGAGAACTCATGTCACCCAGGGTGCTACTGGCTCGGGAGCGAACGCACAAGCAAAACTTGCCGCTTGATCGGGTGTTGGGTTGACCGTCACTCTGAAGCGCAGAGATGAAAGCACCGACACGATCCCAAGCTTTGTTCGCTGAGGCCCTTAAATATATTCCTGGCGGGGTCAATTCCCCCGTGCGCGCCTTTCGCGGAGTAGGAGGTCAGCCCTTCTTCGTCGACCGTGCATTGGGCTGCCGGGTGTGGGACGTGGACGGGAATGAACTTCTGGACTACGTGGGGACGTGGGGACCCGCTATTCTGGGCCACGCTCACCCCAAGATTATCAAAGCGATCCAGGCTGCTGCAGAGCACGGCACGAGTTTTGGCATTCCTAACCCCCTGGAGGTGAAAATGGCTGAGCTCATCTGGCGCGAGGTTCCCAGCATGCAGAAGGTTCGTCTCTGCAATTCGGGAACGGAGGCCACCATGTCCGCCATCCGGCTCGCCAGGGGTTTTACGGGGCGCGACAAGCTGATCAAGTTCGAGGGATGCTATCATGGGCACGTGGATTCCCTTCTCGTGAAGGCCGGCTCTGGTGCGCTCACACTCGGGCAGCCTGATAGCGCCGGGGTTCCTGTCGCACTTTCAAGTCTGACGATTGTGTTGCCCTTCAATGATATCGAGTCCGTGCGTGCCGCGTTCGCGGCCCATCCGGGCGAGATTGCGGCGATCATCCTGGAGCCCGTGCCTGCCAATGCTGGTCTTTATCTTCCGGAGCCAGGATATCTGGAGGCGTTGCGAGAGATAACGGCCCGGGAGGGGGCGATTCTTATCTTCGACGAAGTGATGACCGGGTTCCGTCTCGGGATGGGAGGGGCTCAGGATCACTTCGGAATCACCCCCGATCTTTCCTGCTTCGGCAAGATCATAGGCGGTGGCCTTCCGGTGGGGGCGTTTGGCGGTCGGTCCGACATCATGGATTTTCTGGCCCCGCTCGGTCCCGTTTATCAGGCGGGCACACTGAGCGGCAATCCATTGGCGATGGCTGCGGGCATCGCCGCTCTCGAAGAATTGGAGCACGGGGGTTGCTACGACGCGTTGGAGTCGCGGGGGGCGCAATTGGAGGCGGGGATGCGCTGGGCGTCTGAGCATTCCGGGGTGCCCGTGACTTTTAATCGCATTGGATCCATGTTCTGCGGCTACTTTGTGGAGGGTCCGGTTCGTAATCTGGCCGATGCGATGAAGAGCAATCGAGAGCGGTTTGCAAAGTTTTTCCATGGCATGCTGTCTGCGGGGATTTATCTGGCACCTTCCCAGTTCGAGGCGGGCTTCATCAGCACCGCTCACTCGCCCGAGGATATCGAAGCCACCTTCAATGCAGCCGCTGCGGTGATGAAACGGATTTAACTCATGAGAATTCTTGCCCTGGATCACGGAACAAAACGGATTGGCGTGGCGGTGAGCGACGAGCTCAAAATGATCGCGACGCCTCTCGAGTTCATCCCTGCGGAGCAGTTGGATCCTGCGCTGCGACGTGTGCTGGAGTTGATCCAACTCAAAGAGGTAGAGCTGATCCTGGTGGGTATGCCTCGCAATATGGATGGCAGCTACGGTCCCTCCGCCGAGAAGGTGAAGGAATTTGTGGCGCAGATCCGCGCTGTGACACAGGTGCCCGTCCGCACTTGGGACGAACGCCTCACTTCGGCCCAGGCCAACCGCGTGATGATCGAAGCCAATGTGCGTCGGGATAAGCGCAAGGAGAAGGTGGACGCCATGGCGGCAGCGGTTCTTCTCCAGAGCTTTCTTGACGCCCAGTCCTAAGCTCATGGACGAGCGGACCCTCAAGCTCAAGCTCACGATTGCCTACGACGGCACCCGCTTTGCCGGATGGCAAACGCAGGCGACAGGGCAGGCGGTCCAGCCCCTGATCGAAGCCGCTTGGAGTGCGCTGATCCCTGGGAAGCATAACCTACTCGGGGCGAGCCGTACGGATGCGGGCGTGCATGCGATGGGCATGGTAGCCCATATCGAGCTGCCCGCCGATCGCTTCACGCTGCCCCTGCGCAAGGTGCCTTTGGCCCTCAATGCCCGTCTCCCTGCGGAGATCCGGGTGGTGTCGGCCTCCCGGGTGCCCTCAACCTTCCATGCGCGCTACGACGCTCGCGGGAAGGAGTATCGCTACACTGTCTGGAATCACACAGCGATGAACCCTCTTTTGCTTGGGCGGGCTTGGCATGTGCCCAAGCCAATTGTTCTCGCACCGGTTTTGGAGGCAGCGCTGCTCTTGGCGGGGACCCACGACTTCCGTTCCTTCGCCGCCAATCACAGTTACCACATCGAAAATACCGTTCGCACGCTGCGCCGTGTGCAGGTCAAACGGGTGGGATCTCTCTGGACCTTCGTTATTGAGGGGGATGCGTTTCTCTACAAGATGTGTCGGGGCATTGTGGGAACCTTGGTCCAGGTTGGGCACGGACGTTTCGGCGCAGAGGAGATCCGGACGATGCTCAAGGCGAAGAATCGGACCACGGCGGGGATGTCCGCCCCCGCCTGCGGTCTAGTGCTGTGGAAGGTGCTTTACCCGCGTCGGGGAGAAGTGAAGCCTGACTTCTCCCACCGACGTAATCCGCGTCCGCGGCCTGAGCCTCAAGACGACTTGAAGGGGGAAGGTTTGGAATGAAGGTGGTCTTGCTGGAGCCGGAGATTGCTCCGAACACAGGCAATATTGCACGTCTTTGTGCGGCCACCTTTACGGAGTTGCATCTCATCGAGCCGTTTGGATTTCAATTGGACGATCGTCAGCTCAAGCGTGCGGGCATGGACTACTGGCAGCAGGTGACCTGGAAACGATGGTCGAATTGGACCGAATTTCTGGTCGGAGTGGAGCCGTCGGCGACGCTTTGGTTTGTGGAATCAGGCGGGCCGCAGCACTACGCGGAAGTGCACTTTGGGCTTGAGGACTACCTGGTGTTCGGACGCGAATCGGCCGGGCTGCCGAGCAAACTGCTGGAGGCGTCTCGGGATCGGTGGATCCGGATTCCTATGAAAAATGCCGACGCGCGTTCCCTGAACCTGTCCAACTGCGTTGCCATCGTCCTCTACGAAGCCCTGCGCCAGACCGGCTTCTAGTGCGCCACTTCCTGGGGGCCTTTGCCTCCGTTGACCAGGAAGAGAACGGCCATGCGCACCGCGAGGCCATTGGTCACCTGCTCCAGGATGACCGATCGGTCGCAGTCCGCCACCTCGCTGTTAATTTCCACCCCTCGGTTGATGGGGCCGGGATGCATGATGAGCACATCCTTCTTGGTGCGGGCGAAACGGGCTTTGCTGAGTCCAAAGAGGCTGCTGTATTCTCCAATGCTTGGAAACATGGCCTTCTTTTGGCGCTCATGCTGGATGCGTAGTAGGTTGATGACGTCTGCATTGGCAATCGCAGCATCGACATCGTAGGTCACGGTGCAGCCCATTTGCTCGAACACTTTAGGTACGAGCGTGCTCGGACCGCAGAGTGTAACCTTGGCTCCCAGTTTGGTGAGGGCCCAGATGTTCGAGCGTGCGACGCGGCTATAGAGAATGTCTCCAAGGATCGTTACATTCAGTCCTTCGATGCGGCCTTTGTGCTCGCGGATGGTGAAGGTGTCCAACAGCGCCTGGGTCGGATGCTCATGGGCACCATCGCCCGCGTTGATGACACTTCCTTTTAAGAAGCGGCTGAGGAAGTGGGGTGCCCCTGTGGCGCTGTGGCGGATGATGAAGATATCGGCGTTGAGCGCCTCGAGATTGCGGGCTGTGTCTTTGAGACTCTCTCCCTTTTTGAGTGACGAAGCCTCCGCTGTGAAGTTGATGACATCTGCAGTCAGTCGCATGGCCGCCAGTTCGAAGCTGATGCGAGTGCGGGTGGACGGCTCTATGAACAGATTCACCACGGTCTTTCCTCGCAGCGCAGGGACCTTCTTTATGGCGCGCTCACCGACCGCCTTGAAGGCCTTGGCGGTGTCCAGTACGGCGAGAATCTCGAGGGGAGACAGGGACTGGATGTCGAGAAGATGTTTACGGTTCCAGCTCATGATGACTGTTGGCGGTGGAGATAGACGGCGTCTTCCCCTTGGTCCTCCTTGAAGCGGACCTCAACTCGTTCTTGCCGGGAGGTGGGGAGATTCTTTCCGACGAAATCCGCCTTGATTGGCAGTTCTCGATGACCGCGGTCGACCAGGACCGCTAGTTGGATTCGACGGGGGCGACCAAAGTCATGCAGGGCGTCCAGAGCTGCGCGGACGGTCCGGCCGCTGAACAGGACATCATCCGCGAGGACCACCGTCCGTCCTGACATATCACCCGGAAGATGCGTGCTGTGCACTTCGGGTGTCGGTTGGTGTTCCAGGTCGTCCCGGTGCATGCTGACGTCGATGCTGCCCGTGGGAACCGGATGCTCCCAGATTTCCTCCAACAGCTTCGCTAGTCGGGTGGTGAGACGCAGGCCACCCCTTGGAATTCCGACCAGCACCACTTGCTGGCTGTCCTCGTTCCTCTCCGCGATTTCGTGGGCCATACGGGCCAGCGCTCGATGGAGTGCATTGGTGCTCAGAATGACACTAGGTTGGCGCATGGTGGGGAGGGCGGGTTGAGAGGGATAGGGAACGAAACAGCAAACCAGGGGTCCGGCGAAAACAAAAACACCGCCCCCAAGTACATGGGTGCGGTTCCGCGGGCATTGAACTGCCTATGTAATCGATCATCGTTGCCTTGGAGGCTCACAGGCCTGCCTTAAAGGAACGAAACCTGAGCAAAATCAAGAGGTGCTAGGCGCTGGTCGCCATTTGTGCCAGGAGCATCTGCCTCGATCGGCGCCACTTGGACCGGTGTCTCACGATCCAGTCTGTCAACGCTCGCTCGAAGCCGATATCATGGCCTGCCTTTTCCGATTCAATCCATTTATGACGGAGGATTTCATCACGCTCTGCCTGAAACTCTCGATAGAGCGATGAGTTACGTACGACATCATTATCATGGCCGCCACCAGTAGGATTAGTGCTCATACCCGGTTTCGTCTTTAGATAGTGTCGTGAATGTAGCATGGGAGTTACACGTGACAACTGGTTTTTCGCTCGGCCTCTCTGGGGAGCAATCGGTTCCCGTAGAGACGGGCGAAAAGTTTTCATGGATTCGTTCGTAAATAGTTTTTCATTAGCTACTTAAAGGCTAACACACGGACCTCCGATTTCCACTGGACGGTGACTTCATGCCGATCAATGGCGAGGATCTTGGCGTTCGCCACCCGATCCCCCACATAGACAGTCCGGGCGTTGATCACGGCCGCTGGTCGTGTAGGGCGGTAGTAGATTCCTTGGAGAGCCAGGGCAGGGAAGGTTGTCTGCGCCGGAGCGGCGGCCAGGGGAGGGGGCGGCGTTTGCGTCGTGGCAGCCTGGACAGTGGGCAGAGTTCGTGTGAGAGCGACTGCCGGTGCCGTGGGGGCTGCTGGTAAGGCGGGCGGAGGGGCCGTGAAGCGTGCGCTGCTCGCGGCCGGGGGAGGCGGAAGCGGAGCGGGGGCTGGCCGAGCGATCTTCGGGAGATCCTGAACAGCGTAGTTTTCCGAGTCCGCCTCAGGCATCGCGGGCGAAGTCTCCGGGCTCGTGGGGCTGCGAGCTGCTACTTCCGTCGGGCCGTCGATCATGTCGGTGGCGGTCTCAGTCCCGGCACCATGCCACCACATCCAGGCACACCAGAGCGAACCAACCAGACAGGCGGCGAAAAGCCCGATTGGCCAGAGCTTTGCCTGATCCAAGGGGGTGGTGACCGCTTGAAGTTCTGCGCTGATCTCTGTCGGTGAGTTCTGCTTCGGTTTGTGCTCGTTCGCCCTTTTGAGCGCGTCGTTGATGAGACTCATATGCTAGATGCTGAGATTTCCTTCGAGTTCGTTTATGGCTCGTCCGACCGTTCCAAAGTCAATTTGATCCGCCCGCCGCACAAAGCCTGCGAGCAGGCATTTATCACACAGCGCGTTGACCAGCCGGGGAATCCCCTTCGAATAGGAGTAAACACGCCAGAGAGCTGGGCCGGTGAACGAGGGCACGCCTCGAGCCCCGGAAACGGTGAGTCGGTGTTGGACATATTGGGAAATCTCTTTGCGGCTGAGCGGGGTGAGATGATAGCGAACTGTGATGCGTTGCCGCAGTTGACGCAGCGAATAATCCTCGAGTCGATCTCGCAGCTCGGGCTGCCCCATGAGGACAATCTGAAGCAGCTTACGGTCATTCGTTTCGAGATTGCTGAGGAGGCGGATTTGTTCCAGCGACTCGGAGCTCAGATTCTGGGCTTCGTCGATGACCAGGACGACATCGCGGTCGGTGTCCGCCTCCCTGAGCAGGAAACGATTGATTTCGGCGAGCACCTCCAGACGTTCCATTCCCTTGACCTGAAGTCCGAATTCAATTGCGACAGCCCGGACGAGTTCCCCGTTGTCGAGAACAGGGTTTAGGATGAGGGCCGTGGAGTAATTTTTTCCTAGTGTCTCCAAGAGAGCGCGGCAAAGAGTGGTCTTTCCTGCGCCCACTTCCCCCGTGAGCTGGATAAAGCCCTTGCGCTCCCGGATTCCATACAGCAAGTGGTTAAAGGCCTCTCGATGTCGTGGGCTGTAAAATAGGAATCTTGGATTAGGTGTGATGCTGAACGGAGGTTCCGTCAGACCATAGAATTCCAGATACACACCTCTGCATAGCAAGGTCCAGGCCGTACTTTGGTTGGGTAAAAATTACCGGTTTCACCTTCAAGGGTTGCCCAATTTTACCGGTATTATTTCTCACCCCTGACTTGCCAAAGTTTCGAAAAAGTGCAGGGTGGGACTCGTCTGATGGACAGGCTGTCTACAGCGTCCGGTTGATCCCTAGTCGACCCGTTTCGTTAAGGATCAGAAACCCGATGGTCGGGGCCGGTGTGGGCTGTGGCAGCAGCCCTGCCAGGACCCTTGTAGCAGCACAAATGAGCTCGAAACTATTCGTAGGAAATCTCTCATTCAATACGACTGAGAACGAACTCCAAGACGCGTTCGGCGCGCACGGTACGGTTGTGGAAACGAACCTGATGGTCGACCGCATTACGGGTCGTCCCCGTGGGTTTGGCTTCGTGACCATGAGCACGCCCGAAGAGGCCGAAAAGGCCATCCAGGCGTTGCATGGGGCGCCGTTGGGCGGACGCAATCTTACCGTGAACCTCGCTCGTCCTAAAGAGGATCGTCCTCCAGGTGGTGGCGGCGGCGGTGGTGGTGGTGGGCGTGGGCCTCGTCGCGATTTCGGTGACCGCGGTGGCGATCGCGGCGGCAATCGTGGGGGTGACCGCGGTGATCGTGGTGATCGCGGCAGTCGGCGCGATCGTTACTGATTTGCTTGGTTTGCAGTGGATGCCGCCTTGGCTTAATCGCCGAGCGGAAACGATGTGAGGCGGAGCCTGGGTCTGCAGGCTCCGCCCTTTTTATGCCACCGATCTTCCATACGCATCGGAAGCCCCCTTTTCAACAGCACCGGCCGACCCGTCTTGGCGGCAGTGATGAGTCGTTGGAAAATTGGTTCCGGGTCATCCATTCTACTCCACGCAGATGCGGTAGAATCGGTAGTTTGGATTGGATGTCGGATCGCCGACGGTTACCCCCGTTCCTGTACCTTTCAGCTGAACAGCCCCAGGCACAGCGAGCCAATTCGTAGGAGTCAGTGTTTGCGAGTACTCCACCGTGTATCGCAGCCGACTGAGCGTGGTGAAGGTGAGTTTTACATTGCCTAGCGGTGCTGAGGTGATCTCGGTGATACTTGGCCGGACCAGTACCCGGAGCTCTACAGGTGCGCTCGTCGCTGCGCTGAAGCCGTTGGCCGCTCTTGCGGAGTAGAGGCCCATCTCCTGGGGCGTTGCTGCCGGGATCTGATAGCTGGAGTCCGTGGCGCCCGCGATCGGGTTGGTGGTGTTGAAGAGCCACTGGTAAGCGATCGGCCCTGATCCCGAAGCGACCGCTGAGAATGTGGCAGGCTCCCCTGCTAGGACACTCAGAGTTTGGGATGAGTTGACGAACTTTACAGGAACCTCGACGGAAGGGACTGTGAGGGTTGCGACCCGGCTCGTCACAGCTCCGGCCGAGTTGGAAACTAGAACCTGATAGTCTCCGGCATCAGAGAGTCCTATGGGCGAAATGCGGAGGAGTTCATTGGTGCGAGTGTTCATCGGTTCCTTGTTGAAAAGCCATTGGTAATGGATCGGCGGCGTCCCGGTTGCGCTGACTTGGAATTCCGCAAACTCGCCTATGGCTGCGGTCTGGTCTGCTGGCTGCACGAGGATTTTTGGCACACTGACCACTTTGAGTAATGCCGATCTGCTGAGAGCCTCTCCCAATGAGTTGGAGATCTCCACGGAGTAGCTGCCCTCGTTGGGCGCACGTGCGGAGGCGATCTCTAGCACAGCGTTCGTGCCTCCGCTTATCGGACTTAAGCCGTTCAAGAACCACTGGAATCTCAAAGGGGCGGCCCCTGTCGCGGTGACCTCGAATCGGGCCTTGCTACCCTCCGTTACGGTCTGATCCTCGGGCTGGGTCAGGATGATCGGAGCGGCCAGTTGCTGGGCCTCAAGCGTGAGGTCAAAGCTGATGTCTGTGCTGCTTCGATTGGCCTGGTGCACTTCTACGGCTACGAGATTCTGACCAGGCTTGAGCAAGGACAGGGGTACGTTTGTTGGGTAGAATATGGTTTCGAACTGCTTGTCGACAACCGAGCTAGCTGGCGTCGCGAAGGTCACCGCCCCCGTGGGCAGATTGCTACGAAAGATCTCTACCCCGTTGAGGTAAACGATCCCTCCGTCATCGCGCAGGAGCCTCACCGTGAGCTGCGTGAGTGAGGCGAGACTGTCGACCGTGAAGCTGCGACGGAAATAGAACGTTGTGGTTCTGCTACCCATGGCACCGGGGAGCAGTTGGGTGGCCTCTGGCCGACCCTCACCTGCATCACCGAAACCCAGCTCCGCGGGGCCTGACTTCCAGGCGCTGTCGTCGAAGGAGGCCTTTTGCCAGGCGGTTTCCTGGTTCGAAGCATCATCCAGATATCTCCAAACCGCGCCTGTTGAGATCAGGCTCACACTCTGACTGGGCGGTGGGAGTGGAGGGAAAACCACGATGGCTGCTGAACTCGTGGTATTGGTTGCTCCTTGGTTGTCCACAGCGACAGCACGTAGGGTATGTGTTCCTAGGCTCGCCGTGGTCCAATCAAACACGTAGGGACTGTTGGAGAGGCGTGCGAGCTCTTGGGTTCCGTCGTAGAACGAGACGAATGCGACGGGCCCTTCGCGGTCTGCGGCAGCGGCGGAAAGAGGGATGACGGCTCCTTCGAGGAAGCTCGCTCCATTGGTGGGCGAGAGCAACGACACCGTTGGCGGTTCGTTATAGAGGACCTCGAGTCGCGCCTCACGGCTGCGATTGGTACCAAAGTTGTTCCGCACGACTACGGAATAGGTGCCCGCTCGATTGGTGCCCGCTTTGGTGAGTGCCAGCTCTGCGGTGGTCGCTCCCTGAAGAAGCGTGTTGGTTTGAAAGAACCATTGGTAGCTCAGCGTGCCGGTGCCTATTGCGAGGACCTTCATGCTGGCGTTCCCACCGTTCGTGATGGTGAGATCCGAGGGTTGCGTCAGAATGAGGGGAGGGGAGTTTAGCAGAGCCGCCAATCCGAGGTCGAAGGCCAGATCCTCGCCACTCGGGTTGGCCTGATGCACCTCAACTCCTATCACGTTTGTTCCCTGGGTGAGTATGGCCGAGAGGGTGGCGAGGCTGATGTGGTTGGTCAGGTAACGTGTCTCGCTTGCGCCGGTCACGGGCTCCGACGCCAGCGTTGTAAAGCCAGGGTTTCCTCCGCCCGAGAGATTGTCACGCAGGACCCGAGTGTTGTTGATGTAAACCGCCGCTCCATCGTCGCGAAGCAGGCGCAGTTCCAAGCTTCCTATCATCGATAGATTGGTCACTACAAAGGTCTGGCGGAAGTAGAAGGTAGGGGTGGGATTTTGGGCTGAACCTGGGTTCAGCACTGTTGCTTCCGGCCTGCCTTTGACCGCGTTGCCGAAACCGAGAACGGCTTTCCCTGAGGCCCAGGAGCTGTCGACGAAATCCGTCTTTCTCCAGTTGTTCCCCAGATTGATCCCTCGATCGTTATACTTCCAGACGGAGCCAGTGGAGACGAGGTTGATATCGATTCGGGTGGGCACCACGACACGCATTCTCACGGGCGATGAGGGCGTCACCAGGCCCAGGTTGTCGGTCGCACGCGCCGTGAGCAAATGCTCACCCAAGGCTGCTCCCTGCCAATTGAACTGGTAAGGGCTTGAGGTGTCGCTGGCCAGACGAGCGGTGCCGTCGAAGAAGTCTACCGCCACAACCTGGCCGTCCTTGTCAGATGCTGAGGCCGTGAGAGCTAAACTTTTTCCGAACTCCACCAGGTCTCCCTCGGTCGGACTTGAGATGGAGACCGAGGGCGGCTGGTTTTCCGTAGGGCTGGGGACTTCGAGACCCTCAAGAGCCAGATCGAAGCTGAGGTCACTGCTGTCTCGGGCCGACTGGTGAATCTCCACGGCGAGAACATTCGTTCCTCTTCTCAGCGGGGCGTTGGTGACGAATTGGGCGGTGAAATTCGTCTCGGCCGCTCCATTGATGGCGGTGAGAGCAAGATTGGTGTAGCGGATGGTTCCGTCGCCCATGTTGTCGCGGAACTGTTCGACCCCATTGAGGAAGACCACGGCCCCGTCATCGCGCAGCAGCCTGAAGCGCAGGACTGAAATGGATTCGGGACTCGCCAGGAGGAAGCTCTTCCGGAAATAGGCCGTGGGGAACTTGCTGGTCGAGGAAGGACCAAAGCTAATGACCGTCGTTTCTGGCTGCGTGTCCGCCGGATCTCCATACCCGAGCTCGGCCGCGCCCGTTTTCCAGGAGGAATCGTCGTAGCTCGCTTCGACCCAGTTCGTTCCTAGGTCTTTTCCGGTGTCCTCGTAGCTCCAAACAGCCCCTGAGCTGACCAATGGAATCAAAGTCGGCTCCGGTGCTTCGATTCGGACCAGCACCACCGCCGAGGTTGTGGAGATGCCCTTGTCGTCCGTCGCGGTGGCCGAAAGTAGATGCGTGCCCACCGCAGCGTCTGCCCAGAGGAACTCGAAGGGAGGCGCAATGAGAGTTGTCAAATGCTGACCATCGACCTGGAAGTCCACGGTCAAGGCCTTGTTCTCTGGATCCGATGCTGTGACCCGGAGCGTTAGGGGGAGGCCGGTCGGGGTGAGAACGGTTCCGTTTGTGGGGCTCACCCATGCGATCAACGGAGGGTGATTGGTGGGAGGAGGGATCACGGTCAGCAGTGCGGGAGAGCTGGTGGAAGTTCCGAAGGCATTTGATGCCACGAGGCTATAGGTCCCTGCCTGGGAGAGCTGAACACCCTCGATTTCCAGTTGCTCTGCAAGGGCTCCTGCGATCGGGTTGGTTCGATTGAAAAACCATTGGAAGTTCAAAGGGGGTGGTCCTGCCACCAGTGCCGCGAACCCGGCAGTTTGTCCGGCGTTTAACGTCAGGCTCTCCGGCTCGGTGAGGAAGCGAGGTCCCATAACGCGTGACCCTCGGAGTTCGAGATCGAAACTGATGTCAGAGGAATTGGTGGTGACTTGATGAATTTCGACGGCCACCCAGTTCCGTCCGGACAGAAGCCGAGTGGGGCTGACATTGGTGGAAAAGAAGTTGGATTCGGCGTTCCCCCCCACACTCGCGGAGGCCAGTGTGTTGCTGAGGAGAGGTCCATCGGGAAGATTGCTTCTAAACACCTCGATGCCGTTTAGATACACCGCGCCTCCGTCATCGCGCATCAGTCGAACTTGCAGATTTGTATAAGCGGTTGGATCGGAAACATCGAAGGAACGCCTGAAGTAGTAGGAGATGACACGGTTGTTGGGGTCGCTGCCAAACTGGAGCAGGGTGGCTTCGGGTCGGTTGTCCACTGCGTCGCCGTAGCCGAGTTCGGCGCGGCCCTGGGCCCAAGCGCTGTCATCAAACACTGGCTGGTTCCAGTGTGTGCCGGGGTAGATGCCTGTGTCCAGATAGCGCCAGACAGCGCCGGTGGAGACCAGGAAAACAGTGCCCGGGGTGGGGAGTATTACGCTGATCTGCACGACCGCCGAGGTGGCCTGAGAGCCCAGATTGTCCGTGGCGATCGCCTTGAGTCGGCGTGGTCCGGCCGTGGGCTCGTTCCAGGCGAGCGAGTAGGGGGGTGACAAAAGTTTGGTTAAAGGCAGATCGTCCGAGAAGAATTCGACGGACACGACGGTGCCGTCTGGGTCGGTGGCGATGGCTTGAAACACTACCGGAAGATTTGAGGACGCATAGGTTTGTCCGGCCAGAGGGGAGTTCAGCGTGACGCTAGGCGGATCATTGGGGATGAGGACCTCTAAGCTCGCTGGCGTGCTGAGGGCCTGCCCATACGGGCTGGTCACGACGAGTTGGTAGGTGCCGTTCTGAGCGGCCCCGACGCTGCTGAGTGTCAGGATCGTGTTCGTGGCTCCTGCGAGCGTAGTGCTTTCATTGAAGCGCCACTGATAACTCAGCGGGGCAGTCCCGGTGGCGGAGGCCCTGAAGACAACCGTAGCCCCTTGATTGGTGCTCACTCCCAGCGGTTGCTCAGTGAGAGCAGGAGGAGAGACCACGGCTAGGCTGGCCGTGATGCTGGACACGCTGCCATAGGGAGTGGTCACCTGAACGCGATAGGTGCCTGCCAACGCAGGGGAGGTGGTCGGGATTTGCAGGTTCGCATTTGTCTCGTTTGCCAGCGGAGTGGAGCCGTTCTGGAACCACTGATAGGAGAGAGGGCTGCTCCCGAGGGCGATCACTGAGAAACTGGCGGCGTCCCCGTTGGTCACGACCAGGCTGGCTGGTTCTGTCAGAATCGAGGGAGGAAGGAGGATGTTCAGGCTCACAGCCTCGCTGAGGGCTCTGCCGTAACGATTCACGATCTCCACCGTGTAGAGGCCAGCATCGCCTGGGCTGACCGAGTCAATTTGCAGGAGAGCACTCGTGGCTCCAGCGATCGTATTCGTGCCAGATTTTATCCATTGGAAAGTGAGCGGAGCCGTTCCGACCACGCTCACTTGGAACTGAGCTCTGCCCCCGTTGGTCACCGTGATGGATCGGGGCTGGGAGACGACGCGCGGAGGCTCGAAGCACACCCCTCCGCCATCCTGGCAAGCGATGGTTGACAGCGCCAGTGACCAGCATTGCAGGATGCCTGCATCCGGTTCCGCCACATCCGCCACACGCAATTTCCAGACTCCGTTCACTTGGCTCCCCTCCCGCCCTTTGAAAAGAGCAGACGACTCTTGAGGACGGATGGGGCCTGAGAATGGTGCCGAACCTAGCGCCAGGAGATGGGTCGAATTGTCGTCAAACACTGTTGGAACCCCGCAGCTCAACCCATAGTTGTCACCATCATTTCCATTCCGGGTGGATAGAGCGACCTCCGTGCCGTCCGGACTCACCAGAGTCAGGTTTAGATCCGAGACATAGTTGTGGAGGAGATGCACCGAGACCGAGATCTCAGCCAGGGGCAAACTCACGCCTGACACCGAAACACCACTCTCCACCGTTGCGAGATCCGGCACCGCCATCGGGACTTGAGCGGCTTCAAAAGTCAGGGGAGCGGCCACGCCGGGCGGCGTGACAGGAAGCAGGAGTTGTTGGGTGACGGTGCCTCCGTTGCTGCTGAGGATCACCAGCTCCATCTGCACCGTTTGGTTGCAGACGAAGGAAGGTTCGATACTGACGAGGAACGGCAGGCTGTTGCTCGCGAAACCGCCCGCGACGATGTTTGGAAACGGCAACGGCGTGGGGTCTGCCACCACGTAGGGAACCAGACTGCGGAGCGTCGCCGACACATTTGTGGCGGTAGGTCCCGACGCCGTTATTCGATTCCGGAGTGTCACAAAGACCTGGGCACATTCATTTGCATCCAGGGAAGTGTTCCCATTGCCTCCTCCGACGGTGGCGGAGCTTAGAAGTAGGCGCGGAGGGGGAGTGGGGGCCGCTTCAATTGCGGCTGAGGCCATCAGGATCCCTGCTCCCGAATCTGCGTCGAAGCCGGGGGCTTCGATGTCCAAGGCCGTGCTCATGAGCAAGGTTCGAATCTGTGCCGGGTTGAGCGAGGGATTGAAGGACCAGAGCATGGAGGCTATGGCCGCCGCATGAGGAGCGGCCGCCGAAGTTCCGAAGAATGGGGCAAAGCCTGGCACGCTCGTCGACGCTCCATCTGCCGCTGTGATGTCGGGCTTTTGGAGTACGCGTCCGCCGGTGCTCGTGAAGTTGCCAGCCGTTAACGGAGTTCCATCGGGGCTGAAGAAAATACGGCGTGGTCCTCCCGCGCTGAAAAGCTCCACAGGGTTCGCGCTACCTCCTGTGAAGGCAACCGCCGGGGACTTGACCCAGCTCGCTGCCACGGAAAACGCGTTGGTTGCACCCGAGGCATTGTGTCCCCTGACGGTTCCTTGGGTGGCGAGGCTCAGTTTCATTCGGCCGGCTCCCATCCAGAGGAATCGGTTGGCCCCAGAAAACTTCACGATAACAACCCGCTGGCCGGGACTCACTTGATTGATGCTCTCGTAGGGGTCGTCGTTGCCGTTCTGGATATTCGTGGAGCTGGCGACGACGTTCCCTAACTCGTCCAGCACATGGACATCGTAGTCGTTGGCGGCCTTGCCGAGGGGATCGGCCCAGAAGAGATCGATTCGCCGAGTGCCGCCGCCTGTGTTCAAGGTGTTGAGAACGGATCCTCCAAAGTCATGCAGCCTGCCGCCTCGTCCGAGCGTGGCCGCCCCGCCGTCCCTGAAATCGCCTTCCCAGACGCTGGAGGTTCCATCGCTTAGGTTCCCTCCGTTCCCGGCGGAGGAGAAGAAGAGGGCACCGCCTGCTGAGACCTCGTTGACGGCCTGAGCGATGACGCCGTCTTGGAAAGGCGATTCACTGAAGTAGATCACGTCGTCGACAATGATGCGACAGCCGGCAGCATAGAGCGCCCGGATATTCTCGGCGAAGGAGGCTGGACCGCTAAAGGCGCTGGCAAAATAGAGTTGGGACTCCGGGGCTAGGTCGTGAATAAGTTCGAGCATGGCTGTACCCTCTCCCGAACCAACGCCCGCTTGCCCCGGTAGCACGGTCAGATCCAAGGGCAGTTCTCCCTTCGCCTGAGAGGCTGCCAAGTGGTCCACGCTGTCCGAGAGGACGCCGATCTTCACGCCTTGGCCGTAGGCGGCATAGCTGTCTCTGGCAAACGATGCCTGGTGGGTGATGTCCCCTTCCGAGACCACATTTCCAGAATGGGTCATCGCCTCCTCTGCTGGGCGTATCCTTCGCACTGCGGCATTGGCGGCCAGAGGTTCAACGGCATTCAGTGGGAGCCAGGCACGCAGGCAGCTGTGTTGAGGGAAGCTGTTGACGATCCGCCCCCCTCGTCGCTCGATTTCTCGCAGGAGTTCTGGTCCCACTTCGGCCTTGAGATCTACCAACACCCGGTCGACTTCTCGCCGACCCAGGCTTGGACGAAGATGGCTGGCTCCTGCCGCTGTGGCCTCCCCTCGATTTTGCCGGCAGGCATAAATCAGCTGTGAGTCCAGTTTACGCTCCAGGGGTGTCCGGCGCGTCTTGTCGTCGTGCAGAGCCCGGATCTGGTCCTGTGTCGTTGCGGCGATAGCTTCGGGAGCAGCTTGGGCTCCAAATGGAGCGAGGAGGGTTAGGGTTAAGCTGATCCAAAATAGTGATAAGGAACTTCTTATGTGGGAGTTGCCCCAGGGATTGGGTGTGCGAATTGTCTGCGTTTTCATGACGCGTGATACCGATTCTGGCCCTCCTTGGTTTCCCCTGGGCACAGCGGAAAGGATCTCAGCGGTGGACACGCCAAGACCCGGATTGGCTATTGAGAGCACACCTTAGTGGAGGCGGGCAGGAATTACAAGGGAACAACCGTCCTGAGTCGGCCGTCGGGGTCGGTGGATGCTACGAGGTTGTACAGGTCGGTGGCCGCGCAGCCTTCCACATCCGCAGCAAGGTCTGGCAGGGCGGTGAGTCGACGGCCGTTCTGCGAGCGAGCTAGCGCCTGGACTAGTTTGGGCGCAACGAGATCGTAGAGAGAAGCGGCCATCCAAACCGAGTCATCGGCTGGAACAACCTTACCCAGGGCTTCCAGTCTGCGACACAGGGCGCCGGCACCGAGTGTGTCCTCCGAGGCCCCGTTCTCGCCAGTGCCTGCGCACACTAGGATGACGTGGTCGACGGACAGGTTCTGTAAATATCGAGCGGTCGCGCTGAGGTTGAGAAAGCTGCAAGCCAGGACCGCAGCAGCACCCTGGCAGGCTTTCAGCGCGCGCGTGCCATTGGTTGTCGTCATGGCGATCCTCCTGTTCTTGACCCGTGCCTCGGTAAACTCCCTGGGCGAGTTTCCTAGATCAAAGTCGATGCTGCCCGTGAGCGCCTTTTTGATACGCTCCCCGCCACGCTCTCCCGCGAGGAGGAGGGAGGAATCTAGGGCTCTCGCTTCCAGGGCCTGCGGGATGTCCACCACCGGAAGGATCGATTCGGCCCCGTGAGCAAGAGCTGTCACCAGCGTGCTCGTTGCTCTCAGAATATCGAACACCACACAGGCTGTGGATTCGAGTCGACGTTCAGAAAGTGCGGCGAACTCGCTGGGCGTGAAGAGGACGGAGAGGTTCATAGGCTAGATCTGCTCTGCGAGGGCGATTCGGTCTTGGCGACTCGACCTTCGCGCTGGCGGATGAAGTGAAAGAGGTATTGCTGTGCGTAGCCGGCGTTAGGCCCGAAATGGGTCCTGACGAAACGCTCTAGCCTTTGTGCGGAGGGGTGACGGCGGGGGAAGTAGAGCTCACGCAGAGCGCGAAGTACCCAGACATCCACTGGAAATGCACCTGGAAAGCCATAGGCGAAGAGCAGAACGCAGTTCGCAATCTTTGGGCCAACTCCACGAAGGGAGCAGAGGGACTCCCGTGCTTGTTCGAGAGTCTGGCCTTGCAGAGCCTCCAAAGCCAATCGCCCTTCACTAACCGCCTGGGCTGCTTGAAGGAGGCTGGGGGCACGAAAGCCCATCTTGCAGGCTCTCAGCTCGGTCTCGCTCGACGCCGCGATCGCAGCCGCTGAGGGAAAGGAATTGCGGGAGACCTCGCCGTCAGGCACAACGAGTGGTCGGCCAAAGCGCTCACGAAGCAGGGCGCAGATCTGTTGGATTTGAAGGATTTGCTTGGTCGAGGACAGGATAAAGGATGCCAAGCATTCCCAGGGATCTTGACGAAGGAGCCGAAGCCCACGGCAGTCCGCGATGCTGTCAGTCATCGCCGGATCTTTTGGAAACGTATCGAGGATCGGCTGAAGCACGACTTCTGCCTGGAGGTAATGGAGGAGCCAAGCCCAATCGCCTGGATCCGATGCGGTCCGCACAGCGATCCCGCCTGGCGAGGCAGAGAGAGAAACCCAACGATTCCCTATGGCGCCGGTCCAACCATTTCGGTGACGCGTCCACCCGAAGGCCTGCCCGGAGGCCAGAGTGGCGTCCAGGTCGTAGTCCTGCACCGTCAGTAGACGCTGAGGGGTGGAGTCAGGTGCGATCGAGCTCACAGGAGATCGTAACAGGCATAAATCTGAATCCAACGCACAATTTGATCCCGATGGCGCACAGGATAGATCC
>CAMAVD010000002.1 GCA_945861575.1 Akkermansia muciniphila
CACACCGGGCGATTCACACTCAACGGCATTCTGGCATGGCTCATCGCTCAGCCCGGAATCACGGAGGCTTACGATCGCCACACGGCCGCACGCCTCATGCAGCTGCCGGAGGACCGGATGGGAGACATCGTGGTGTGTGCCGGACGCGACTGCGTGCTCGGACGCACACCCGAGTATCACGATCTGAAGGCGCTGAAGAGTGGGCTGCGCTCCCATGGCGGGCGGTATGAGGAGATGGTTCCCTTCATCTTTAGCCGCCCCCTCAAGCCAGACTATGCAGCACGCGCACGCGCAGATGTCCGCAACTTTCACATTTTTGACTTCGCGTTGAACGGCACGCAGGCGTAGCACGGAAGAGGATTGGCGCCTCTGCGCAAGTGAGTTTCTTACCTCCTCAGAGAGGACTTTGATCTTGTGTAGGGCACTGGATGCGGCATGCTGTGATGGTCATCCTCGCAGGTCAGCTCTATTGGCATCTGGCGAAAGGCACTCACTTGATTGCAACGAACACGCATGAAAAACCCCGGTGCAGCCATCTGGCGCACTCAGCGATCCTAGTCATTTTGGCGATGGGAACATCGGCCTCTCTACTGGCAGGAGGAGAGATCGCGCCAGAAACCGGGAAAGTGAAGGCCCCATCCCATTGGTGGTCGCTCACACCTCTTTCCAGGCCAGGAGTGCCACCCGTCGCTCCCTCGCGAGCCCGGGTTGCGAATTCGGTGGACGCTTTCATCCTGACAAAACTCGCTGAGAAAGGACTGCGTCAGTCACCGGAAGCCGACCGGCAAACGCTGATTCGGCGCGTGTATTTTGATCTCATAGGATTGCCCCCCCGTCCCGACGAGATTCAGGCCTTCGCGGCCGACAAGGATCTCAAAGCTTACGAAAAACTGGTCGACCGACTTCTAGCGTCACCTCAATACGGGGAGCGATGGGCTCGCCACTGGCTCGACGTGGTTCACTATGGGGAGACACATGGTTACGACAAGGATCAGCCTCGACCCAACGCCTGGCCCTTCCGCGACTACATCATTCGCAGCTTCAACGAGGACAAGTCGTATTCCCGCTTTGTGCAGGAGCAACTCGCCGGCGATGTGTTATTTCCTAACACACGAGACGGTTTCGAAGCACTTGGGTTTATTTCAGCAGGGCCTTGGGACCTGATCGGACACGCCGAGGTTCCGGAAACGAAGATGGATGGGATGGTAGCGAGACATCTCGATCGCGACGACATGGTGGCGACCACCATGCAGGCTTTCAACAGTCTCACTGTGCAGTGCGCACAATGCCACAATCACAAGTTTGATCCGATCAGCCAGGAAGATTACTACAGCATGCAGGCCGTCTTCGCTGCGGTGGATCGCGCCGATAAAAAATACGACATCGACCCTTCGGTTGCGCGGCAACGAAAGCAACTCAACGAGCGTGAGACCCGGATGTTGGCTCGCAAGAAAGAGATCGAAGGAAACATTTTTAAGCGCGCCGGCAAGACGCTCGAGGATCTGGATGCCACCCTCACAACAGTATCCAAGTTGGCAAAGAAAAGCGATGCCATGGGCTATCACAGCGCCATCGATAGCAAGCAGGACGCGGTGAAGTGGGTGCAGGTAGACCTTGGGCAGGCTCACTCGCTAAGTCAGATCGTGCTCTACCCCTGCAAGGATGATTTCAACGGAATCGGAGAAGGCTTCGGATTCCCCGTACGCTACAAGGTGGAGATCTCCGATGACGCGGTCTTCAAGAAGGATGTAACGTTGATCCAAGACCGGACAGCAGTCGACGTGGCGAATCCGAAGTTGAAAGAGGCCAGCCTGGATGTCAGGGGTCACTCGGCCCGCTATATTCGTGTGACAGCCACGAAGCTGGCCTTGCGCCAAGCGGACTACATTTTTGCGCTGGCTGAATTAAGCGCCATTGCCACGAATGGAACCAATGTTGCACGAGGGGCAAGCGTCACCGCACTCGACTCGATCGAGGCCCCGGTCCGCTGGCAGAAGGTAAATTTGACCGATGGCTGGCAGCCCGGAGCGTCTCTCGCAGAAACCACGGAGCTTGCGAGATTGCGCAAAGAGCGTGCGGACCTCGTCACCCGCTCCACAGAACCGGAGGAGGCGAACAACCTAGCTCAGATCGACCGCGATCAGGCAGCCTCGAAGGCCGAGTTGGCGAAACTGCCGGCGCAGAGCACAGCGTACATCGCGGCTGTGCATACCGGGTCGGGTGCCTTCACAGGGACCGGATCCAAAGGGGGCAAGCCCCGCCCCATTCACGTCCTCAACCGGGGCAGCATCGGAAAGCCCGGGAAAGAAGTCGGAGCGGGGACCGTGCAGTGCCTACCCGGGCTACCCTCCCGATTTGAACTGCCAGCCAACCACGCGGAAGGCGAGCGCCGTGCCGCTCTGGCCCAGTGGCTGACACGGAAGGAGAATTCTCTCACCTGGCGCTCCATAGTAAATCGGGTCTGGCAGTATCACTTTGGTCGCGGACTCGTTGATACCCCCAACGATTTCGGACGCATGGGAGGCCTGCCCACCCATCCCGAATTGCTGGATTGGCTCGCCGCAGGTTTTCGCGACGGAGACCAGTCCTTCAAAACCCTGCACAAGCTGATCGTGACGAGTGCCACTTACCGACAAAGCTCGGGCATCGATCCGGCCTTGGAGTTATTGGATTCCAACAACCAATTCCTCTGGCGTGCGAATCGCCGCAAACTCGAAGCCGAAGCCGTGAGAGATTCGGTGCTCAAAGTATCAGGCAAGCTAGATCTGACGATGGGAGGACCGAGCTTCAAGGACTTCGTCGTCGACAAGCCTGAACACTCGCCGCACTACGAGTATCATCTCCACGACCCGGAGGATCCGAAGTCGCATCGTCGCTCGATCTATCGCTTTATCGTGCGATCCCAGCAGCAACCCTTCATGACCACGCTGGATTGCGCCGACCCCTCGATGCAAGTGGGGCGCAGAAATGAAAGCCTGTCCCCCCTCCAGGCCCTTGCAATGCTCAACAACTCCCTCATGTTAAGCATGGCAAAACACTTCGCCGCTAAGACCGAGGCGCAGCCTGGCTCCCTGTCTCAAAAAATTCGGGGTGCCTACTACGAAGCCATCGGACGGCCTCCGTCCGCCGCCGATGCCAAGGCCCTCACCCGCTATGCGCACGAGTTTGGTCTGACCAATTTCTGTCGCGTTCTTTTCAACCTCAACGAGTTTACCTTTGTGGACTGAGCATGAAGAATACTTCGCCATTTCATCGGCCCCACCTGTCCCAAGCCCCGGAGAGCCGTCGCGACTTTCTTTGGCGCTCGGGGGGCGGACTGGGTGGGATTGCTCTGGCCAGCTTGCTGGGTGGGGAGGGTTTTTTGGGAAGCGTCGCTAGTGCGGCCGATGTGGGGCCTCGCAAGACCCTACCCCATCACAGGCCGCGCGCCAAACGAGTCATCCAGATGTTCATGGGCGGAGCGGCAAGCCATCTGGACCTCTTCGACTACAAGCCCGAACTGGTGAAACGCCACGGACAGAAAAGCGACTTCGGGGAGTATGTGGAAGCCTTCCAGGACGGACTGGGCCCGTGGATGAAGCCCGTCTGGGAATTCAAGCCTTACGGCCAATCTGGCAAAATGCTGAGTGAAGTCGTTTCCGACCTCGGCAGCGTCGCCGATGAAATGGCGTTTGTTCACAATCTGGTCGGCAAAACAGGTGTGCACAGCCAAGCGACGTATCTCCAGGCGACGGGTTTTCAGCTGCCCGGCTTCCCGGGCATGGGAAGTTGGGTGAGCTATGGGCTGGGAAGCATGAACGAGAATCTGCCAGCCTTTGTGGTGCTGCCAGACCACCGCGGATTCGCCTCCAACGGGCCCAAGAACTGGGACTCCGCTTTCCTGCCCGGCCAACACGCCGGCACGATGATCTATCCCGGACAGGAGAATCCGATCACGGACTTATTTCCCAACAAGACCAACGGATTTGTGTCATCGAAGAGCGAGGCAGCCGCGCATCAGATTTTGGCACGAATCAACCAAGGCCATGCCAGCAGACGCGCAGGCGATGCACGCCTCGATGCACGGATCCGAAGCTACGAGCTTGCCGCTCGCATGCAATTGGCAGCCCCCGAGGCGATGGACATCTCCAAGGAGCCGGACTACCTGCTCAAGCTCTATGGGATTCAAAAAAATCCGCCGAGCTGGCCCAAGGAAATCAATCCGGAGGAGGAGCGGGACTACTTTGGCCGCAAATGTCTTGTAGCACGTCGACTCATCGAGCGCGGTGTGCGCTTCGTTCAAATCTGGAGTGGGAACGACAATGGCTTTCCCCGGCGGAATTGGGACTCCCACGAAGATATCCGGCGCGATCATGGTCCGCTGTCGATGGGTTTCGCTCGCGGGGCGGCGGCGCTCATTCAGGATCTCAAACAGCGGGGCCTGCTCGACGATACCATTGTTCTCTGGACGACAGAGTTTGGTCGCATGCCCTCCTCTCAAGGAGGCCTGGGGCGGGATCACAACCCGTATTGCTTCACCAACTGGCTATGCGGTGGCGGCATCAAGGGGGGCGCACTCTGCGGCGAGAGCGACCAGTGGGGTTACAAACCCCAGGATCGCAGCCACCCCACGACCGTGTACGATATTCACGCGACGATCCTGCATCAGCTAGGAATCGACCACACCAAGCTCACCTTCCGAAACAATGGAGTGGACCGCCGCCTTACCGACGTCCATGGAGAAATCATTCCCGGACTGCTCGCCTGATTATTTCCCCCCCTGAGCCATGCCCTGGCCACCAATCCGGATCAGCAGAAGAACAGTGAGTATGCCCGGCGCTTTCAGCAAGAACGTGCCCACACGAATCTCACCGCCGAGGGACTGACATTCTGGATCAAGGATCCAGCGGTCCGGGCCCGCTACGTCGAGGCTTTCCGCCGCTCGGACTTCGAGGCCATGCTGAACTACTACAAGCGGAACTACCCTCGCGAGCCCTATGTGGAGGACAGCTCTCCTGTCGTGAAGGTGAAATGTTCAGTCCTTTTGATCCATGGATTGAAGGACAAGGCTCTCCTGGCTGGCGCCCTGAACGACACCTGGAAATGGTTGGAGAAAGATCTGACGCTCGTCACGGTACCGAACGCGGATCATTGGGTGCAGCAAGACGCGGCGGACTTGGTGACACGAACCGTCCGGGCCTGGTTGAGTCGATAAGCCATCCGAAGCCCTGAACCCCAACCATCGGAACAAGGCACTTTCTGTGGGGAAAACAGGCGTGTTGCATTCGCGGTCGACCCCACAATAAAACTCTTCCTCGATCTCTTCCCAACTGGCAGAAAGCCCTCTACCCTACCCCCGTGGGTCAAGTTGCCATTGAAATCTCAATTATCCTAGTCTTGCTGATTGCCAACGGTGTCTTCGCGATGGCGGAGATCGCCGTGGTGTCCTCCAAGAAACCCCGCCTGCGGCGATTGGCCGAACAGGGGAATGCCAAGGCGAAGGCCGCCCTGGAGCTCGCCGAGTCGCCCAACCGTTTCCTCTCGACGGTACAAGTCGGCATCACCCTGGTAGGCATCTTCGCCGGAGCCTTCGGCGGTGCCACTCTCGCTACCAAGCTGTCCGGAGCATTGCAGTCTGTCACCTTCCTCGCTGCTTATGCTGACAAAGTCGCCTTCGGTATCGTGGTGGTTCTGCTCACCTACTTCTCGCTGGTTCTCGGGGAGTTGGTGCCCAAGCGCTTTGGCCTGGCCGACCCTGAAGGCATCGCCATGGCCGTGGCCCGCCCCATGAATTGGCTCTCCCGCTGTGTCGATCCCCTGGTGAGCTTTCTCAGCGTATCCACCGACGCGCTCCTGGCCGTGCTCGGCTTCAAACCGGGCAAAGAAACTGCGGTCTCCGAGGAGGAGGTGCGGGTGATGATGCAAGAAGGGGTGCGCGCCGGCGCGTTCAACAAGGTGGAGAGCCACATCGTTCACAGCGCGTTGGACCTCGACCAGCTCCCCGTCCGCGCCATCATGACACCCCGTCCCAAAGTGATCTGGTTAAACCAGGACGACACGCATGAACAGATCTGGCACAAGATCGTGGTGAGCGGCCACTCCCATTTTCCTGTCTACGAGGGAACCCGCGACCGCACCACAGGCTTTGTCTCGGTGAAGTCGATCTATGCCAATCTCGCGGCAGGAGCTTCCGTAAAACTGAAGGACCTGATGATCTCGCCGCTCATCGTCCCGGAAACGCAAAACGTGCTGCAGCTGGTCGAGATCTTTAAGCAAACCGGCAAACACATCGCCATGGTCACCGATGAGTTCGGGAACATCGTGGGTTTGGTCACGTTGAACGACGTGATGGAGGCCATCGTGGGAGAATTCCCGTCACAGGGCGAGCGCGCCAAACCCGAGGCTAGAAAACGCGATGATGGTTCCTGGCTGATCGATGCCATGATTGAGGTCCAGGCGGTCAAGGAAGCCTTGCCGGGCATGCAGCTCAGCGAACCCGAGACAAGTGAGTATCAAACCCTAGCAGGATTGGTCCTCAAGAGGCTTGGCCATGTGCCCCGGGAAGGTGAAACATTCACCGAACACGGTTACGTTTTCGAAGTGCTCGACATGGACGGCCACCGGGTTGATAAAATCCTGGTCACGAAAGTGAAGTAGGCAGCCTTACGGGCCGCCAGCACCCATTTTCACAGCGAAAGCCTCCAATTCCTCGAGCGTTTCCCGGCTCGGGGTAAGGTCCCACCGGCGCACCGAGCCATCGACTCCGGTTGCAATGAAAGCAGCGGCCCCCTTAACAAAGGACATGGAAGCAATCCCGCTGGTAAAGGCGTAAGAGGCCATCAGGGGGTGGCCCGAACGTGCATCCCAGAGACGGACGTGTCCCTTGCTTGTTCCTGTCGCCAGGAGAGTCCCCTTCTGGTTGAAGCACAAGTGCGTCACCTTGTTCTCATGCTGCATCTTTGGGGTCAAAGGCTGACCCTCGGGCACGCTCCAAAGCCTCGCCACCGCGTCCTCTCCCCCCGTCGCGACCCTTCTCGAGTCCGGCGAGAAAACAGCAACGGCCACGCCGTCTTCATGGAGCATTTCAGCTCCAACGCCTTCATGGCTTTGCACCGACCAAAGCCTCGCCGATCTCGGCAGAAAGGAAACATCTGTGCATGGAGTAACAATCCACTTTCCGTCCGGACTGAAGTGAGCGGGCGGCATTTCAAAACCCATCTTGAACGGAGGCTTGGATTCCTCTCCGGTCTCCGCATCCCAAAGTCGGGCGATTCCGAAAGGGGAAGTGGTCAGCAACCATCGGCCGTCTGGGCTGAACTCCGCATGCGCCAGAACTTCGTCGGGGTATCCTGGAAGCGATCGCGCTTCTAACGTGGCAGCATCCCAGATCGACAACCGAGGAAGCCACCACTGGTTCGGACCCTTTTCCAAAGTGACGAACCGCTTGCCTTGCCCATCGAACGCCATGAAACCAATGAGACCCTTGTCGGCCTTACGTTGGATCGATCGAACCTGTTTACCGTCCTTCCAAATGTGGAGCGAGCCCTCCTCCGTCAGCGTGAGGGTGACTCTTCCTGTGGGATCGAAAGCCTCAGCAACCACTCGATGAGCATGCGGAAGTAGCGGCCCCACCTGGCCCGTTTGAAGCGACTCGCTCTCCATGGATCCGTCGGCCCCTGCCCAAGTCAGACGCGCTCCCTGAGCGTCCACGCGCCCGACCCCTTTTCCGGTCCCGACCGTCCTCGAATCATTCTTCACCCCCCGTTTCAGCGTCCACAACCGTACACCTCCGTCCTGGCAGGCTGTGACGATCTGGCGACCGGAGGACGAAAAGGCTGCATCCACGACATAAGCGCCATGCCTCAGAAAGGATTCCACTACCTCGCCGCTTCTTGCATCCCAGACACGAGCCGTGCCATCGAAACTACCCGTCACTAAGCAGTCCCCGGTGGTGTTCCATCTGAGGAGAACGACTCCCCGTGGATGGGAGATCTGCCGATTCAGAAGCATACCCGACTTGCTGTCCCAGACCCGGATGGAGTTATCAAAGGACAGGGTAGCTAGAAGGTTGTCGACAGGACTGAACGTGGCCTGCCCCATACGGAGTCGGGAGGTATGGTGCAGAGGGCCCGCGATCAAGGCACCGCTGGCCGGTTCCCACAAATTGGCTTCGGCATCCCTGCTGACGGAAACCACCGTTTGTCCGTCGAATGAAAAACTCGCGAATTCCCCACCACCGACATGCCGATGTTTTCCCAAAGGGCGAAGCCCTTCCTGGGTCAACTCCCAGACTCCAACATTACCGCTGATCGCCGAAACGACCACACGCTTGCCGTCGGGGCTGAATGCCGCATGAGACGCCGGTTCACCGATATCCAGGACGGGATAGGCGAACTCACCCGTGTTGGCATATCGAATCTCGACATGGTTCAACGAAACTCCCAGCAGCAAAGTTCCATCCGGACTGAAGGAGGCATTCGGACTCAAGCCCACTTTCCAGTAGGGATCACGAATCATCCACTCTGAACCTACCTGAAGACCCGTGGCCGAACTCCAGCAACGAGCTCGCCCCCCGCGACAAATGGTCAACACCAAAGACCCATCCCTATTCATCGTCGCAGAGAGCACCGAATGCTCGTGCTGGAACACCAACCCCTCCTTCCCATCGTCCACATTCCAAAGCCGAGACGTTCGATCGGCTGACGCGGACAGGACCCATCTTCCATCCTGGCTGAATGTGGCCGAAGTGACGGCATCACCGTGTCGCCAGACGCGATCGAGTGACGGCATACCCCGCAGGGTAAGGCCCAGCCGAATACGATGCATCTCCGAGCGCGAAGGATCAGCAACGTCCAGACGGAGAGCGGCGAGTTGATAGGCGAGGGACGCCCCGGAATCATTCTGTTCCGCGAGACGATTGGCGCTCTCCACGTTGAACTGTAAGAGGGATTCCCTCTGGAGCTGGCTCGCGAGCTGGCGATTGCGACTGACCTGCCAGGCACCGAGCGTGATCACCAGAAGCGCGACTGCGAGCAGCGACAACAATGAAGCGACCAGGGGACGACGGCGCACCCATCTAGCCGCACGTTCCAGCGGATGGATTGCCCGCGCTTCAATCGGCATCCCTTTAAGCCAGCGATCTAGGTCATCGGCCAAGTCATCGCATGTCAGGTATCGCGATCGAGGCTCCTTTGAGATCGCCTTCAAGCAGATGGTTTCTAAGTCCAGATCCAGCGTTTTTCTAAGTGCGGAGGGACGTCGCGCCTCACCCTCCGTCACCTGCCGGAGTATTTCGAGCGAGGTCTTGCCCTCGAAGGGAGGCCGACCCGTCAGAAGCTCGTAGAGAACTGAGCCGAGTCCGTAGATGTCGCTCGAAACCGTCGCTTCGCCCGATCCGCCCAAGGCCACTTCGGGTGCCATATAGGTGGGGGTGCCGAGCGAGGCGTTGGTGCCCGTGAGACGAACATCCGTCTCCACGAGGCGCGCCAGACCAAAGTCGGTGAGGAACGGTTCGCCCGTGGCGTCCAGCAGCACATTCGCAGGCTTGAGATCGCGGTGAAGGATACCACGCTGATGTGCGTGATGTACAGCCTGAGAGATTTTCTGGAGTATCTCCGCCGCCCGGCGGTCCACTTTTCTCGAACTCTGGGGAACACCCTCAAGATCGCAGAGGCGACTCCAAGCGGCGAGAGATCCTCCCTCGATCAGACGCATCGCAATGAAGAAGTTCCCGCCCTCCTCGCCAAACGCGTAGACGGGTACGATGTTCGGATGCACCAAGGATGCGGAGGCTCGTGCTTCCGTGCGAAAGCGCTCCAGCAGGTCGGAAGATGCCCACTCCCCGCCCTTCAGAAGCTTCAGAGCGACCGTGCGCCCAAGCCGTCGGTCCTGCGCGCGGAAAACGACGCCCATTCCACCCCGAGCGATCTCATCCATCAGCTCGTAATCACCCACCTGACGTCTCCCGGTTTGGGCGTCGCTGACATCTCCGGCCGCGTCGGAGGACGCAGGCTGGAGCGCCCGCAACATCAGGCAGCGAGGGCACAACCCCTCCGCGATGGCATCCCGGACATCGTTCCCACACTCGACGCAAAGAGTCTCCGCCATACACATCCGCTTCGCCCCTCGACACCCAGGCCGTCCTTTCTGTGAAACAGCGCCTGATCACAGTTCAAGTCGGCATCGAAGGCAAATCCTGCACCCCTCATCTCCATCCATCACGAAGGAAGCCCGAAGGAGAGTGCGCCTCGGAAGGCCAAGCCGGGCAAGGGGGCGCATTGCACAGATCGAGGAGGCAGAGTCAGCGGCCCTTCCCAGGGAAACAAAACAGATGCTTGTCACCTCGCACCAGGAGTCGATCCTGCCCCACCGCAGGGGAAGCGACCACCCGCTCGCCGAGTGGATTCTCACTGAGAAGTTCAAATCTATTCCCCACCCTGGCGGCAAAGACCACTCCATCCTCACGCGCGGCATAGAGAGTTCCGTTGGCAATCACCGGAGACGCATAGTAGCTGGCGGTTCCCTTGGGCAGGGACTCCGCCCACAAAGTCTTCCCGGTGGCAGGGTCCACACAGGCTACCTCACCTCGATGCCGCAACAGATAAACCCTTCCCTTGTATTCGACCGGAGTCGTCACAAAAACACCCAGATCATCCCGCTTCCAAACCTGATGCGTCGCGGACACATCCCCACTGCCGTCCAAACGCACGCCATAGAGACTGGCCTGCCCGGGACGGTCATCCCTTCCCACCGGCAGGACAGCAAGGTCTGCATGAACGAGGGGCGTGGCGATGGCAGGCCAGTAGGCAGTTCCGCCCGGATTGACGCCCCCAAAGGACCAGAGCAGGCTCCCGTCCTCGGCCGCATGCGCCGTTAAATGGTCCGCACCCCATACCAATAACGCCTTGCGCCCCTTATGCTCGAACAACACGGGTGTCGTGTAGGCATTATCGTTCTCCGAAGGTACGGTGTAGTTGCGCTTCTGCTGCCAGCGCAGTTCCCCTGTCGCTTTGTCAAAGCCCGCGATCCACGACTCTCCCTGATGCATCCGGCTGAGAATGACATGACGCTCGGTAAGCACAGGAGAGCTGCCCTGATCCCAAAACAACTTCTCCGGGCCGAACCGCTCAACGACGCTGAACTGCCAGCGCACAGATCCGTCCAGGCTCAGCGACGCCAACCGCCCGCTCCGAAAGTAGACAAACAAGGATCGACCGTCCGTGACCGGGGACGCGTTGCAACTCGAAGCCAGGGTGCGGTGTTTTGCCTGGCTTTCGGCCCCCAGTTTGGTGAGCCAAGTTTGACTGCCAGAGAGACTCAGCGCCAGGACGGCATCCTGCCCATCCGACGGGGTGGTTAGAAAAATGTGGTCTTTGAGAATGACAGGAGTCGATCCTCCTTTCCCGGGAAGGGCAAACTTCCATGCGATATCGTTTGTGGCCAGTCGAACAGGGTAGTTCCCAACAAGCGTGCTTCCATTGCCCTTGGGTCCGCGCCACGAAGGCCAGTCCGCCGCCTCAAGACTCCCAACCAGCCCACAAGCCACGGCCGCCAGATGCAGCGTTGGAGAAAGGCAAAATCGTAGAAAATTCACGCAGTAGGCACGGGGTGTTAAAGCGGTCATACACACTGAATACCAGAGCGGTTAGGGGAAGCTGAAGTAAAAACAGCCCTAGGCAAGAAGACGCCGGATCCGCCGTACGAATCAGAATTGTCTTTTCAGAACTCCGCGAACCCCTGACGATCGATCAACAGCCATTGGTGAGACATCAAACAAGCCCGTCGACCGCCATGTTAATTCACAATCCAGCCGGCCACTACCGCTTCCTCTCTGGCATCGATCCCTATTCCTGCGGGGTGACGGCAGATGCAGGCTGGGAAATTGTTCGGGTGACCCCTGAGCGGTGGCTGCCCTGGCGGGAAGGCTTCGATTGGATCGACGCCCAGCTCCAACAGGCCGGATTAGGCCGCCCTGCGCTCTGCGCTATGGAACTCCGATCCCCCAAGCCCTTCAGCATGGAAGGCTTCATCCAATTCAACCAGGGCTATTGCTCCCTCCTAAAGCAGTGGGATCTCCTGTTGGATGGACGGAATCCCATTGCCCGAACCAATGTAGCGCCGGAAGTTGATCCACCCGCGGAGGTTTGCCTGCATGCGTTTTCGTTCGTGCGACCCAACCCGTCACTCCAAAGAGGAACCTTCGTGGTGGCCGGTGCCGGTGAACTGAGGGAAGGAACGCTGGTGTCGCAAGGAATCATCCGACGCGGCGACACCTCAACCGAGGCGATGCTGGAGAAGGCGGACTATGTCCTCGACGTCATGGAGAATCGGCTGACGGGCCTGGGTTTCGGATGGAACGATGTCACCGCTGTCGATGTTTACACGGTGCACCCCCTTGAAGATGGGATCCGTGAGCATGTGGTGACACGTGTTGGCCCCGCGATGCGCCGCGGTCTCTGCTGGCACCTGACGTATCCGCCCGTGATCGACATCGAATTCGAGATGGATCTCCGAGGCCTGGCCTGCGAGCTGGAGATGCCCGCAAAGCAAAAATCCCTATGAGTCTAACTCGCCGCGCCTTTCTCACCGGAACCACAGCGGCTGTCACGCTGGGATCAAAGCTCCTGGCGGCTGAAGTCCGACGGCCTCGCATTGCGGCCCTGACCACCATCTACCACAAGTACTCGCATTCTCAGCACATCGTCGACCGCTTCCTGGAGGGCTACGGATGGGAAGGGGCGCATCATCGCCCTGCCATGGACATCGTCTCTCTCTATGTCGAGCAAGTGGGCGACAACGATCTGAGCCGTGAGCGGGCCTCGCGCCATCCCGGAATGAAGCTGTGCCCCAGCATCGCGGAAGCCCTGACCCTCGGGGGCAAGGAACTCGCCGTCGACGGCGTCCTCCTCATCGGGGAACACGGCAAGTATCCGGTCAATGAGAAGGGGCAAACCCTCTATCCTCGTTACGAATACTTCCAGCAGATCGTGGAGGTGTTTCGACGCACCGGACGAACCGCACCTGTCTTCAATGACAAGCATCTTTCTTGGAGCTGGGACCACGCCAAGCAAATGGTCGAGACGTCTCGGACGATGGGTTTCGGACTCATGGCAGGGTCGTCGCTGCCGGTGACCTGGCGACAGCCCGCCGTGGATCTGCCCTTCGGCGCGCAGGTCGAGGAGGTGGTTGGAGTCTGGGGCGGCGGGATTGACGGCGGGGATATCCATGTCATCGAGGCGATGCAATCAATTGTCGAGCGTCGCCGCTCCGGCGAAAGCGGAGTGCGGGCAGTGGAAGCTTTCCGAGGGGACCGATTTTGGAAGGCGATGGCGGCTGGATCGTGGGAAGCGGGCGGATGGGACAAGCGTTTACTGGAGTCGGCGCTAAGCAGGAGCAATCAGCTGAACCCGGCGAGAGAGAGCTACAGCAATGTCTTCCCTAGTCTCGCGGACTTGCGTCGGCTTGCGCCTGAGGCCTATGCCTACCGTTTCGAATATGCCGACGGTTTGAAAGCCACCATCGTCCAACTCCAGGGCAAGGTGGTCGGCGATTGCACCCTAGCGGCCCGACTCAAGGGCGGCAGGCAGTTTTCAGTGCTGTTCTATCTTCCCTATTACTCCATGCGGAATTTCTTCAGTCCCTTTGTCCATCATATGGAGTCATTTTTCCTCACCGGAAAGTCCCCCTACCCCATCGAACGCACCCTGCTCACCACCGGCATGACGGCCGCCGGAATCGAGTCGTTGTACCAGGGACAGCGACGTCTCGAAACGCCCCACTTAACCCTTGGCTACCAACCGACACGGACATCCACTTTCTGGAGGACTTGATGAGAATCCATCGTCGCAACTTTCTCGAATTGCTGGGAGCCACCGGACTCGTCGCCGCCGTTCCACCTACCCTAGGCGCATCAGTCCGCCCCAAGCGAATCGCCATCGTCGCCAGCATCTGGACCTATCTCTCCCATGCGCAGCATATGGGAGACCGGTTTCTGATCGGTTATCCCCGGCATGGAAGCTGGCACACCTCCCCCCTGGAGGTGGTCTCTCTCTACGTCGATCAGAAGCCGGAAGGCGATCTCAGCCAGAAGCGAGCCGCAGAGCACGGCTTCAAGATCTACCCCTCTATCTCCGAGACGTTGCGATGCGGGGGCGAAAAGTTAGCGGTCGATGGAGTCGTCATCATAGCGGAACACGGCGACTATCCGAAGAACCCGAAGGGCCAGATCCTCTATCCTCGCTACGAATTCTTCCAGGAAGTCGTGAAGGTCTTTGAAAAAGATCGTCGCGCTGTACCGGTTTACAACGACAAGCATCTCTCCTACAGCTGGGAGAAGGCGCGTCGCATGGTCGCCGACTCCAAGCGCTTGCGCTTTCCATTTCTCGCGGGCTCCTCGCTCCCCGTGACCTGGCGGCTGCCAGCGGTTGAGATTCCTTACGGAGCGAAGGTGGATGAGGCCCTCATGGTGGGTGTCGGAGGATCGGACCCGATGGACTACCATGCGCTCGAGGCGATGCAATGTATGGTGGAACGCCGCCGAGGTGGCGAGACTGGAATCAAATCGGTGCAAGTCCTGGAAGGCGAGGCTGTGTGGAAGGCCGGTGAAGAGGGCCGCTGGTCAGCCCGCTTGCTTGAAGCGGCTCTGTCGCGTTCCGATTCGCTGCAAGGCGACTCCGAGAGGGACTCCCGCCCGCAGGATCTGGTACGCAACGGACAGCTGCCCAAGCTGGTCAAGGATCCGGCCGCCTATTTCATCGAGCGCAACGACGGGCTGCGGACCACGCTCTTGATGCTCAACGGAGCCCTGCAAGACTACTGCTTCGCGGCACGCATGGCAGGTGGACGGATCGTCTCCACCCAGTTCTTCCTGCCGCCCACCCCGAACGTCACCTACTCTGCGTGCCTCGTAGCGCAGATCGAGGAGATGATTCTGAGTGGACGAGCCCCTTACCCTGTGGAGCGGACACAAATCGCCAGCGCGATGCTCGACCGCTGCCTGGACTCGAAAGTCGAAGGCCACCGCAGGATAGAAACCCCTGAACTAGCCATCCGGTATCGGGCACCCAGAGCGTCCATTTTTGGAGGATAGCCGAGCCTTGAGAGCTCGCGTTTCTGCTTGTTCGATCCACGCCTGATTCCTAGCTTGGTCCCGCACTAGAATGCATTCGCCTCCGACACAGTGGTCAATCGCACACCTCCTTCTTCTCACAGGAGTCCTCTGCCTTATCCATGAGCCAATCGTGCGCGCGGCGGAGACCACGGGAACGCTCGGTTACAATCGAGACATCCGCCCCATCCTTTCCGACCACTGCTTCGCCTGCCATGGTCCCGACGCCACGCAACGCAAGGGAGGCCTGAGACTGGATCAGCGCCAGGAGGCGCTTCGCCCGGCCAAGTCGGGAAGACCGGCGATCGTCCCTGGCCGTCCGGACGAGAGCCGACTGCTGGAAAAAATCCACGCGAAGGAATCGGACGACCTCATGCCTCCGACGGAGACCCAAAAGCCGCTCACCGATCGACAAAAGGAGCTGCTGCGCCGTTGGGTCGTTGAAGGGGCGCGTTATGAGTCTCACTGGGCGTTTGCGCTTCCAAGCCGACCGAAGCCACCCCCCATACGCAAACGCCGATGGACGCGCAACGAAATCGACTACTTCATTCTAGCTCGGCTCGAGGACGAGGGACTCAGCCCTTCACCGGAAGCAGATCGGAGCACTCTCATTCGACGCCTCTCGCTCGACCTCACCGGGCTGCCCCCCAGTCCCGGGGAGATCGATATGTTCCTAAGCGATCGCTCGCCTAAAGCTTATGAACGTGTGGTGGACCGCCTGCTAGGCTCCGTCCACTACGGGGAGCGGATGGCGGTCGACTGGCTGGACGCAGCCCGCTTCGCCGACACCAACGGGTATCAGGTTGACCGCGACCGCGAAGCATATGGCTGGCGTGACTGGGTCATCCAGGCCTTCAACAGCAACAAACCCTTCGACGTATTCACACTCGAGCAACTCGCGGGCGACCTGCTCCCGAACGCCAGCCTGGATCAACGGATCGCCACCGGATTCCACCGCAATCACATGGTCAACGAGGAAGGCGGAATCATCCCGGAAGAATTCCTGGCTGAATACTGTGCCGATCGGGTCGAAACCACCGCCACCGTCTGGCTCGCGCAAACCTTCAATTGCACTCGCTGCCACGATCACAAGTTCGACCCCTTCACCCAGCGTGATTTCTATGGATTGTATGCCTTCTTCCACAACGTCACGGAGAAGGGTGTCGGGGACTACTCTGCCAACATTCGCCGCAACAACCCTCCTTTTCTCCAACTCCCCGCACCTGAGGCCGAAGCAAGGCTTGCCCGTATCAAGAGGGATCACGCGGACACTCAGCGTCAAGCGCAAGCACTGAGCGCGGCGCTCGCCGCGTCCCAACCTGCCTGGGAGGACCGCGTGCTGCGAACTTCGATCCCCTGGGCTCAGGCACTCCTGAAGTCCGCCCTTTTAAATTCCAACGCGCTGGGAATCGCGAAAGACGGCATGCGGTTGACGGTCCCGCCGCTTCCAAAAGGGCGCCATGCGCTCAGCCTTACCCTTTCGCCAAACACATCCAACGCCACCGCCCTGCGCATCGATCTAAGTCATTCCAACCTGGCGGTGGGCGGGATAACCATTCCTCTGACTGCGATATCCCTCCGTCGCCGGACGGCAATAGCGCCCGAAGGCATTCAGACAAACTGGACCCTGCATGCGGCCGAAGTTCCTGGGTCCATCCCCGCCACCGAGGCAGCCATCGCTCTGGATCTGAAAGCAAAACAGTCGGTAAAGCTCACCGCCGCACAGAACACAGCAAGCCCTCTGATCTACCGACTGGAGCCCACAACAAACACTGCAAGCCTACCCCTTCAGCTGGACTTCATCGTTCCAACCGACAGTGATATTCCCGCCATCGACATCACGCTGAGCTTCACCGATGTCCCTCCGGAACAGCTGCCGCCAAACTCCGTTCGATCCACGCTCGCCAAAGAGAAAGCCCATCGCACACCCGAAGAGGTCAAACAGTTGACCGACTTCCGCCTAGCGATGTCCGTCGAAAACGTGCTGCTATCTCGCCGCCTGGACCTACTCTCCCGCCAGATTGATGTGGCGGACCTGCAGATCCCCACGGCACTGGTGATGCAGGAGATGGCCGCCCCCCGCCCAACGCATATTCTCATCCGCGGTGCCTATGACAGGAAAGGGGCGACCGTCACTGCCCAAACCCCGGCCTCGCTGCCCTCCATGGCCGAGGAGCTCCCGCGCAATCGGCTGGGGCTGGCCCGATGGCTGACCGACCCGGCCAATCCCCTGACCGCACGAGTGGCGGTCAACCGCTTCTGGCAGTCTCTCTACGGTGTGGGTCTTGTGGCTACCTCGGAGGATTTCGGAACGAAAGGTGAGCCGCCCAGCCACCCTGAGCTCCTGGACTGGCTCGCCGCTGAGTTCGTGAGCTCGGGTTGGGACGTCAAAGCTCTGATGAGACTGCTGGTGACCAGCGCCACCTATCGACAAAGCTCACGACTCACGCCCGAACTACGGGCGCGCGACCCGCAGAACAGGCTCTTGGCACGCGGGCCCCGGTTCAGGCTGCAGGCGGAATTTGTGCGCGATCAGGCACTTGCTGCGGCGGGACTCCTTGTACGCAAGATAGGCGGGCCTTCGGTGAAGCCCTATCATCCCCCCGGACTCTACGAGCAGGTGGTCGCCGGAAGCAGCGCGAGCAGCTACGTCGAAGGCCAAGGTGACGACCTTCATCGACGCAGCCTTTACACCTACTGGAAGCGATCCGTCCCCAACCCCGCGATGCTGCTGTTCGACGCGCCCTTCCGCGAGAGCTGCACCGTCAGGCGCCCTCGGACCAACACACCGCTCCAAGCCCTCAATCTCCTGAACGATCCCACCTTTCTGGAAGCCGCTCGAGGGCTAGCCCAGCGAGCCATGCACGAAGGGGGCGACCGCGCAGACACTCGATTGTCCTACGCCTTTCGCCTGGCCACATGCCGACCGCCCCGCGAGGCAGAACTATCCGTTCTGCGAAAGGCCCTCGCTCGGTCCCTGGGGGAATTCTCCAGGGACGCCGAAACCGCCAGCCAGCTGTTGAAGATAGGTGCCACAGCCCCCGACCCCTCATTGGATCCCGTGCAGTTGGCCGCCTTCACGACCGTGGCCAGCACCCTTCTCAATCTCGACGAGGTCCTCACCAAGGAATAGTAGTATGATCTCCATCGAATCCCTCCTGTGCGCACGTCGGCAGTTCCTTAGCCGTCTCTCGGGAGGCGTAGGCATGGCGGCGCTGGCTTCGCTCATCAACCCCCGACCAGCATCAGGCACGGCCCCGGAGCAGCCCGTTCTCACGTCGCATTTCGCCCCTAAGGCCCGCCGCGTGATCTGGCTCACGCAGGCGGGCGCGCCCTCGCAATTGGAACTCTTCGACTACAAGCCAGGGCTCAAGGAGCGTTTCGATCAGGACGTTCCCGCCTCGGTGCGGGGCACTCAGCGCTTGACGGGGATGACCTCCGGGCAAGCACGCTTTCCAGTCGCTCCATCCGTTTACACTTTTCGTCAACACGGCCGGTCAGGCCTATGGCTCAGCGAGCTGCTGCCCCATCTGTCGCGCCATGCCGACGACATCTGTGTGGTGCGCTCGCTTCATACCGACGCCATCAACCACGATCCGGCGATGACCCTGCTCCAAACGGGTCACGCCATCGCAGGCCGACCCTCCTTCGGCGCCTGGATGTCCTACGGCTTGGGATCGGAGAATGCGAATCTGCCCGCCTTCGTGGTGATGATCTCACGTCCGAGCGGCCCGACCAACGCGCAGCCTCTGCACGAGCGCATGTGGGGATCCGGCTTTCTGCCCTCTCGCTATCAGGGTGTCCGCTTCAGCCCCGGCAAGGATCCGGTTCTCTTTCTCTCCGACCCGGCAGGCATGACGCGGGACAGACGCCGAGCCATGCTGAATGATCTTTCCGCCTTGAACCGTATGAAAGCGCGTGACTGGCAGGATCCCGAAACGGAAGCACGCATCGATCAGTATGAGATGGCTTTCCGGATGCAGTCCGCCGTTCCGGAACTGGCCGACCTCTCCCGTGAGCCCGCCTCGATCTTCGAAAGCTACGGACCGGAGTCCCGAAAGCCCGGCAGCTTCGCAGCAAACTGTATTCTAGCCAGGCGTCTTGCCGAACGAGGGGTGAGATTCATTCAGCTCTACCATCGAGGCTGGGATCAGCACGACAATCTCCCCAGCGGGATTAAGAGCCAGTGCTACGACACCGATCAACCCAGTGCCGCACTGCTGTCGGATCTGAAGTCACGAGGGTTGCTGGACGATACCCTGATCGTCTGGGGTGGAGAATTCGGCCGCACCGTTTTTTCTCAAGGGCGTCTCACAAAAGAGAACTACGGCCGGGATCATCACCCACGCTGCTTCAGCGTGTGGCTTGCTGGGGCAGGCATTCGCGGCGGGTTGACCTACGGTCAGACTGACGACTATTCCTACAACATCGTCGAAAACCCCGTGGAAATCCATGACCTCAATGCGACCATGCTTCACTTGTTGGGCCTGGAGCACAAGCGCCTCACCTATCGACATCAGGGACGTGACTACCGCCTGACCGATGTGCATGGGAATCTGATCCGGGACCTTCTCACCTAATTGAGGAGGAGGTTCACCAAACGAGATAGGGTCAGAAGGCATGAACGGACAGGGAGTTGCAAAAGTCACCGACCTCCTTGTCGCTTGCACTCGACGCCTCGTTGTGACTAGAAGAGGCTTGTGAATCCACCCGTAGACGGCGTTTCCCTCGGAGAGACATGCCGAGCCCTCAAGCATCCATCGCCCAATGAATCGCATCGATCACTCCATCAGCCTGCACCCCTACTTCAAGATCCGTCCCGGAAAGACGGACGAGGTCAAATCACTCCTGAGGGAGTTCGTCACCCGGACGGCGACCGAGCTACAGGTGCTCTACTATGAATTCACATTGAGCGACGACATCGTGTTTTGCCGCGAAGCCTACAGCGATGCGGAGGGTGCCTTGGCCCACCTTGCCAATGTGGGCGACTTGCTCAGCCGAATGCTAACTCTGTGCGACATTGTCCGCCTGGAGATCCACGGGCCTTCGACCGAGCTGGAGAAGCTCAAGGGTCCCGTTGGAAACCTGAATCCTGTTTGGTTTGCCTATGAGTGTGGCATACGGGCTTGACTAGGGCGGCCCCGGAACCCTTGGGTGCAGGTTTCACCCCATACCCAGAATGCCTCCGTCCCAACAAATATCCTCCCCACCCTTTGTGCGCCATGAATCTGACACATCTCCATCTCATGCTGAACCACCTGCCCGTGCTCGGCATTCCCTTCGGGTTTGGCCTGCTCCTTTACGGAGTCTTCAAGAAGAGCGAGGAGCTTAAGAGGACCGCCTTGGGTACTCTGGTGATCATCGCGGTGCTCACGATTCCAGCCTACCTCACCGGAGAGTCGGCGGAGGAGGCTGTGAAATCGCTTCCGGGCGTGGAGGAACCCTTCATCGAGAAACACGACGACGCGGCTGCCATCGCATTTACCGCCTTGCTCGCGCTAGGCGTGACGGCCTTTGTTGGACTGATTCGCTTTCGGGGCGCGAGAACCCTCCCCTCCTGGTTCACCCATCTAGTGCTAGCGACCTCCGTCGTCGTCGGCGGGCTCATGGCCTGGACTGCCAATCTGGGCGGTCAGATCCGGCATACTGAAATTCGTCCCGGGGCCGTGCTTCCCGCCACAAGGGATACCAAGGATCACTAAGGGATGGACAAACTCTGCGAAGCAGCTCTCCATGCCTTTCTCTAGACTCCCCATCCAGTTCAGCCACAAAACCTCACTACACTGCCTATGAGCCCGCGATCATTGAAAAAGCCCACCCAAAAAAAGCGAAAAGCGAAGTCACCAACCGAGCAGACTCGGCTATCGACACTACTCACCACCACAGACTTCTCGAAGGAATCGCTCGTTGGGGTTCGATACGCAATGCGCCTTGGCAAGAGGCTGCGGGCCTCGGTAGTGCTCCTGCATGTTGTCGAAACGCAGCCCACGCTGCCCGGGGCGGAAACCGTTGGCCTGGACCGCATCGCGCCAAACCGTGCGGCCCTTGCTGAGAAGCAACTGCAGACCCTTGCCCGTAAGGAAGGCAGGGGTGTCATAAAGATTTCCACCCTCGTTCGGTCAGGCAAACCCTTCAATGAGATCGGTATCGCGGCTGCGGAAGTCATCGCCGACTTGATCGTGATTGCAACACACGGGCACACAGGCATTCAGCGCGCCTGGCTGGGAAGCACTGCCGAGCGAGTCGTGCGCCACGCCCCCTGCCCCGTACTTACAGTGCCCGCAAACAATCCATTCCAAACCACAAGCAACGCTCCCCCCCTAGGCCTCAAGAAAATTCTGGTGCCGATCGATTTCTCTCAGCTCTCCCAAGACGCGCTGCCTTACGCTCTTCAGGTCGCGGCGGACTTTGACGCGGAAATCACCTTGGTCCACGTTGTTCAGCTGTTTCCCATCGACCGTCTGCTGGGTGCGGAAATGACTCACCAAGCGTTGATTCCCAGCATCAAGCAGGCGGAGGCAGATTTGCAAAAGATGGCGGCAGAACTCCGCGCTTCAACGGGCATCCCAACGAGTGTTTCGGTCCTGACGGGCACTCCACATAGTGCCTTGTGCGAGGCTGCGCGGTCTCTCGAAGCGGATTTGGTCATCCTCACAACCCATGGCTACACCGGCCTGAATCGCTTCTGGCTCGGCAGCACCGCGGAACGCGTCATACGACAAGCCCCCTGTCCTGTGCTAGCGGTACGCGGCCTCGCCACTACTTAACAGCGAGCAGGTGGAAGCAACCCTGAAGCGCGTCAGCGCTGAGTTTCGCACTAAAAAGAAATGAGCGGCTAGTTCGTCGCACCAGAGGCACAGGACGATTTGCTGGTCGTTTGGCGGCGCTATGCCGAAGAGGTGGGCGACCCGGATTTAGCCGACCGTATGGTCGGCGAGATAGTCACCGGGTTTCACAAGCTCGCACGCGTGCCGGGGATCGGGCATTCGCGCAAGGATCTGTGCGAAGAGCCGCTGCTATTCTGGACGGTGCGGAGTTACCTGATTATTTATCGCGGAGAAAAGCGTCCTTGAACGTTTTAGACACGCAATTTTAGGAATTCCCGCTCCTCACGGCTCAACGGCCAGCCTTTTCCGTTCCGAGGGCGTGACCGCGTTTAGTGGTGATAATGCTTAGCGATGTATCCGGCGTGGCCACATGCCTCGTGCGTGCCTGAGCAAAACCAGCGTGAAGGCCACGCCGGATACATCGCTAAGCATTATCATGCGCGAAGGAGCAGCAGGGGAGCCAAGTCGATCCAACCTGGCTGTGTGAGTCGTTACCCTATTGCGTAAGGCTGTGTTTGCCTGGGATGCTATCCTCATATGGGAAGCACAGTCTCAACCGTCACCTCCAAGTATCAAGTCACCTTACCTGAGTATGTTCGGGAGAAGTTCCCGATTGCCATCGGGGAGAAAATTCAGTGGGAGGTTCAAGGCGACCTGCTTGTCGGCAAGCGGCTGCCGTCGCTCGTGGACCTGGCTGGGTGCCTAAAGTCCCGCAAGGCTCCGGCTGCCGATGAGGACATCACCAAGGCATGGGCAGAATCTGCCAGAGCTCGCGATAAGCGCTCCAAGAACTGAAGCGCCTCATCCTCGATACCAATGTCATGGTCCGCTTCCTAGTACAGGACCATCCAAGAAGCTGCACCGGGCAGCCCTGAATCATTTCTTTGATTCTCAGGTGAAACGTCACGCCGTGGTCCTGAACCCGGTCAGCTCCGTGCAAAACGAAAAGCATTCGGTTGATGAGGACGGAAGAACCCCGGAAATCCCGGTAAAGGATGCCAAGAAGCTTTTTGGGTCCCCGCGCTGCGGGCGGGTGGAGTTCTTCGTTGATGGGATTGGGGAGGAGTTTAGACCACGATGATGCCGCCTAACTCCCCCTCGCCGCTCTAGCGACCGCCAACGCTCTTCAAGATCGAGACAGATGCCCACCGGTGATTCAGCACGCTCCTGGTTTCCAGAAATGCTAGCTCCAAAGACCTCAAGAGATCGCACCGGATGGTGGGGACGCTCTAAAAAGCAGCGGCCAGACCCACGCGGACATACGCCGCAGAATCAAACTTCACCCGCTCGTCAATCCGGGTATAATCAATCTGGCGATGGATGGAGGACCCGCCTTCGGCCTCGACACTCAGCGTTTCAGTGATCTTGAAACCCAAGCCCGCGCCCAAGCGGATATCCCGATAGGTTCCGAGGGCGTCGTTATAGGCCGGGAGCGCTATCGAATCGCCAAGACCGTCCTTACTCCGGAATGTCATGGCGTTGACATTCACTCCCGCATAGAGCCGCCAGCGATCATCGATGCGATAGGTGAGTCGCGGCTTCGGATAGACCAAACTGAGGTCGAATCGATCATTCATCCTCCAAATTAAGCCCACCACTGGCAGAACCGGCACATCGCTGTCCGGGTTCATCAGCAGTCCGAAAGCCCAGGTGAGCTTGGGGCTCGAGTTCCAGATGGCGGTCAGACCACCCGATACCCCGATATCATTGGAGCGGATATCCTCCAACTTGTAGAGGGTGGGACTCACAGTTGCTGAAATCGTCCAGCGATCGTTCAACCGCCGTCCCAGGCCTGTGCTGAAGCCGAGCGTATGGACATGATCAGGCACCGGAGTCCCTGCGAGGCTGTTCATGGTAAGGTTCTGGGATTGCAATCCCAGAGGGACCATCCATCCCTCGCCGAGCGAAACACGTCCGCCAATGCCCAAACCAAGACTAAATGCGTCACTTTTTTCGCGTTTCACCCCAAGGAATTTCGTACTTCCGCCTCCCGTGTAGGAGGCGTCCACCCAGGCATCTACGGTTCGGCGTGCCCCACCGGCATCGGCCTTGGATGCCTGTTCAGGAGAATCGGCCACTTGCCCGCTCATCAAAGCGGGCACAAGGAGGGCTGAGAGCCACAAGAAGCGTTGGAGGTCAACACGAGGCGAAGCAAAATTCAGTCTGTTCATGAGTGTCAGTTTCAATTCAGGAGGTACAGCAGCAAAGACGGATCAGTGATTCACAGCTCGGACCCACCCGTCAAGCCACAGCAACAAAGTAGCGAAGATAGTGAAGATCCATAGACAGCCAAATATAGCTTCTAGGCATACTGAGGCAAGAAACATAGGCTTTCACTCTTGCTATACAGACAGACCTGTCTGTTCTCTTTTAACTCAATCGCCTGAATATCATTCGTATGCAAACAACCCTCTTCACTCCGCTACAACTCGGCTCTCTCCAAACCCCAAACCGAATCTTCCTGGCACCACTTACGCGCTGCCGTGCAGCGCAAGGGAATGTGCCCACTGAGCTGAATGCGGAATACTATCGGCAGCGAGCGACTGCAGGCCTGCTGATTTCCGAAGCCACCTCGGTCTCGCCGCGAGGCTTCGGGTATCCCAACACGCCGGGGATTTTTACCGAGGCGCAGGTGGAGGGTTGGAAGAAGGTCACGGGCGCGGTACACGCAGCGGGCGGCAATATCTTCCTCCAACTCTGGCATGTCGGCCGGATCTCCCATCCGTCCTATCAGCCAGACGGAGGCTTGCCCGTGGCACCTTCCTCCATCAAACCGAGGGGAAAGATCTTCACCGGAACTGCCATGGAGGACTACGTCGCCCCAAGGGCTCTGGAAGCCTCGGAAATCCCAGGGGTGATCGCTGAATATGTCCACGGTGCCCACTGCGCCAAAAAGGCGGGGTTCGATGGCGTTGAGATTCACAATGCGAACGGATATCTGCTTGATCAGTTCCTCCGTGACGGAACGAATCAACGGACGGACTCCTATGGGGGGGCTGTCCAGAACCGAGCACGGCTGACCTTGGAGGTAACTCGCGCGGTGGTGGAAGTCTGGGGTGCGGATCGTGTTGGCATTCGATTATCCCCGGGAGGCGTATTCAACGACATGAAGGACTCGAACCCCCTACAGACTTTCGGACATGTGCTGCGTGAATTGAGCCCAATGAACCTAGCCTACGCGCATGTCACACAGGTCACCGCACAGGATATCGCGCATGGTGCGACCTCAGGTATTGGACCCAAGGAACTGCGCCCCTACTACCCAGGGAGAATTGTAACCGCGGGAGGATTCACTCAGGAGAGTGGGAATCAGGCGCTTGCTGAGGGTTGGGCGGATGCCATTGCCTTCGGCGTCCCCTTCCTTTCAAACCCAGATCTTCCAGAGCGCTTTCGCCGAGGTGCGGCGCTCAACACACCGGATGAAGCCACCTTCTATGCGTCCGGACCGAAAGGCTACACGGATTATCCGACGTTGGCCCAATAATCCACTCTCCAACAATCACCCACACTCCGCCTCACAAAACCATGAGCACTTCCCCAACAATCGACCTCACTCAACGTCCCCCTCGCAGTATGAGGGTTCGCCTCGGCGGCTACGCCATCCTTCCTCGGATGCTCGATAAATGCCGGGCCAGTTTGGCGGGCAAGAACGGCGAATTCCACTACAACTGTCCCCTCGACAAGCACTACTTCAACTTCGTTGGGGTGGACCCTGAGGCTCTCAAAGCCGAGGTGGCTAAGGGCAAGGGCGATGGCGAAATCCTAGAATGGATCCAAGCGAACGCCACGCTCAAGCGCAGCCCCTGGGAAATCGCCCAGTGGAGTGATTACCAGGAACGTCGGGGACCTGACAGCGATGCTGAGACGTTGGGCTATTTCGCAGGGATGCTGGCGAAGGTAAGCACCACCCGGGAAGACATCCGTTCCTGGGCAGATCTACTAGATTTGGATGACCACTGCAGCTACGGTGGAAAACCCTGATCGGAGAGTCGCAGAGGCTATCTACCATCCACCTCAACCCCGCGAGCAGGGTTGAGGTGGACGGGCGGCACAGCCGCCAGCAATAGCCCTCCCAGAGGTGCCCTACCCCGGGCCTATAGCATAAGTCATCAAGCCCCCTTTTCTCCTGCCCGCCTTAGTCTGGATGATATTCGATTCGTACCAGCTGAGTGTCACGATTTCCCTGCCAAGCGGTACCATTTTCTAGCAGGTAGAGGCATCCGTCCGCGCCGAGTTCTAGGTCCATAGGCCTGCGGAACGTCATCTTCGGGCAGAACTTGTCCATCGCTAAAGATCCATCCGCTCGTTTGGCGATCTGTTCATTCTCGTCCAGGTGAACGGCGACGATCCAATTGCGCGACCACTCGTAGATGAAAAGAGTGTGGTCGAACTCCTTCGGAAGCTTGTGTGGAGATTTCAAAGCCGGGTCGAAGTAATAAACTGGACCAGCCATGGCCGTCCGCCCGCCCCCTGCATTGAGGACCGGGAATCGCGCGGACGGTCCCGAAGGATACCAAATCAGCGCCGGTTGGCCCGGAGGCAGAATCTCCGGTCCTTTGTTGTAGCGAGACGTGTTGCGCGGTTGTGCCACATCGTAAATGAAGTTGGTCTTGCCGGTGGCAAAATCCCAATTCCAGTAGGGGCGATTGTCCCCGGCAAACATCGGCCATCCAAAGTTTCCTGCCTTCTTGGCCTGATTGATCTCATCAAAACCGGCAGGACCTCGCACCGGGTTCGGGCCACCCGCGTCGGGTCCAACGTCACCCCAATACAAAATGTTCTTCTTCTGATCCACAGAAATGCGAAACGGGTTCCGACACCCCATAGCGTAGATCTCAGGTCGAGTATTCAGAGTGCCCGGGGGGAAAAGGTTCCCTGGCGGAATTGCGGCGGTCCCGTCGGCTTGCGGAGTGATGCGGAGAACTTTTCCTCGAAGATCATTGGCGTTGGCGGCCGACTTCAGCGAGTTGTAGGCATGACGCCCATCACGCTCATCTACCGGCGCATAGCTTCCTGAGTCACCGAAGGGATGGGTGTTATCTCCAGTGGAAATGAACAAGTGACCGGCCGAATCAAACGCCAGCGATCCACCGCTGTGACAGCAGTCATCGCGCTGGGTGACCACTCGGACGAGGATTTTCTCGGAATGAAGGTCGAGCTTGCCGTCCGTCACTGTGAAGCGCGCCACACGATTCTCGCCCGTCTTGAGTCCGGACGCGTTGGTCGTGGTGACCGGGTCGGAATACATCAAGTAGAGCCATTGATTGCTCTCAAACCGCGGATCAAGGGCGATGCCGAGCAGCCCATCTTCCAAACCACCAAAAACTGAGATCTTTCCAATAGGCTGCGCAGCCCCCCCCTTCGCATCGAGCCTCTTCACTATACCCGAGCGCTCCGCGAGAAAGACGCTTCCGTCGTGAGCCACCGAGATCTCCATGACATCCACAACTGTATCGTCGATCTTCCCATCTCCATCCACGTCCCGGTCAGCATCCAGAATCACCTTGCGAAAGGGTCCATATGATTGAGGCCCCGAGGGCGGCGGAGACGCCTTCTCCTCGGCTGAAGCCGGGCCAGAGTACAAGGCGGCAGTCACCGCTAACGACACCATGCAAATGTAAGAATGAGAGCGACGCCAATTCATCTGAGGATTTAAGCAGAGAGGCCCAAGCTTGTCACGGGCTGCATCGCGCAACGGTCAGGCTCGCAAGTCATGGTTCTTGTCACCTCTGTTCATGCGGTAGGGAAAAGCCCTCACCCCTTGCGGTCGGGAAGATCGGACCCTCCCTGCCGGTTACGCCCGCGGTTCCGTTCCAACTGGACGTCCTCCCAAGAGGCCGGATCTTCCACTGGCTCCATATGCGTAAACACGATCAGGCCCGGAATTGCCGTCTCCAGATCACTCTCCACCCGCTCTGCAACGTCGTGGCCTTTCGCGATCGTCCAAGCCCCAGGCATCAGAAGATGCACAGACATGAAACGTTTGGTCCCTGCAGTGCGGGTGCGCAGGGCGTGATGCTGTATTCCATCCGCTGCATACGCCTTCAAGACCCGGGTGATGGACGCTAGATCCGCTGCCGCCAGTCCTTTGTCCATAAGTCCATTGGCGGATTCATGAATCAACCTGGCCCCCGTCGCGATGATGTGGAAGGCCAGCAAAAGCCCGATGAGAGGGTCCAACCACCACCAACCCGTTGCCCCAACGAGGAGCACCGCAGCGACCACCGCAGCTGAGGTCCATACGTCCGTCATCAGGTGTTTGGCACCCGCCTGGAGGGCGATGGATTGACACCGTTTTCCCACGCGGCCGAGTACGATCGCCGTCGCGCAGTTGATCAGAGAGGCCAAACCGATGATGAGGAGGCCTAGTGCTGGGGCGTGGAGAGCCTGCGGTTCGAGAAAACGCCCGATCGATGTCCAACCGATGGCAACCGCCGCGAATAGGATGAGCAAGCCCTCCGTTCCCGCAGCGAAGTACTCCGCTTTGGAGTGACCGAAGGCGTGCTCTTCGTCCTCAGGCCGGGCCGCGACCGACAGTGTGGCCAGGGCGATGAAGGCCGCAGCGACATTGGCGAGGGATTCGAGGGCATCGGAAAGCATGCCGACAGAGTCGGTGAGCCGCCACGCGAGCAGCTTCAGAAGAAACGTGACGACCGCGACGCCTAGCGAGAGCATCGCGTAGTGCGTGAGCGGACGTTCAGAAGCAGATTGGCTCGTCGGAGGCGACATGCGATACAGCACGCTAGTTTAACGAACCGCTGTTTAGCAACCCAGAGGTCGCGGCGGCCTACGAGAATGCTAAGAAGGAAGGACGATATGATCGGGTAAAGCGCCGCGATTCGGAGGGGAGCGTGACGCTGGATCGAGCCTATGCTCTGGTGAATCCGATGGAGTATTTCGCTGAAACCACCGAAGCCTTCTTCTCTCGCAACGACTTTTTTCCTTTCATCCGCTCTGAACTCAAGCAGCAGGATCCGGAGATGGATGGGCTCCAACCTTATGGTTGACGGACCTGATAGAATGCGCCACGTGCCAGGGGTGAAGTGTCCACTAGGCGAATCGTCGGGCCCAACGCTCGCACTTCCGCACTTGTCACCTGCACCCAATCGGGTCGATCCGGATTCACCGTCCGCCACAGTGTGAAGGACGCCTCTGCGAACCAACCCACGTCCAGCTGCAGGTGACCTCCCACAACCACCGGATCTTGGATGCGCGGAATGTTCCGCCATCCTGCCAGCTTCGCACGCAACTCATCCAAACTGCGCTGCTCCTCTGCTGACAGCACGCGGCTCAATAGATCGGTGCCCTCGAGCGGATCCGCCTCCAGATCGTATAACTCATCAGGCTCGGAATCCAATTCAAGGAGCTTGTAACGTCCCTGCCGCGCGGCACGTCCCGTGGAGCTACCCGTGGGCGTGGCGCTGGTGTCCTCGATGAGCACGGCGAGCTGCTCTGGCTGAAAGGGACGATTTTCCAAGATAGACACGAGGGAGCGAGAGTCGTTTACCAAGCCCTGCGGGAGCGCCTGCGACGGAGTAACGCCCCCGAGCTCAAGGAGTGTCGCAAACAAGTCGACCACATGCACCACGGCATCACTGGTGCGCCCGGGCTGGACAACACCCGGTCCAGCCACGATGAAGGGCACGCGAACGCCGCCTTCATACAACGTATCCTTGGCCCTGCCTGCCCGGGTGTAAGGCGGCTGTATGAGACGCGGCACTGTGCCATTGTCGCCAATGAACACGATTGTGGTGTCGTTGGTGTCGATCCCGGCGATCATCCGGCCGAGCTCTGTGTCCATGGCCTCCACGGAGGCTTCGAAGTAGCTCCGAGGATTTCGTTGCAGATCAGCCGCACTCCCCGAGAGATGAGCATAGTGCGGGCAAAGATTCGTGGGCGGGAGATGGTGAGGAGAATGCGGCGCGTTGAAGGCAATCCATGCGAACCAGCGATTGGTTCCCTGCGATTTCGTCCACGTCAGAGCGTCGTTGACGTTGTCTGTCGTGGCGTAGCCTGAATAGTTGGCACGCGTCACTCCATTGGAGGTCTTGGTCCAGGTGTAAAAGCTCGACGCCGTCTGACCCAACACGGCAGGGAGCGAGCCAGAGAAGGAGGACCAACCTCCCAGCAACTTGGGCCCTGAGGCATCCCCGCCCAGATTCCATTTCCCAAAGCTGGCGCATCGATACGTGGGTGACAGCAGGTCAGGTAAAGTGACCTCATTGGTGTAGAGACCTTGCTCGGCGGCGCTCGCTATCACCTGAGTCACTCCAGTTCTAAAACCATAGCGCCCCGTCAGCAAGGCCGCCCGCGAGGGCGAACACGTAGGGTAGGCGTAGGCGTTGACGAACCGCACCCCACGTCGGGCAAGGGCCGTGATCGTGGGGGTTGGCGGAATCGAGGCGCCGGAGTTGGTATTGTAGAGCTCGTGACCATCAAATCCATAGTCGTCCGCAATCACCAGCAGGACGTTCCGTGGGGCTGCCCCTTCGGAAGCCTCAGTGATAAAGAGACCAAGGAAAGTAAACAGCCAAGCCAACCCAACCGACCATGCTCCTCTTCTAGTTGGCATAGGGTGCAATGGATGAGCGGGAGACCCTGTAAAAACGAGTCGCAGGCTTTGCCCCCACGGTCGGCTCGCTGACTCGACTCGTGCTGTTCGTCGCCGTGTGCACAGCGACACTCGCAAGCAAGCCCTCCTTCAAAGTGTCCCCGGCCGTGACCGAATAGCTCCCTCCCTCAACACTGCTCCAAGTGAGCGTAACGGTCCCATCGTCGTCCGACACGACCGGGCTTTCCATTCGCAGAGTGCTGTTGGCCCCTCCAACAAAGTTGGTGGAAACCGTCTCGGGGTAATTCCCGCCCAGAATCACCCCTCCGGTTGGATTCCCATAATACTGTCGGCCCACATTGTAGGGGAAGGCAGGTGTCCCATCGCTGTGTAGAGAGGTAAAGTAGGCATAGGTTCCGTTGGGGAATTCAGGAGTGACGCAGAAGCGGCCATTGTGCTCATCCAGATCGAAATCAGCACCCTGCTTGCGACCGAGATCTCCGAGGTAATCGTTGTCCTCCAGGTAGCGACCGAAGGGACGTACGGTGCTCACAGCAGGTCCGGCCTGTGCTGCAGTGAGGGTGGTGCTGACGCGACTCTGAGCTCGGGCTGCCCAGGCCGGTAGCGTCGTTCGATTCGCGACCGCCGAGATGCTGACGTCCCTGGGTACAAAACCGGAAACCATACGACGGACACCGCTAGCCGCATTAGTGGGATTGGCAAACGCATAAGGTCCATAAACCGGAAAACCATCACGGACCCATCCAAGAATAGGCGAGTGACGGGGAGGGACAGAGCCCGGCGCTTCACTATACAGCTTGGTGACCGGGTCAAAGTTTACGTGATCGCCTAGCCGATGCCTCAAGGCGATCGCATTGGCGTGGTAGTGATACTGCCCACTTCCCGGCTGGTGCGCGTTCGCCGGATCGAAGGTCACACCCTCATTCACAAACGCATCCCGGTTCCAGATGCCAAGCCCAGGATTTCCCTCTGTGCCGCCTACCGCAGTGACCGAGAAGGCGTCCCGACTATCGAACTGAATCACCCCATCCACAAAGACTCCGATGGGACCCAGACCGGTTAGCGTCTTGGAGGCAGGGACGGTTGGTAGGAGTGGGAAGCGGTAGAGCGTCGCGGAGCTCTTGGGCAGGTTCATGAACAAAGCCGTATGGGCCGCATTTCCATACCAGGGACCCATGACATGGCTGCCTAGCCCTGTTGTGCGGACATAGATCCAAGTGGGGGACGAGGAGACCTCATAGACCCCACAATAGGCGGGAAGGGTCTGGCTGATCGCCCCGCGACTCCACGTGCTGACCGCACGGCCCGCAAGCCGATCGCCATCCGTCAAAAAAACGCGTCCATATTGGCCAGATGCTTGGGTAAACCAAGAGTCGATACGGGGGTCAGATGCCTGTGCAGACAGGGAGATCGACCCCAGAGAGATGGCCAGTGCCGCAACCGACTGCGCACGACAACTCCTCGCCGGTTTCCTTCGGATTTCCATGGATAGCATCAATAACATACCCCAAACCTAGCCCACGTCACCTTAACAAAGCGTGAAGACATTTCAGCAAGGGTGGTGAACGCACCACGGATGACCTGTCCCCCTATCGCGCGGCAAAGAAAAGGGCCAGGCGCGAACGCCTGGCCTCTTTCATCCAAACAAAGGTGTTCTCTTACGGATTAGTTCTCACCCGTGGGGCGCGGAGGGCGATTTCCTTCTCCACGAGGTCCTCGACCCTCTCCACCAGGGCCACCAGGACCACCGGGACCACCGGGACCACCAGGACCACCAGGACCACCAGGACCACCAGGACCACCAGGACCGCCGGGACGCTGCGGCCGGAACTCATCCACCGTGATCTTGCCGTCGCCATTCTTGTCGAGTTTCTTCAAAGACTCGCTTGCCTTGGCGATCTCATCGGCATCGATGATGCCATCCTTGTTGAGGTCCAACGCCTCGATGATCGGATTCATCGGACGCTGTCCACCGGGACCGCCTCGTTCGGCTCTTGGACCTCCAGGGCCCGCTTCGCGACCCGGAGGGCGCTGTCCACCAGGGCCACCGGGACGAGGGTTGCCCTCTTGGGCTTGAAGGACACAGAGCGAGACACCGAGTGTCAGGGTGAGTAGAATTGCTGTCGTTTTCATGAATCCACACTAGCCTAGCTCACATTAAGACAACGTGAAGCCTGACCCGAAAGTCGTTCATCCCTTCTTAAGGTTTGGGGCCTTATGCTGGGAGGCTATGAATCGGATCGAGCGGATCCGAGAGTTGCTATGAGAATTCTGATCATCGAAGACGAGCCAGACCTGTTGAATAGCCTCGCAATGGCGTTGCGCGATGAGGGGTATGCGGTCGACACGGCAGCCAATGGAGAAGACGGCCTTTTCAATGCCGAGACCATTGCCTACGACGCCATCCTGCTCGATGTGATGCTTCCCAAGCTCGACGGCTGGAGCGTCCTGCAGCGTCTGCGTAAGACCCGCAAGACGCCCGTCCTGATGCTCACAGCACGCGACACATCGGTTGATAGGGTCCGCGGTCTGGATACCGGGGCTGATGATTACTTGGTGAAGCCCTTTGATCTCGCAGAGCTGTTGGCTCGACTCCGTGCGCTCATCCGTCGGACCTCTGGACAGGCCACCACTCAGATCAGGAGCGGAGCGGTGATCCTCGATACGGCCGCCCGCACCGTGAGCCACAATGGATCGCCCGTGGACCTCACCGCTCGAGAATACGTCCTTCTCGAATTCCTCATGGTTCATCAAGGAGAGGTGGTCACGCGTACGATGCTTTATGAACATCTGTTTGACGAGGATGACAGCACCTTGTCGAATCTACTGGACGTGCATGTCTCCAATCTTCGGAAGAAACTCGGGCACGAGTTCATCACCACGCGCCGGGGGCACGGTTATTGCATCGAACGTTCAGCCAAAACAACATGATTTTCCATTCCATACGCTGGCGGTTGCAACTGTGGTATGGTGTGCTGCTTTGCATCGTGTTGGCGGGCTTTGGCGTCACCGCTCATCAGCTGCAGCGCCGAGGGGAGATGCGTCGGGTCGATCAAGAGTTGCAGCTCCGGATTGTCCCCTTGCTGGAAAGTATACGCCGTCCCCCGCCAGGAGAACGTGGAGGTCCTCCAGGCGGACCGGGGGGACCTTTAGAGGGCCGTGGCCGAAGAGGCCCACCCCCTCGGGAAGGTGGGGACGGACTACCTCCAATGCCTCGGGATTTTCGCCTCAACCCAAATCGCGCTCAACTCTTCGCAGGCGAAACGAATGCGTTTTACTACATCGTCTGGACACGCGAGGAACGGGAGCTGTCCCGCTCCTCCTCCGCACCGATGAGCGTCCCTCTCCCTGGCCGGATCAAAGGCGGTCTGATGATGGCGTCGGCACGCACACGGGCAGGTCTCCGTGAGTTCTACCAGTTCACACCTCCCGGAGAATGCATCCTGGTCGGACGCTCCATCGAGCCCGAGATGGCCACTCTCCAGCAGTTCGCCTACGGACTGAGTGGTCTAGGTGCGGGAGTGCTCATCCTCGGTCTCGCGGGAGGATGGTGGGTTGCCACACGAGCAATCCAACCTATTCACGACATCAGCGCCGGAGCCACACGTATCGCGGCCGGGGACCTCTCCCATCGAATCAACACCCAAGAAACGGACAATGAGCTCGGGCAGCTTGCCAAAGTGCTAAACTCAACCTTTGACCGCCTCCAGTCTGCTTTCGACCGCCAGAGAGCATTTACGGCTGACGCCTCTCACGAGCTTCGAACTCCAGTAGCCGTCATCCTAGCGCAGACGCAGGCCACGCTTGCGCGTGATCGCAACCCTGAGGAATACCGCCAAACCCTCGAGGCCTGCCAGCGCGCAGCCCTTCGCATGAGATCGCTCACCGAGTCCTTGCTAGCCCTGGCTCGCCTCGACGCCGGCCATGAGACCCTCCACCGCGAGTCTATCGACCTGGCCCGGATCGCTGAGCAAACGGTAGACCTGCTGCGCCCGATGGCGGAGAGCCGCAGTGTAACAGTTCACTGCGATCTGATGCCGACTGGATGCAAGGGCGATGCCGAGCGGATAGCGCAAGTCGTTACAAATCTCTTATCCAACGCAGTCGCGCACAACCAGCAGGGAGGAGAGGTCTTCCTGAGCACCTGCATGGAGAACGGAGCAGCGATCCTCAGCGTTCGGGACACCGGTCCGGGCATTCCCTCAGCCGAAATGCCTAAGCTCTTTGAACGATTCTATCGGGGCGACGCATCTCGAACTACCTCGACTGGGGGGACGGGACTAGGCCTGGCCATCTCCAAAGCCATCACGGATGCCCATGGAGGCTCCCTGTCCGCAAGCAGCACCGAAGGGGAAGGCACAACCTTTACCTTGCGGCTTCCCCACACTTGAGCCGGGATTACTTCGCGGAGGCTGTGGCTATGCCCCCCATGAGGGGCACCGATGATGTTCAGTTCTGCTTGTAGCAACCGATTAAGATCTGTGACGCTTGCTGGCGGCTAGCGTCGGCCATGCGGCTAGTAGCTTGTCCCTGAGCCTCCTGCGCTGAAAGACCGCTCGTTCCATATGCAATTTGCCAGCAACAAACTGATACGAGGGATCACCTCACTATTGGACTTCGGCACGTGGTTCCACGCGTTTCGAATACTCCATTACTACGGCTACAGCCATGTCCGCGAGAAGCGCAAGATGACCATCGGCGCGGGGAGCCACATGGCACCCAATACCTCCATCAGCAATGGCGAGCGGATTGTCATTGGCGAGAAGTGCCATATCGGTGAGCGGTGCTATCTTTGGGCTGGCGACTCGAAAGGTCGTATCGTTATCGGAAATCTGGTTTCGCTAGCTCCCGAGGTTTTCATCACAGCGTCTGACTACGGATTTGTGAAAGGACGCTCGTTCCGTGAGCAACCGCGCCGGGAGCGGGATGTCGTGATCGGCAACGATGTCTGGCTGGGTGCCCGAGTCGTGGTCACCGCGGGCGTCACCATCGGAGACGGGTGCATTGTTGGCGCAGGGGCAGTGGTTACCAAGGATCTCCCGGCAAACTGCATCGCAGCAGGTGTTCCAGCGCGTGTCATCGCGCAACGACCGGAGGCAGAAGCCTGAGCTCCCACATCATCAAGAACGCAACTTAAGACTTTCATGATCAGCGTTGTTATTCCGAATTACAACCGCCGGGACTGCGTTTTGGCTCTACTGAAGGACGTCTACCTCCAGGAAGGAGTCGAATTCGAAGTCATTGTTGTGGATGACTGCTCGCCCGATAACAGCGTCGAGGCCTTGCGCAAAGCGTTCCCGCAAGCGACTGTATTGGTGAACGAGAAGAACAGCGGCCCCGCCGTTTCACGAAACAGAGGAGTGAAGGCAGCTCGCGGTCAGATCATCGTAGGACTCGACAACGACGTGACCGTTCCTGATCGTCACTTACTCGCCAAACTCGCCAAGAAGTTCGAAGAGAATCCGAACATGACGGGGGCCGCCTCTAGAATCTTCCAACCCGATGGCCAGACGCTAGACGCGCCCCGCTGGTGGCACCCCCAGCCCATCAAGGACTATGCAACACGTGAGTTCCAAACTTCCTATTTCAGTGGAACCGCCTATGCCTTTCGCCGTGCCGAGATGCTGGCAGCAGGCCTGTTTCCTGAGATCCTCTACATGCACTACGAGGAGGTCGAGTTGGCTTTTCGAATCCTCGACAACCAGGGAGAGATCCTCTACCTGCCAGACTTTCAGGTCGTGCATCATGCCAACAAAGTTTCTCGCCGCAGCGAGATTCAGATCTTCTACAAGCCGAGGAACCAGATTCTCATCACACTTCGCTGCTACCCAATCCTGCGCGGCCTGGCTTACATTCTGCCTCGCTTCGCCTTCGGCGGAACAAGAGCGGCCGTCCGGGGCCATTTCAAAGACTTTTGCCGCGCCTTGCGGTCCGCCAGGGCACTCGCCCCCCTCTGCCTACAGCAGCGAAAAGCGCTCGCGAAGGAAACGTGGCGACGGATCGATCTCATCAAAAAGGGGATCCACCCTTTGCCCTTAAAGCGCTGAGCAAACCGTCCGACGTGGGTTGTCCTTTTAACGGGAGGCCGAACAATGTCTGGATCTCAGAGCGCTTCGAGTCTAGTTTTAGCCTGATTTTGGAAGGGCGGAGAATCGCTCTGGGCGCAAGCCCGGGGAGGAAAGTCCGAACTTCACAGGGCGCGATGCCACGTAACTCCGGTCGACAGGCCGGAGATACACGTGGGAGTCCGGCGTAATACCGGGCGACGGAGAGTGCCACAGAAAACAAACCGCCTGCCTGCGGGAAACCGAAGGTGGGTAAGGGTGAAAAGGCGGGGTAAGAGCCCACCGCCCGTCATGTAAGTGGCGGGGCACGGAAAACCCCATCGGAAGCAAGGCCAAATAGGGGACCTCGAAGCGGCCCGCTTCATTCCTGGCTGCAAAGTCAGGTGGGTCCCGGGTATCGGCTGCTGAGACAAATGATTCTCTCCCTCCAGGCGCTTCGGCGCAGGGAGGAAGACAGAACTCGGCTTACAGCCCTTCCAAAATCATTCTTTCTGGCAGCCTGTCGAACGCGCCCCGGTTCATGAAATCTCCACGACGCGCTTACCCAGCACCTCCATCCTCGGCTGAATACCTAGGCCCGGCAACTTGGAGGCCGCCATGCGACCGTCCACTCTTTGTGGAGCGCCATCCGCCGTGCTCACTGTGACATAGCTGTTGAAGACGGTGGTGCTAAACAAGAACTCAGGCGGCGTGCTCTGAGCAAGATGGGCGATGGCAGCGGTGGCGATATCGCCACCCCAGAAGTCCTCCAGGGTCATTCCGATTCCCATACTGACGCACAGGTCGCGGGCCTGCTTGATCTTTGTAAGACCGCCCAACTTACTGATCTTCAGATTCACCACGTCCATCGCAAGATCCGCCTTGGCCCGCAGGAGGATGCCCAGGTCATCGATGTTCTCATCCAGCACAAACGGATGCGGGATCTGTCGACGCACGGCCAAGCACTCTTCGTAGGTCAGACACGGTTGCTCGATGTAGACATCGATATCCCGCACAGCTTTGGCAATACGGACGGCTTCGTGCTGCACCCAACCCGTGTTTGCATCCGCCACAAGACGATCGCCAGGCTGAAGCCTCTCAGCGACCGCAAAAATCCGCGCAATGTCGGTATCGGGGTCCCCGCCTACCTTCAGCTGAAACCGCCGATATCCCTGGGCGCGATACACTGCGACCTTGGCCGCCATCTCCTCTGGAGACTCTTGAGAGATGGCTCGATAGAGCGCCACATCCTCACCATAACGCCCGCCAAGCAACTCACACACCGGCAATCCGGCGACCTGACCCAAAATATCCCAGCAGGCGATATCGATCCCGCTTTTCACATACGGATGCCCCCTGAGCGCTGCATCCATGACTCGATTCAGCTTAACCAATTGCCGCGGATCCTAGCCTAGCAAAAGAGGGCCAAGCTCACGCAGGCCCGCGCGAACTCCCTCCGCATATGCGGGTAAATAGAAAGGCCCCAGCGGACACACCTCACCGTAGCCGATCAAGACCGTGTCCGTCTCGACGCCAACAATCGTGCTATCGAATACAGTCACCGACTTGCCCCCGCTCCACTTATAAGTCGTCTCGTGAAGCGGGAGTTCCACACGATAGGCAAAGATACGCGCAATTTTCATAGCAAAGGGATCAAGTTGTCAAAAAGGGCCCCCATGGACCACAAGCGACCAAACCAATACCGCAACCGGTCAAAAGACTGGAACACCATAAACCGTTGCACCACCAAATGGCGGTTTTGGTTTTTGTACTACGCGACTCAATTCATATAGAACGAAGGGAAAGGACAAAACAACTTTGAAAACAGGGAGCCAATGCATGCACTCAGAAAAGTCCGAAACTGTCGAACCGGGAGGAAGGGTCTCATAAACGGAACACCGTTACTCGGCGGAGGCTGGTTTCGTCGCAATCACCGCGAGCCAGTCCTCGGCGAAGGGCGCGGTGAGTGTTCCCCTGCTGCCACCCGCGAGCCTTGTGCTTTCGGAACCTGGTAGAGCAATTCAGCGTCGAAGCCCTCGCGTATCGTGATGCCTGTGTCCGCATCCAGGACCAGTCGGGCGGCGCCGGGTGCGCCGCTCACGCGCGACAAGGCCGATGCGAGGCAGCAGAGGACGAGAGCCTTGCCGGTCCGCTGGGCGAACCGCACTCCTTCATTTCAGCGGATTCTGGTACCAGACCACGTTGCCGGAGCCACGGCCCGCATTGAGCAGATCCGCATCGCCATCGCCATCCATGTCCACGCTTCGCAGATCGTAGCTCTCCTGGTTGTCGTCCAGGGTATGGATCTTGAACTTTCCCCTTCCATCGTTTTCATACCAGCGCAGCCACTTGCTCTCGTAGCCGCAGGCGGCGGCATCCATGTCACCGTCACCATCGTGATCAAACACCGTCAGGCTGTGAGGTTGCCGGATCTCGACGTCAATCTCGTGAATTTTCCATCCCGGGTTTTCAAACCAGAGCACACCCTTGCTATGCCCGCGGGTGGCCAACCAATCGATCTTTCCATCGCCATTTACATCACAGGGAAGAATGTTGGTCGCGGCCTCCTGGTTTTCGGCGAGGAGGATCTTTTTCCATGCTCCCTTGACTCGGTCTTTTCCGGGGTTCTTCCAAAAGGCGAACCAATTGCCGTCCGCAAAGGGCTTGCCCTTGGCGCCCACCGCGATTTCCTTCCAGCCATCGCCATCGATGTCCCCGGCTCCCATGTAGTGACTGCCCCCGCGAGCGTCCTTGTCGGCAAAGACATGGCGATCCCAACGCTCCGCTGTCAGCACATTTTTCGGAATGCTAAACCACGCCATTGAATCTCCCAGCCCTTTGTCAGGCTCGAAATTGTTGATGATCAAATCATCCCGACCATCGTTGTCGATGTCTGCGCGGAGGATGCAGTGAATGCCGGTGATCTCAGGGTCGATGACCCGCGAGCGCCAAAAGCCTTTGTCGAAGCGCCCGGGACCGGGATTTTCGAGCCAGAAGGGATGGGCATGGGAAAGTGTGCCCACCCAATCCATGTCCCCATCGCCATCCGCATCGATCACCTCACTGTGAATAGCGCTGTTGACTGCATCCAGGCCGAGAAAACGATGGATGACGATTTCACGCCAGCCCGGCGCGACGAACAGGCTGACCCGGCCATTGAAACTGGCTACTACATCCAGCGCCTTATCTCCATTCACATCCAGCGCCACGGAGGTGTAGCAGTGGCCCTGCTCCATGACCAGGTGCTTTTTCCAGGCCGCCTTTTTCTCTTGTGCGGAGGCCATCAAGCCGAGGCTGGACAAGACCGTCAAGCCAGTGCCGAGAAACCGGAAGGTGCGCGGAAATAACTGAGTCATGCCTGAGGGTAGGATGTTTCCACGAGCGGAGAAAACCAAATACTTCGAACCCGCACGCTCACGTGGGCAGCCCAAAAAGCCACGCGTTGAGGCCTGGGCTATATCCGAACGAGGCCCAAATCCGAGTTTTCCAAACGCTTTGCCTGGCCGCGATCACCCCGGAGGGAACATCCCGTAACGAGATCGCCCAACATCAGCCTGCCTCGCTGCTCAGGTTTCGTATCGCTGGCAGGAGTTCAGGCGAGTCTATGCAGAGCGCTACCAGGAGCGTTATGGCTTATGGCGCGACACACTAGGCGCCAACGTCACGGCCCCTGGCGCGCGCGGTAGAAACGATACGGGTGGCTGGGCGCGGTGAAGTCCCAGAACTCATAGGGACTGGTCGTGTTCGTCCGCAGCGGCGTCCAGGAGGAGAAGTCGGTTGAGCCTTCGATGATGTAGCTGGGCACGGCGGTGGCCGTGACGGTCACCTTAAAGGGGCCGATGCTGCTCGCGTGGATCATGCTCAATTGGATACTACCCATGACATCGAAGTCGATTTGATCATTCCAGCGCGCGAAGTTGTAGGCTTGTTTGAGTCCGGAGAGCGTGAATGGCCCACCGAAGAAAACATCGTTGCCCAGCCAGGCGAAGTCGTAAGGCACGATCAATCCGCCACTCAACCCCGGAAGCACCGTCCAATGCGAGCCGTCCCAGATGTCCACCTGGTTGTTCGTGGCGCCTCCGGGCGGGGTGAACAACCCGCCGGCGTAGAGGCGACCTTCATGATGGCGCAGTGTTGCGTCGGACGGTCTGACGGTCCGGGGGGTATCGGGCAGCATTGCCCCCAAGGCATGGGAGGCACCGCATGGCCGGGCCGCTTCACCTGCCGCGAAGACGCCTTCGTAGCGTTCCTCGCATGTTTGTCACTTCAAGAAGCCCGGAAGCTCCGGTGCTTTCGCGTCAGGGGAGGCGTGGAGGATGATGGTGTGGTTCAGGCGGTAGATGTCGCCTTTTTTCACCTCGATGCGACTCAGCGTGCCCTGCTTCATCGCCTGGCGGCCAAAGGGATTCGAGACGAAGGCGCCGTAGTCGCGGTTGTGCCACCAGCTCGGCTGTGGGTTGGCGGGATCGGGGACGATCATCACGCCGACATGTTTGCCGTTGATGACACCGGAGTAGTCGCACCAAGCGGCGGGCTGGCCCCAAGTGTTCTTCGCGGTCTTGAGTCCCGCGCTGCTGGTGATGACGCCGCCGTTCTTCTCCGTGATGGCCGTCGCGACGCGGACGCCTAGGCCCATCTCTTCCTGGTCGCCGAAATAGAAACCGTCGCTCACCGGGGTGAAGGCGCTTTCCCACGTGATATGCCACGCGCCGCGCTTCTCCATCAGCGCGAACCGGCTCGTGAGGCTGGCGAGCTTTTCTCCATCGGCCCTGAGCAGGACCGATTCGGTCGTGAAGCGCAGCGCGCCGTTCTCGAGCCCCGGCGGCTGGCTGAAGCGCCCATGCACGATGCGCCCCTTGTTGCGCCAGAAGTCCGCCCCGCCGATCTCGCCAAACGCGAGCCAGATCCCAGGATGCATCGTGTCGTGGTCGGTGGCATCGACGCCAGGGATGGGTGGATGATTGCGCGTCGTCTTCAAGCCGCCGGGCGCGTGGACGTTCGCGAAGTAGGGACGAAGAATCTTTTCGTCACGGAAGACAAACTCGGCCAAGGGCTGGCTGGAATGGGCGATGACGAGCCGGTTCGCGCTTTCGGAAAAACGAAACCCGTCGCCCTTCGGCCACACGGGCGGTGTGACCAAGGATTCGAAGCGCCCAGCATCGCTCGGCTTGGTGGACGGGGCAGAAGAGTCTGTGCGAACGATGCTCGGTGCTCCGCTTTTCTGAGCGAGCAAATATGCGGCAAGGTCCGCGACGCATGGCGGCGTGAGCACCGTGTCGTAGGCGGGCATCGCAGAAGTTGCGGCAGTTTTCCGCGAGGTGATCTCTGACTTTGGAATGACCTGCCGTTGTCCGGTCGCCAGGCCGAGCGTGAGACTGAGACCGCTTTCCTCGATCAGGATTCCGGAATACTCGACGTCGGCCGTCTCCACATTCTGCAGGTTGAAGCCCTCGGTGATGACGGCGTTCGGTTCCAGCATGGACTGCACGATGTGCCAGGCGGTGGCCCGGTCGCCCAGCGCGGCAAGGTCGGGACCGAAGCCGTTGCCATGTTCATCCAGTCGATTGCAATTGAAACACCCGACGCCGCCGCGAGCGTGGAAGAGCCATTCGCCCCGTGCGCGGTCGCCCTGGTTCAAGAGCGCCAGCGCCGGTTCGGTGGCGCTTGGTGTAGTTGGAGTCGAGAGCGGGAGAGGTTCAAGCACAACGAGGTAGTTGCCCTTCCCACCGTCTTGGCCGTCATCAGTGTTCCCACCGAGTTCGATGCGACCCGCCGGGAACTGGCGTGTGTAAAGGTGGAAAGTCCAATGGTCGGCTCGTATGGACTGCGTGGACTGCTGGAAGTGTTCGCGCAGCCACGACGGCACCGCCGCGGCGCGGGCGTCAAACGCGACATGAACGCGCACGGGCATCAACGCCTCGAACCCGAGCCAGCCATCGCCGCGCGATCCGTCGTCGTTGTTGGCAGTCTGGATGAAGTCCAGGCCCACGAGCGCGGCGGGCACTTGCTTCAGATCGTAATTGCGATCGGTGTAGGGCTTGGCCCCCGCGCGAAGCCCGGCGGGCGCGAGCGTGTAGCGGGCTCCAGAGCGGGCCTTGATGTTCCGCGCCAAACCGACTCGAACAATAGGGGGCGTAGTGTCCGATCCTAGGGCATCGAGTGGACGGCCGCGTACGACGGCGGCCTCGCCACCGCCGGATGCCTTGCGGATCCACAGTGCCGCGACTTCACGCACACCTGAATCACGGTCGCTGGCGAGTGGACGAACCTCCGTTTCCTGAAGGGAATGGGCTTCGAGCAGCGCAAGTAACGCCGCCTTCCGCACACCGTTGCGAGCATCGGTCAGAAGCGGCTTGATCGCCTGCGCCCCCTGCAAGCCGCGCAAGGTCTGCCATGCGGCGTAGAACGTGGTCGCGTCACCCTCAGCCGCGAGCCACTCCAGCAGCGCCGGAAGGGCGGAGTGCTGCCGTGCCTGTCCGATCGCTTGCGCCGCCTCGAAGCGAAGTCGCGGCTCTGCGCTGTAGACCACGTTGACAGCAGAAGCAGGCAACTCACGTCCAACGCCCCATTGGCGAACTCGATGAGCGAGGATGCGCAACGACTGCACCCGCAGATTCAGCGTCCCGGCAGAGTCCGCCAACTTTGTCTCGAACCACTCGTCTATTATGCGATCCTGCGGCGTCATTCGGCCCAGGGTCCACGCGGTCCAGGTTTCGCGGGCCTCGTTCAGCCCGCGAGTTGCCAACGTCGTGAGGAGTTCGGTCTTTACGCTGGCGCCCCGCCGCACGAGTTCGTCCTGCGCATCACTGCGCCACACCGGCAGCGGACCGTCGAAGTCCTCCACCAGTTGGGCCACGGTCCATTGTGCGATCGGTTTGCTGCGCTTGAGCGTCTGCCACCGCGCTGGCGGCGATGATTTCGAAACGACGCGGAACACGCGGCCTTCGCTGGTCATCTGACCGTCCTTGTATTCCGCGCCGTAGCCGCTGCTCCAACCAAGAATCCACAGCGCGCCGTCGGGGCCGACCTCGAGATCCGTCGGACGAAAGAGCGACGGGCCGCCTTGCACGAAGGGTTCCCAGTCGCCGACGGACCGCAGCAATGCGCCGTCCCAGCGCGGGCGCCACACGAACGTGGTCTTGCGCAACCAGTCGTTGATGAAGAACACGCCGCGATGCAACGGGGGATCGAGATTGCGCCCGCCGTCATCGCAGCGGAGCACGCCGCCTTCGCGGCCCCAGTCGTCTTCGGGATCGTGATATGCCTTTTGATACGCGCCCTTCGTGAACGTGCGCGGCTCCGGAAAGTCGGGTGAGCCAATCGCTGCGTTGACACCCCACAAGTCTCGAAACGCTTTCGGTGCGATGCGGCCTGGCTGCGTCAGTCCCTTCGAGTTGCCCTTGCTCATGTAGAGCTTGCCGTCGGGCGCCCAGTTCAAGCCGTGAAGCCCGTGCTCCAAGTTGCCGAGGTCGGTGAAAACTCGGACATATTCATCCGCCTCGTCGTCGCCATCGAGATCGCGCACGACGGTGAGGTCCGGCGCGTTGGCCACCCAGAGATCACGTCCATGCCAGGCGAGTCCCTGGATGGCATTGAAGCCAGTCGCGAACGTTTTCGTGCGATCCGCTTTGCCATCGCCGTTGTCATCAAGGACGAGCACAACGCTGTCGCCCGGCGTGTTGGGCTTGGGATTGCGATACTGCGGTCCCATGCCGACGCAAAGACGGCCCTTCGCATCGAACGTCATAGAGCACGGCTGCCGCACCAGCGGTTCGCGCGCGAAAAAGGAGACCTCGAAGCCGGCTGGCACAGTGGGCAATGCGTCGCGGTCGGCATTGGGGTCGTTGAAATTAGCGGAATGACCGGCATCGACGATGGCGAGCCACGCGAGAATGCAGACCGGGTGACGAATCTTCATAGCTTGAATAGTTGCCGCGCATTGCCACTAAGAATCTTCGCCTCGGTGGCGGCGGGTAGGTTGAGACTGCGGAGAGGGGCACCGCAGCTAGGGCGGAGCCGGCGGTGGCAAGAAAACGGCGACGGTTGAGGAATTGGGGGTTCATGGATCTGGCATGCAGGTTCGGGAACTACTCCCTAAACCAGCGAAAGGGGATGGTCTCGCGTTTGCAGCGGCAGGGTGACGCGGGCCCCGCCACGACGATGGGATTCAAAGACAGCACAAAGCATTTCGATTGTCGTCCTGCCTGCCGCCGCGTCGCAGAGAGGAGCACGGTTTTGCTCGATGGCTTCGATCAGATCCTCGCCGGCGGCCTGATGACTGGCGATGCGCGTGGCGAGATCAGCGATGGTCTCAGATCGATCAATCCCCGCGCTGGTGATTGGCACCCACGGGTCGGTTGCGGCAGCCGGGTTGTGCGGATTGCCGCGTCGAAGGTGGGCGAAAGCTTCCTGGTCCGGCCGGAGATGGATGAGCCCCGTCGTGCCGATGAACTGAAGGCCGAATCGAGACGCTTTGTCACCACGATTCTGGATGGAGTCGAAGAAGAGCGCAGCACCGTCGGCCATCTCGAAGCGTGCGTGGACCGCGTTGCCAGCAATCGGTCCGATGCCTTCGTCCCCCTCGCGGATGTCTTCCCGGCTGCAGGGTTTGCTATTTTGATAAAGCATCGCGCTGCAAGCCGTCGGCGGACCCGCCAACGATGCGGCAAGATCTAAGAGATGGCTGCCGAGCACCCAAAGGTCTTGCGCGCCGCTGCGGGTGTCTTCCTTTCCCCGCGCACGGATCTCGAGAAGTGTTCCAATTGCCCCGGCGGCGAGTTGCTGTTTGATGACCGGCAGCACGGGGTGATAGCGATTGCGATGAGCGACGGCGAGTTTGACGTTCTTGTCAGCGCAGGCGGCGACGATCTCATCCGCCTCACGCGGAGTGCGACAGAAGGGTTTCTCGATGTAAATGCCCCGCGCCCCGGCGACAATGGCAGCGTGACACATGGCGTGGTGTTGATCGACGTGCCGCGGAGCGATGGAAACGATGTCGGGCTTCGTCTCAGTGAGCATCTTGCGGTAGTCGGAAAAGCCCTGCACCCCACCCAGCCTCTTGCGCGCTGCGGCGAGTCCAGTCGCATCGGCGTCGGCGACGGCAGTGATCTCTGTCCGCGGAATGCGTTGCCACATGACGTCGAGCCCGTGGCCGTAGTCGCCGCGCTGGGTGTGACCGATGACCGCAACATGCCAGTTACGGGCTGCCGCAGCGGTGACGGTGAACGGCGAGGCCAGCCTGGCGGCGGCCAGGGCGGAGCCGGAAGCGGCCAAGAACTGGCGGCGATTGAGGAGTTGAGTTTTCATGATTAGCACCTCGGGTCAGGAAACAGAACCACGGCTGGGGGAGTTAAACCTTCGGGGATCGGTTCATGCGTCTAGTTTCTTGTCAGTGGTGTCGGGCGCCCACCAGATGACAATCAGGCCGAGCAGGTAAATGAGCCCGCAGGTCGCGCCGACTTTGGGATACGAGCCGCCCATCGCGGCGAACAACCCACCCGCAGCCAGCACGCCCAGCGCGGTGGCGAAGCGGCCGACATTGTAGGCAATGCCGCTCCCAGCGGCGCGCACGCGGGTGGGAAACAGCTCCGGCAGATAAAGCGGCAGCCAGCCGAAGAAGAGCGTGGCCACGAATCCTTGCGCGAACACGATGGGCAGGAACGAAGCCTGCAACGGAGCGGTCCCGAGAAACATCAACGACGTGAAGACCGTTGCACCAGCGCTGATGATCGCATAGGCGCGGCGGCGTCCGAGCCACGCGGCGATCTGCGCGCCGAGGAAACTGCCCAGCACCGCGCCCAGCGCCCACCATCCTTGGGTGATGGCCTTGTAGCCCGCCTCGGTCGCGCCACCGACCTTGTCCGCCCAGGGAATCATCCACTTGCTCGCCGCCCACGCGCCGACCATCGGGATGGAGCCAATGAGAATGCCGATCAGCGTGCGGCGGAGCAGCGGCGGACGGAAGAGTTCCCGCAGCGCTGATGTGGATCGTGGAGCGGCGGAGCCAGAGCTTTCCCTTTTTCGGCGAGCGTTTCGGGACGCCAACCACAGCGGAGATTCCGGAATCACCGTCAACGCGAGCACCCCGAGCACGGCGGGGGCGGCAGCGAGTTGGAAAATCCACCGCCATGACTCCGGCGTGATGTGCCAGGTGCGCGCGATCTGCGACAGCATGAGAATACCGCCATTAAGCGCCGCGCCCATCAGCCCGGCGATGATCGGTCGCGACTTGTCCGGCCAGCATTCCGCTGCGAGCGCCACGGCGTTGGGCCACACGCCGCCCACGCCCAGGCCCACCATGAATCGCAGCACGAGCATTTGCTCCTGTGTTTTCACCAACGCGCCCAGTCCGGCAAACACGGAGTAAAACAGAACGCTCACACCGAGTGCGCGGGTGCGACCTATGCGATCGCCCAGGCTGCCAAGAAAGATTCCTCCTACCGCTGCGCCCAGCATCAGCGCCGCGGTGAAGCGCGCGAACCAGTCGCCCCCCAGAGTCGGCGTGAAGGCGTCGCCGAGCAGGCTCTGCGATACGGAGAGGGATGCCACGGGCATCAGGCCGAGTTCCACGCCGTCAAACAGCAGCCCGCCGATTGCCGTGAACAAGACGACGTAGCGGGAGGATCTGGAGAGCGAGTGGGTCATTGAGACTTGGACCACGGGCGTTGCGTTTCGATGGCACGGAGGATGGCACTGTTGTCGAGCGTGCCTAGGCCGAGTCGTTCGGCGAGTTCCAGCAGGTCGCGATGTGTTTCGCTCAGAGGTAGGCGTTGTCCGGCAAGGGCGGCGGCCTCGATCATGAGGCGCACGTCCTTCAAGTGCTGCGACAGCCGGGCCTGCGGCTCGAAGTCGCCAGCGATCATCTTGTCGCCCTTCGTATCCATGACCCGCGAGTAACCCATGCTGTCCCGCAACACGGCGAGCGTTTGTTGTGGGTTGAGTCCCAGCTTTCCGGCAAAAGCCAGCCCTTCGGCCAGCACCGCCCGGTTCAAGCCCAGAACCAGATTGCTCACCAGTTTCAACTTGGAGGCGCTGCCCCAATCCCCGACGTGCTGAACCTTGCTCGCGAAACACGCGAACAGATCGTCGCACTGCGCGATCCCTTCCGCAGTCCCGCTCGTGATCACCAGAACTTCGCCCCGGCGGACCTGGCTGCTGTTTCCGGAAACCGTGCCCTCGACATAAGCCACCCGATGTCCGGCCAGCCGGTGACCTGCGGCGACGGCAGCTTCCGGGCAGCCGGTCGTCGTATCCATGATCAGCTGGCCGGGACGAAGATGGGGCTCCAGTTGTTCCAGCACCGTTTGCACGGCATCGCTGTTGGGGAGACTGAGAATGATTCGCCGGCAAGAGACGGCCAACTCGGCGAATCCAGCCGTAACGCGCCCTCCCTGACTTACGAAAGTGGCCTGAGAGGCTATGTCGATATCGAAGCCCACCACATCGAAGCCGCGCGCGAGGAAACGTTCCGCCATCGCGCTGCCCATGAGGCCCAGGCCAATCAACCCGATCGGCTCCAGGTCGGGAGCCTCTGCCACAGGGGCAGCAGGAATGGTTTGCAGACCATCGGATGACAAGGGCATACCGGGAAGCCTAGTGATCGCGCCCCGATGTGAACATACGAAAAGTGCCGATTCTCATGCGGAATCTGTCAGGGTAACGCCGCCATCTGACGTCATCGCCTCGCTTTCAGATTCAGGCTGGGCATTACCCCGCGGATTCAAATTTCCGAAGAACGCTTGATTGTCGAAGCATTTTTCGCCGGTCTCTTCACGCGAAGAATTTTTGAATGACCGTGCCACCGAATCGGCAGAGCTGTTTGAGGGCGGCGATTGACCGTGCCGAGGCCTTAGTTCACCCACGCGCCGATGCCAGGATCGCCGCCGAAGCGATTGCCACTGTTCATCCTAATCGGAGTTACGGAGGCCGTGGGGTCCCATTCAACCCGCACACGCCGACCAAGCGTGTCCACTATGGTAGACGCATCGCCGGTGGCCATTACCGTCGCGACCAGTTTTTCAACCTCACCCTGGGAGTGAACGGGGATCCATGCCCTTTCTGATTCCATCCACTACTTCCACAGCATCTTCCGAAGTTTCGTAAGCGAAACAACTCAGGTTTCTAGGATAAACTCCCTGCGGGACGCGATCACGACAAGGCTGCAACTTTTCTGCATCCGACCTCATTTCTGGAACGTAGTCTCCAAGTAACCGTGTGACGAAGACCGCTCAACAACTGACTTCCTGCTTCCTGGCCTTGGGGTTAGTCCTGGCTGGCTTGGTGGCATTCAGTCCTGTACTGCATGTCGCCATCGAACATGGCGGGCGTGGCCCGGCCCACACCCATGGATGCGGAAATCCCACCATATCGCCTGGTCGGCTCGCCCGCGAAGGTAATCAACGGATAATCAGCACCCACCGGCCATTCACACTTCCGAGGATCCCGGTCCGAGCGTTTTTGCAGGCCCTGAGTCGCTTGGCTGAACCATCGACTGACTCCGCAGCCACTGGTTCAGACCCGGCTCCGTCGCCCGCTGCCCATGATCATCACAGTCTCCCTCAAACACTCGCCAGTGGCGGACTGGAGCAAAGCCTCGAAATCGTTCTCCGGGAGTTGGGTTTCGCTGGATACGAGTTCCTGCTTTCCGCTTCCACGCTAGTTCGTCCTAGACGCATCTTTGATACGCAGACCGCCGGTCGCGCTCCGCCTCTGCACTGGAGCTGAGTTCCGTGGCTCTCGGCTGGTTGAACCTTTTCCCGTTGGATGTCCCCTTTTGACGCCCATGCGCTTGAGGGAACAGGGGATCTCAACTCGTTGGTTGCGGTGTCAGCTCCCTCCTCCTGCCGGTCTGCCTTTGTCAACCAAACCAAAATGTGGAGCACGTTTGCGCACTGCCACAACCCTTTGCTCGGCCGACTTATGAAATTTGTAAGAACCTTAAGTAACGAAAGTCCTGATCGATCCATTTCCCGTCGCTCTCACGCTTTCTTCAATGCAGGAGCATTTGCGCTGGCCTGCTCCATCTGCCAATCCGCTCAGGCTCAGGAGGCCCCAGGCGCAACCACAACCAACTCCCCGCCAGTCCGACTCCCGGAGGTGGTCGTGCAGGGCCGGGGAGACAGCTTGTTAGGCATCGCCGACTCAGCCACTCAGGGAACCGTGGGCGCAGCGCAGCTCGAGCTGCGTCCGATTCTGCGTTCGGGCGAGATTCTGGAGACGGTCCCGGGGGTGATCATCACCCAGCACGCCGGAGGGGGTAAGGCCAATCAGTATTTTTTGCGCGGCTTCAACTTGGATCACGGCACCGATTTCGCCACATCGCTCGACGGCATGCCCATCAACCTGCCAACCCATGGCCACGGGCAGGGTTACACCGACCTGAACTTTGTCATCCCTGAATTGGTGCAGCGGGTGAACTATCAGAAAGGTGTCTATTACGCGGAAAATGGAGATTTCGCGTCCGCGGGAGCGGCCCACCTCGACACGTTCCGGGTATTGCCTCAGAGCCTGGCGATTCTGGAGGCCGGCACTTTTGGCTTCGCTCGCGGGGTGTTCGCGTCGTCGCCGAAGCTGGGTGATGGACATTTGCTCTATGGTTTCGAGGCCCATCACCATGATGGACCTTGGAAGAACCCTGACGACTACCAAAAGTTCAACGGCGTGTTGACTTACAGTCAAGGGGACGAGAGCCGCGGATACAGCATCACAGCCCGCGGGTATCACGGCCGATGGGACTCGAGCGATCAAGTCGCCGAGAGTGCGGTCAGCTCCGGGATTGTTCCGTTCTTAGGCTCGTTGGATGACACGACGGGTGGTGACTCCCAACGCTACAGCCTCCAGGCTGAGTGGCATCGCAGCGACGACCAGTCGGCCACGAAGGTCATGGCCTACGGCTTATACTACGATCTGGATCTGTTCTCGAACTTTACCTACTTCCTGACGGACACCAATCGCGGGGATCAGTTCGAGCAGCAGGACAAGCGCTTCGTTTCCGGACTTCAGGCCAAGCATACCCTGTACCACGAGTGGTGGGGCAAGGAGGTGGAGAACGCGTTTGGCCTGCAGGTTCGCAGCGACAGCATTCGGAATGGGCTGTATCAGACTGAAGCCCGCCGCAGGGTAGACAAAATCGACGCCGGAAGCGGGGATCCGCTGCCCGCAACCACCCGGCAGGATGATATTTTTCAGAACAGCATCGGCCTGCACTATGAGAATAAAGTCCAGTGGGGGGAGAAGTTCCGGACGGTGGCAGGAGTGCGGGGTGACCTCTACAACTTTGATGTAACCAGCATTCGTGACCAGAACTCGGGCGATCGGTTGGATGCCATCGGAAGCCCAAAGCTTAGCTTGGTCTTTGGGCCTTGGGCCAAGACTGAAATCTACGTTCAAGGAGGACTAGGGTTTCACAGCAACGACGGACGCGGTGTGACAACCCGAGTCGATCCCGTGACCGGCCTCGCAGTCGACGCCGATGGGAACGCAATCCAACGTGCCGATCCGTTGGTCCGGACGTATGGAGCAGAGGTGGGGGTGCGCACACTCGCGATCGACCGACTGCAGAGCACGCTGTCCCTCTGGTGGCTCGACGCCGATTCGGAACTCTTGTTTGTCGGTGACGCCGGGGCGACCGAGGCTGGCCGCCCCAGCCGACGCTACGGGGTGGAATTGGCCAACTACTACCATTTGACACGAGACTTGACCCTGGACGCGGATTTCTCCCTGTCTCACGCGGAGTTCCGTGACAACGCAGTCGAGGGAGACCGCATTCCCGGCTCCATCGAGAGCGTCGTGGCTGCCGGGATTTCGTATCGGGGTGATTCCGGTTTGTTCGGCAGCGTGCGGCTCCGGTACTTTGGACCGCGACCACTGATCGAGGATGATAGCCTCCGCTCCGGGGCGACGATCCTGCTCAATGCCCAAGTCGGCTATCAATTCAATAAGACCTGGACCTTCACCGCCGAGCTTCTCAACCTGCTTGATCGACGCGACCATGATATCGACTATGCCTACGAATCGCGCGTTCGCCCCGGCGATGCCGACCCCGCTCGTCCGACGGTTCACTTCCACCCGGTGGAACCGATTCAAGCTCGCTTCGTGCTCACCGCTCGGTTCTAATTCCCGCTTCATCGAATGTTCAACTCTGTGTCCATGAGCAACGGGGGGGTTCCGCAAGAGGATCCCAACCCAATCTCCGTTTGGACACTGGTCCTGTGGTTGGTGTGCTTCGGCGTGGGTATGCTCGGCTTCGTGCTTCCCTATGAGCATCCCCGACCACTGGCTCCTGAGGCGGAGCCCGTGGTCGCACAGCACCTGAAAGCGGAGCTCACGCCCCAGCCGCTCGTCCCACAAGAGACGCCTCCTCCGGCTCTGGAGGTCCTGAGCCCGCCACCTCCGCCGGAGGCGATGAGGCCCGTTCCGATAGTGCGACCGATCGCCGTTGCACTGCCGACCCCGGCGATCGAGTTTGCGCTGCCCGTTGAGGCTCCGACGCGAATTGTCGCTCTGCCTCGCGCGGAGCATGCGGTGCCAGCCAAGACCGTGCCGGTGGTTGTAGCGGCCCCAGCTGCCCCAGCCGCCCCACCCGCGCCGAGCGCCCAGCCCTTGATCTTCGGCGAGGGTGAAGGAAAGCAACCGGCACCGGAGTACCCGCGCCAGGCGGTCCGCCAAGGGCAAGAGGGAACCGTGCTGGTGCGCTTAAAGGTGGATGGTGGCGGGCGGGTGGTGGAGGTTCAAGCCGCCGTCCCTTCACCGTGGACTTTGTTGAACCAGGCGGCGCTGCGCGTGGTGCGTGAGCGCTGGCGATTCCGCGAAGGACCACAGCGGTCCTATGAGGTAGCCATCCGTTTCGAACTCGCAAAATAGACCCTCCCTTTCTTGATCATGAATCCCATGCTTGCTCATCTCGCCGTCGATTTCTTCCTGAAGGGAGGAGTGCTGATGTGGCCCTTGTTGCTCTGTCTTTTGGCCGCGCTCTTCGTGGTGTTTGAACGTGGTCTCTGGTGGTGGGGCCTCAACCGGCGATGTAAGCCGGCCGTGCTCAGCCAAACATTCGACGCGATCACCGCCGGCGACTTTGGTCTCGCCGGGGATCTGACCAAGCGGAGCGATGATCCCTTCCTTCGCACGATCCACGAGGGGTTGGTCCACGCGCACTCGTCGATGCTCGGCGCGATGCAGCTGCGCGCCACCGAGGAGATTGAACGGGCGGAGCAGCGGCAGTGGGTGCTCGGAACCTTTATTACGCTGGCCCCGCTCCTGGGCTTGATGGGCACGGTTATCGGCATCATGAATTCGTTCCACTTCGTGGGGAATGAGGAGTTGGCGGCAGTGAGGGTCAGCGGCGGGATTGCGGAGGCGTTGATCGCCACCGCGGGCGGATTAGGAATCGCGATCCTGTGCTTGTTGCCCTACAACTTTCTCAATCGGAAGCTTTCCCGGTTCCGTTCCAGACTGGAGCGCACCATCAACCACGTTGAACTGCTCGTGCAGTCGGCCAGGCACCATGGTCATGATCTGGACGCCTTCGCCAGGGCCAGAGCGGTCTCGGGTGGTGTTCGGTCATGATGGCTAAACCGCGATTCTCCCATGCCTGTTAAATTGACACCCCAAGCTCCCAGCGAGAGCGAAGCGAGGATCGAGATCATCCCACTCATCGACATCATGTTCTTTTTGCTGGCGAGCTTCATGCTGGTGAGTTTGAGCATGGTGCATTCCAGGAGCGTGAAGGTAAACCTCCCGACCGCGACCACCGCGAGTCCTGACACCAAGACCGATTTCGTGAGTGTGTCGGTTGATAAAGTCGGAATGGCCTTTATCGACAGGCAGCCGATCGGTCCGAACGAGCTGGTCCAGCGACTCAGCGCCTGGCAGCGAACCAACGACCAAGCGAGAGTATTCATCAGCGGCGACCGGGAAGCTCGCCATGGGGACATTATCCGGGTGCTGGATCTGGTGCGGTCCGCGGGCATCCAGAAGGTGGCGTTCGAGATTGGGCCGGGAGCAGCGCCTTCGACGATCTTGCCATGAAACGGCTCTCCTATTTCAATCTGCTGGGGGTGATCTGTCTGGGCGGGCTCTGTGTCGCTCAATGGCGTCGCGACTGCGAACTCAACCTCGAGCTGAACCGCCTCCAGCGTGATGCTTATTTGCAGGCTTCTCGGCTGGAGGAGCAGGAGAAGTCGAGCCGTGGACTGAGCGTCGACCTCACCGAGTTTAGGAAGCACTACGACGGCGCTGCGACCGAACTGGCGCAACTTCGCGAGAAGCTGCGCAATGCCGAGCGGGAGGTCCGTCAGCTGGCGGCCGAGCGCGATCAGCTCAGGAACAGCGTCACGAACTGGGCGGCAGCGGTGTCGGTTCGCGATGAGCGGCTAAAGGAAGCCGTTGCCCAAGTGCGACGAGTCGGGGAGGAGCTCAACGTTTCAGTGGTCAAATTTAACAGCTTGGCTTCGAATCACAACGTGGTGGTCAAGGATCTCAATGACCTTCGGTTGCGCTTGAGCCGGCCACCGCCAGCGACCTCTCCCCCCGCTGCACGCATCCCGTAACCTCAACCCTGATGAGGGTCCTGCCTCCATGCTCATGGCTCATGAGAATCTCTGAAAGCGGTTGCACAGTTCTTGGTTTGGACCGGTGTGGCATTTTGCCGCACCGACTGGTGTTTTCCAGGCGGGTGTGAGTTGAAGTGGGTGAGATTCAAATCGTGCTCCGCGCGACGAGGTAGGGCGAACCTTTGTCGTGCCCTACCTCGGTGACGATTTCCTTTCAAGTCTCACCTTGAACGAATCACACCCGATTCCCTGCGCAGTCCCGTTTGAAGTTGACGGAGGGAAGCTGGGTCTTTGAAGCTTTCCCCTCGGATGAAACACGTTCTCTTCATTTCCTCAGGGCTGTTCCTGCTGGTCGGCGAGGCCTCGAGCCAGAACGCAGTTGGCAATGCCTCCGATTCCTCCGCCAGTACCACTGGCGCATCGAGTTTGTCGACAAACGTCGTTTCCAAGCTGGACGATTTGGTGGTGACCGCGACTCGCCGCGAGAAGAGTCAGATGTATCTTCCGTATAGCACGCAACCGCTCACTGCCTCCCAACTGCGCCGGGAGTCTATGGCTTCCAGCGTTCCTGAGGCCATGATTCAGGTCCCTGGTGTGATGGTTCAACAGACCGCTCGGGGCCAGGGGTCACCGTATTTGCGCGGCTTCACCGGCTTTCGCACTCTGGCTTTGGTGGATGGCATTCGACTGAACAACTCAACGTTTCGGGATGGCCCGAACCAATACTGGAGCACGATCGATGCGCTGGCTATCGATCGGTTGGAGGTGATCAAGGGGCCTGGTTCGGTCATGTACGGCAGCGATTCCATCGGTGGGACCGTCAACGCGCTGATGCGCGCACCGACCTACCACTCGATCCCCGGGGCGCAGTGGGGTGGGGCAACCTACTATCGATTCGGGTCGACTGAGCGAGCCCAACTCGCCCGAGGGGAAGTGAGCGGTTCCGAGTGGGATCGGTGGGGATTCAATCTAGGATTCAGCGGCAAGTCTTTTGGCGACGTCCAGGGTGGGGACGAGGTGGGGCGACAGCTGCACACGGGATACGACCAATGGGATGCCGATGCCAAGGCGCAATATTTCTTCAGCCCGAACACCAAGCTGACCCTAGCCTATCAGCGGACCGAACAGGATGACGTGCAGCGGACCCACCGCACCATCTACGGGCTGACCTGGGAGGGGCTGTCCCGAGGAACCGATCAGCAGCATCTCTTTGATCAGCAGCGTCAGCTCAGCTACGCGCGGCTGGCTCATACCACTGACCGCGGGGATGAATTCACGGCGACGCTCTCGTGGCAGATCCAGGATGAGCGCCAGTTTGTGGAACGGAGCAACCAGACGACCCAGCGCACAACCGTGGACGTGGATACTCTGGCGTTGTCACTCCAGGGCTTGAGCCCTTCTCACGTAGGGCTTTGGACCTACGGGATAGAGCACTATCACGATTTTGTGGGCTCATCGCAGCGAAACTACAACGCTAGCGGGATTCTCACTTCCACGGCCATCCAGGGGCCCGTCGCTGACGATTCGGCTTACGATCTTTTTGGGCTCTATGTTCAGGACGAGATCGAATTGGCAGATCGCCTGAGCTTCATAGCGGGTGGTCGATTCACCTGGGCTGGAGCTGACGCGGGGCGTGTTCGAGACCCGGTCACCACGCTCGCTACCGAGTTTAGCGACGATTGGGCGAATGCGGTGGGTAGTGGCCGATTGCTGTGGCATCCCGATGAACAGGAGCGCTGGAGTCTCTACACCGGAGCTTCCCAAGGATTTCGAGCGCCGAACTTGAGCGATATGACCCGCTTCGATATCGCCCGTAGCGGCGAGTTAGAAACGGCAGCCTTCAACCTCAAGCCGGAAAGGTTTTTGACTTTGGAACTCGGTGCCAAGACCGGCCAGCAGTGGTGGGAAGCCGAAGCGGCTTACTATCACACGTTCATCGAAGATTTCATCGTGCGCACCCCTACGGGAGCGGTCATTGGAGGGGCCAACGAAGTGACCAAGCGGAACGCCAGCGAGGGATGGGTTCATGGTGTGGAAGGCTCCGGCCGTCTAAGGCTGGGTTCAGGGATGAGCCTGTTTGGACAGGCCAGCTGGCAGGAAGGCGAGGCCGATGCATTTCCTACCTCGGCTGCCGCCAGTGTGCGCGTGCCGTTGAGCCGACTGAATCCCGTCAGCGGGTTGGCCGGGTTGCGTTGGGATTCTCCGAAGAGAGGGTTTTTCGCCGAAGTGTTTGGTCAAGCTGCCGCCAAGCAGGATCGCCTGTCACCCGATGATGCGCGAGATACTCAGCGAATTCCCCCTGGCGGGACACCAGGATGGGCCACCCTGAACTTTCGAGTTGGCTACGCCTGGCGTGAACAGCTCTTCCTAACGGCCGCCCTGGAGAATGCGCTCAACGAGGACTACCGACTGCATGGCAGCGGATACAACCAGCCCGGACGCAATTTCAAGGTGGGGACAGAATGGCGGTTTTGAAACCCGCACAATGCTCCTTTTTTGGATTAATTCCGATAGGCCTTGTGGCAACTGCTGCAGCTCTTAATCACCCTGTGAAAGGCGGCATCTCGCGAGGGAGACGGAGATCGACCACAACCGACACAAAGCTGCCTCGTCCGAGTTGCTCAACTGCGGAAGTTGAGTCGGCGACCGACTCTACCTCCAACCCTCGCTTTCTGAGTGCGCTGGCCAGACACTCCCGGAAACGCGGGTCATCGTCGACAAAAAGGATGGGGTCGAGCCTGACTTGAGCGCCATCAGATTCGTGGAGAGCTTTCATGGGAGGGAATGCGGAACGATGGGGAGTTGGAGGGATACTGTAGTGCCGCGGCCTGATTTGGAGTCAATCGCCATGCTGCCGCCTGACTTTCCGACGCGGTGGCTTCGATCCTTTGCCCGGGATTGGCAGTTTCCTTGGCCTTTTCAGAGCACTTTCCCTAGGACACCAACTTGCACAGACGGCAGGGATGCTGCCCGTCGAAGGTCTTGGCTTCAGAAAAGGATGAATCCTGCGAGTAGCTGATGATCATCCCTACCCAGGCGGCCGACTGCAGAACCGTCCACTGCATGCCCAGCAGGAGAGCAAGCACGATCGCGACGACTGCTTTTCCCGCAGGCTGGACAGGGGAAAACGATGGGCAGAGTTCTTGGGATTCTTTGGAAGGTGGCCTAAAGTTGGCCGAATTGGGTGAGATGTGTGGAGGCTTAGACTATCGGACGGTGGGCATAGCGGTTACGAAGGCGATTGCGCGGGTTGGGAAGCACCGAGAATTTCAGAAAGCTGACACATCCGTGCAGAAGCGATTAACCGTAAACTAGCCATGAACGTGCACAATAGCTGAAAGAAGAGATCTGATAACCCGCATGGCAGTTAGTTACTCGCACACGACGTCGGCGGCTGCCCGGTGCGCTATACGGTAAAGCCACGAAGCGAGGATCGTGTCCGGTGTAAGCCGGTTCGCTGTCTTACTGGCGCCGACCTGGGGGTGGTGGCTCATGATACGGTTTGCCACCCCGATAGAGCTCCAGCAGTTGCCGATTTTTCGCGAGCAGCACCTCATCCCCGGACTCAGAGGCCAGAGCGCACGCCTTCTCGGCGGTCGTGACCGCATCCCCAAATCGACCCGCCTCTGCATAGGCCGCCGCTAAGGTGCCGACCAGGAAAGTCCTTCGATACTCGGTGAGTTGGCACGCCCGCTCGGAGAGCCGGACTGCCTCTACGCCATCGCGCACTGCAGCATCCGGTCCCGCGGCCAACAGCCAAGCGAGATTGTTGAGCGGCTCAAGAGCATTGGGGTTCTCCCGCAGAGCGGATCGATACCGAGCAATCGCACCCGCGTAGTCCCCGCGTTGCGTCAGAGCGTCCGCCTCGGAGATATGCGTCTCAACGGAGGCATCCTTTTTCTTCCCTTCAGTGCTGGGCCTCAGGATCCGGTAGATGCTCGCGAAATCGTCCGTCCAGAGTGGAACTTGGGAAGGTTGAGACCGCGCGGGCACGCTCACCGCTTTGAGGAGCGGACCTTGGAAGAGAGACGGATCCTTGCAGAGCACAATCCACACGGAGGTCATCAGCCACCACTTCTCAATCGGCGTTTCATTTCGAATCACCCCCGTTTGGTAGCCAAAACGCTCGGCCACATTTGCTACGACCGGTTCCAAGTTCAAATGCCTGTTCGAAATATGAACCGCGATCACCGCGTTCGGCTTGAGGTGCTTCTCATAGAGCACGAACGCCTCCTGGGTGAGCAGATGCATCGGGATGGCATCGCCGCTGAACGCATCCATGACAAACAGATCGAACTGCTGCGAACTCTCCCGTTCCAACGCGAGGCGGGCGTCCCCCAAAACAACCTCTATTGAGCCGGCACACTCCGAGAGATAGGAGAAGTGCGTCCTCGCCAGGTGCTCAACCTCGGGGTTTATTTCGTAAAGGCGGAGCGAGTCCCCTGTGCGCGCATAGGTCGCCAACGTGCCGACTCCGAGTCCGATCACACCGATGCGCCGCGATTCCCCCGAAAGGGAGCGGAGCACCCGGCCCACGCCACTCTCCTCACTGTAGTAGGTGGTTGGTACGGCCTTGAGGGCCGGGTCGAGCAACTGCAGGCCGTGGGTCGTGATGCCATGAGCGAGTTTCAGTCCATAGGAGCTCGAATGGCTAGGATCCACCCTGAGAACGCTGAGAACGCCATAAAAGTTACGCGTCCGCTGCACCATCTCCGCTCCCGCACTAAACGCTTGGATCCATAGCGCCACCGCCAGGGCAACAAGCCCCACCACACCACCGAGCGACGTGATCCAGCGCCATCGGGCGAACCGCCCCCAATCCGAGCCACTCAGCCAGGCGGTCATCGCCAAGACTCCGCACAGCAGAAGTCCCCAGTGCAGCTCATGGTAGTCGCTAAACAGGATCGGAGCCACCAGAGTTACAAAAATCCCCCCCAACGCTCCCCCCGCCGCGATCATCAGATAGAAACGGGTCAGCTGAGCAGGAGCCGGTCTAAGTCTATAGAGCTCCCCATGACATACCATGCAAGCCACTAGGAGCCCGACCGAATAGACCCCTAACTGCAGGGACATCGAGAGAACCGTATCGCGGGACAAGACCCAGCAGATCCCGGCGAGGGAAATCACGAGAGCCACCGCGAAGGGGATTCGCAGATACCATCGAGGACTGTCGAAACAAATGATGAAACTCAACAGGTATAGCGCGAGCGGTATCACCCAGAGCAATGGAATGACCGTGACGTCCTGGGACAGCTTGTTGGTGATGGCGATCAGAAGCACCGACGCACAGGCAGGGAGCAGGAGCCAGAGTGAGACGTTCAGCAAGGAAGGCTGCCCAGGAGAGCGCTCGTTCCTCACCTCGCCGCCCTCCACATGAGCGTGGGGAGAAGCCGGTGGAACGTTCGAGATCTTCCAAACTCGAGTCCCGCACGCGACGCAGCAGACCGTGAACCCCAATAGCCCGCCCCCCCACATCCCTGCCTGCGCCAGCCGGGAGAATTCGGTCTCGAAGTAAAAGGGATAGCTCAGCAGTGCGAGAAGAGATCCCGCGTTCGACAGGGCGTAGAGCCGATAGGGCGAGGCGACTGGGTTGGATCTACTGAACCAGTGCTGAATAAGCGGACCGGTCGCGGAGAGGGCGAAGTAGGGAACCCCCACCGTGGCGGCAAGGAGACTCAAGATCTGCAGCCTCGGATCGCCGCTGCCCTGCGGTTTCCATGAATCCGAAGGAATGACCGGGAGCATCGACAACGACACCCCGAGCAGCGCGAGGTGAATGATGACCTGTCGACGAGGCTGGCACCAACGTGAAATCAGATGTGCGTACGCATACCCACCCAGGAGGAGTACCTGGAAGAAGAGCATGCAGGTGGTCCAGACGCCGGGCCCACCTCCAAACCAGGGGAGGATGAACTTGCCGATCATCGGCTGGATTTGGAACAGCAAGAAAGCTCCAAAAAAAATCGTCAGCGCAAAAAAAATCATGCGGACTAGTCCACTGTCATTCCCTCTGCTGTGTCCGGCTTCCTAAGCGAACCGGGCCTCTTAGGCACCTGACATCAAGAACGTCGGGCATCAGTGAGGATCGATTGAGGCCGGGTGACAAGAAGAAAACAGGCTCGGGCTCCCAGACTACGCATCAGAAGCCCACAGGACACCCCGAACCACAAAACCTGGAATTGCCTCAGCTTCTCCGGACCGTCATGGCGCACATCCGTTTGAATAAGCAAATTCCTATCAGTTAAACGCTAGCGGATCCCTTTCGCATTTAGCTTCCCGCACCCGCTCGTGACTCCACTCGGAAGAGCTGCGTCTTTGAGCGTAGGAAGAGCGCGTTGCCCGCCGCGGCCGGTGACGCCATGAAGCCATCGCCCACGTTGCTTTTTGTGAGAACTTTGAAGCCCTTGCCTGCTTCGATAACGCTGGTCGCCCCCGCTTGATCAAAGCAGTAAATGCGATTGCCAACCCCCAGGGGCGACGCGGAGAAATCTCCCCCCAGGCGCTCGCTGTAGTGGATGTTTCCCGTCTTGGCATCCATGCACGTGAGGATGCCGCTGTCCGACAGCATGTAGAGCTCCTCACCTACCAGCAGCGGTGAAGGTTTCTGCGGGGCCTGACGTGCGACTTTCCAGGCCACGTGGGTTGCGCTGACGTCGCCCGTGCCACCGGGGCGGACGGCCCACATCTCCGGCTTCATAAAACCGGTGGCCAGGTAGATCAGACCATGGCCGTAGACGGGCTTGGTGACATTGGAAAACCCAGGGATGTCGATCCACCACAGCTCGCGGCCTGTCATTGGATCCAATCCGCTGAGGCGAAAGGCCCCCATGCTGATGAGTTCCTCGTGGTTGCCGACCTGGATGACGGACGGAGTATGATAGGCTTTCTTGAAATCGCCCGCTTTTCCCTCGAGCTGCGGGTCATTGCTGCGAGGTGTGGTCCATTTCCGCCTGCCCGTGTTCTTGTCGAGAGCGGTGATGAAGCGATGCTCTGTCCCGTCGCAGGTCAGGATCAGCAGGTCGCGATGGAGGATGGGTGAGCTGCCAGGGCCGTTCTTGCCGTGGTCGTGCTTTAGACCCTCGTTTTTCCAGAGGATGCGCCCGGATTCGCTGTCCAGGCAGGCTGCTCCATACATTCCGAAAAAGAAGTAGACCCGCCCTTTTTCGATCACAGGTGAAGGGGAGGCATGGCTATTCAGCTTGTGGATGCTGTCCGGCGCGGGGACTTTGAAGATCTCAAGATTGTGGAGCAGCTTTCCAGTCTTGCGGTTCACGCAGATCCCTCGCAGCGAATGCCCTTCATCCGTGGCCGTCGCCATCCACACACGGTCCCCCCAGATAACGGGGGAGGACCAGCCGGTCCCCGGGATGTCCGTCTGCCAGGCGATGTTTTCGGTGGGGCTCCAACTCAGCGGAATCTGGCTGGCATCGGTGTGCCCATCGCCCGACGGGCCGCGGAACTGCGGCCAGTTGTCGGAGGCGGTCGCCGCGACAGACGTGAGTGCCAGGACGGTGGTGAGGCTGAGCAGCGTTCCGATCATGAGGTGTAGTCTGTACCGCAGTCGATGGACTTGACAAGTCCGGCGACGGGATCGCCAGCAGTTCTCATTGTGAAAATCGGCGTTCCAATTCGGATTGTATGAACGCACCACCCCCGGATGATTTCTCTCCATGACATCTTCTGTTCCTGCTCCGAATCATTCCCTTCAGAACTCCGGATGCGCCTTGGTCACCTTCACTCGATAGAACCGCACGGCGGGGTTCGGTAACGCTGACGCCTCCACCAGGCTCACCAGAACCATCCCATCGGCTTGGAGCTGCTCAGTCGTCGTCGCGGCCGGGGCCTCCCAAGTCACCAAGTCGGACGAAATCTCAACCGCGTAATGGACCGCGTGTCCAAGCGGACGGCGGCGATACTCGAGAGTGATGGAGGACGAATTCCCCGCCACCACTCGCCGTATCCAGACCCAAGGTTGGAAGCTTGGTATCCTGGGATCGGCCCCAGCGGCATACTCAACAAGGTTTGAAACTCCATCGCCGTCCGGATCCGAATCATCCCCGGAGAGGGCCACGTGTGCCAGTTCGTCATTGCTAAAATGGCGCCGCCGCCACGCTTCGTAGGAAAGCGTCGCCTCAAACAAGTCGTTGGTAGGCCGAGGCCACGATGTATCCGCCGTTGGAATACACGAAGACGTCGCCTGGGTTATTCTGCAAGGGGAACCCCGCCAGCCAGCGGGCCATATCACGAGGGGTGAGCTTGAGCATATCAGCAATCCCCAGATCCTTGGCACATCGGGACGTCCAGGAGACCGGGTTAAAACCGACCCTGCCCTCTGGGTTAGTGGCCGTGGCTGGGTCGAATCCCGCTGTATGGTTCAGAAGGTGTCGGAGCGTGATGGCGTTCAATCGAGGGTCCACCTTCGCACCCGCGAACGTCGGATATGGGAGATTCATCTTTGGGAACACCTGCTCATCGAGGCTTAGCCTCCCTTGTTCTGCAAGCTTCAGTGCGACGGTAGCAACAATCGCTTTCGTCATACTGGCGATACGAAAAATTGAATCTGGCTGGGTACGCTCGTTGTTCTCGGGATCGGCATATCCATAACACCTGGCGGCGACCAAACGCCCATCCTTCATCACAGCGAGCGACGCTGCTGGCACTTGGTGATCCAGCATCATCGAGGTAATAGACTTCTCGAGATTCGTCAGATTGACGAAGCTGACGCCCGTTGCAGGAGGCATCGTCTTGATCGTTATTTTCGCAACGGCACTGGTCAGACTCCCTGCGGGGTTGATTAGGACGATTCGATAGTCACCCGCGTTCGTGAGTTGGACCTTCGCGATGGTCAATGTTTGGTTGGTTTTGGAGGGAAGATCGGCCCCCTCCCACTGCCACCGGTATCTCATTCCTGTCGTAGCGTTGGTGAACCGCACTCCGAGCGAGACAGATTGACCAGCCCAGGAGAATTGGGTCAGGGGCGGATCAAGGATCCCGGGCGGATAGACCAAAACAACACGGGCAAGTTGGCTTGTGGTCGCCCCCTCAGAGTTTGTAACGACCACCCCGAATCGATAACCACTGATTTGGAGATTGCTCAGGAGAAGCATCGGTTCCTTGGCGCCCGGGATGTTGGTGAAGGTACTGATTGTGGGGAAAGCGCGCCATTGGTATCCGAACGGCGGCGTGCCTTGAACTGCCACGGATAGAGTCACATCCGCTCCCACGCCATTGGTCTGGCCCTGGGGTTGCTGAGTAATGACCGGTTGCGAGCGAAGGGAGAGTGTCGCCGCAATCCAAAGGAAGACAAGCAGCAGGTGGATTCGAAAAGGTTTCATCAACTCGTTACATACCTGTTGGCAATGGCTCGTGACAGGAAAAATTCAGGGACCTACAAGAGGCCCCTCCGTGGGTAGGTTCACTTACCGCGAGGGAACGGAAGCCGAAGGTGCCTGCCCGCAGAATCGCGGTGATTGCGTGGGTTGTCGTATCCCATAGGCGCACGGTGCCATCGGCGCTCGCTGTGATCAGCGTTCGGCCATCGCGAGTGCGACGTATGCTCTTGACCCTCTGCTGGTGGGCCTCAAACCGTTCAGACTCGGCGCTTCCATCCAACCGCCATAGCAGCGCGTGACCGTGAATATGCCCGGAAAACAGGCTGAGGCCGTCGAACGAGAAATCGAGTCGACTTACATACTCGCCACCCCTCAGCCCGGGAATTTGGAGCGACAGAAGCGCACCCCCATCGGCCGCGTCCCAGATTTTGATCTTGCCGTCAGGTGAGAAAGCAACACCGACCCGGTATGCTATGTCCTGCTCGGCGGAAAACCGGGTGATGAGGTCTCCAGTTTCGACGTCGAACAAGACATGCCCAGCGGCGCCGGCGGCTAGGAGGCAAGTCGAGTTTAGGGAAAAGGCAAGCGATTGAACCCAGCCGCTGTTGGTCACCGTTCCAGATTCGGTCGGCACCAATCGCGTCTTCGTTCCAATGACCCCGGAGCACGGCACCGTGTTCTATCGGCTGGCCATACCTGGCCGGTAGCTGCGGTTTAGCGCGGACTTATCCCCACTGGATATTCCTATCCCTGTTCGTCTCCCCCCTAGGGTGGCGTGAAGGAAAAGAGGCGGCATGCCACGCGCAGTCCAGAAGGGGACTGGAGACATTTCAGGGTGTTCGGTCGGCGGAGAGTTGGGTAAATGCGGAGGCTGGCTTGCCAATCCGTCGCTCGCATGTCCGATGTCGGACGGGTCCGCCTATGCCGAGGCTTCCGCCTACGCCGAGGCTTCCGCCTACGCCGAGGCTACGGCGTGACGAGACGTCGTGACGAGACGGCGTGACAGCCTTCGCTTCCACTGCGTGGCGAGCGCTTAGAAGTGTTTCTTCGCGAAGGCTCTTCCAGAAGCTGTCTTGAGATACTGTTCGAAGCTGGCAGCTCGCTGGCGATCGCCCATCGCGACCGCAGCTCTCACTCGCCATGGCCTATAGCGCCTCGTGTGCGCCACATCTCCGGCATTATGTCGCTGGAGGCGTTCCTTCAGATCGTTCGTCAGTCCTACATAATGCCGTCCCGCATGGGCACAGCTCTCCAACATGTAAACGTAGTGAAACATCCCCCCCTTTTCTCCATCTGGCTGGCTTGCCAAGCCGTAGCTCGCGTGTCCGACGTCGGACCGGTCCGCCTTCGCCAAGGCTTCGTCGTGACAGCCTTCGCTTCCACTGCGTGGCGAGCGAAATGTAATTCGGGATCATTCTCCTCAGGCTGGCTTGCCAAGCCGTAGCTCGCGTGTCCGATGTCGGACCGGTCCGCCTTCGCCAAGGCTTCGTCGTGACAGCCTTCGCTTCCACTGCGTGGCGAGCGAAGGCTGGTGCGCGCGGCGGGAGTTGAACCCACAACCTACGGCTTCGGAGGCCGGCACTCTATCCAATTGAGCTACGCGCGCTCCAAATGGCTGCTCAAGAAAAACCTTTCCGCATTGGAAAAGCCAGACTCTTTTCGCAGGGATCGCTTGCCCCTTGCTCCCTCCCTTCCCTCTCCTTAGGCTGACGCTCGTCATCTTATGCGAAAAACCAAGATCATCGCCACGTTGGGGCCTGCCACAGACTCACCAGAAATCCTGGGTCAACTCATGGATGCGGGAATGGATGTGGCACGTCTGAACATGTCTCACGCCCCCCACGATTGGGTGCGACGGGTGGTGAAGGATCTGCGGGCTGCTGCCGCTGCGCGCCAGCGCCAGTTCTCCATCCTCATGGATACCCAGGGACCCGCTATCCGCACAGGTGACCTCCCCGCCGCACTCGACCTCAAGCCAGGCCAAAAGTTCACTCTCACGGTGCGTGGAGAAAAGAGCGAGGAACTCCACTCTGTTGACGTTAATTACGAGGAATTCGTAAACGATATCAATATCGGAGACGTTGTCCTGCTGGACAATGGCGAGATGCACATGAAGGTGCTGGCCAAATTCGCCAACAAGGTTGAATGCGAAGTCCTCACGCCAGGAAAACTCGGAAGCCGTCGCCATATCAATCTCCCCGGTGTCAAAGTCAGCCTACCTGCCCTCACTTCGAAGGACTTGGCCGATATCCAAGTAGGACTGGAAGTTGGAGTCGATTTTATCGCTCTGTCCTTCGTGCGCGAGGCCCGCGACATTCAGCAACTCAGGGCAGTGGTGGAGAATGCTAAGCATCGCCCCTTACTGATCGCCAAGATCGAGGATCAGCAGGCGGTCGAGAATCTCGAATCAATCGTGGCCGTAGCAGACGGCGTCATGGTGGCGCGAGGCGACCTCGGGATTGAATGTCCCTATGAGGACCTGCCTCTCATCCAACGACGTATCGTCAAGACCTGCCTCCGTGTTGGCAAGCCCGTCATCGTAGCCACGCATATGCTGGAAAGCATGATCGATAACCCCATGCCGACCCGTGCAGAGATATCCGATATTGCTAACGCTGTCTTCGAACAAGCGGATGCCATCATGCTGTCGGGAGAAACAACCGTGGGGAAATACCCGATCAAATGCGTGGAGGTTTTCGACAAGATCACGCGTCGGATTGAACGAAGTGGTGCGCCTACGAACCCCTTACGAACGGAGCTCACCAGCGCGCGTCAGAAACTGGTAAAGAGTGCTGTTGTCCTGGCAGAAGACCTGAAGGCAGAGGCGATATTGGTGTTTACCGTGCGGGGGAACATGGCACGTCAGACGGCTTCGTTCCGTCCGTTCCATTCCAGAATTTTCGCCATCTGCGAGGAACCTGGTATTGCACAGTCGATGGCGCTTATCTGGGGTGTAAATAGCTTGGTTCTGGCCTTTAATCATCAGCAACCCGAGGAGACCATCGAGCGCGCGCTCAAGATGATGGTGAAGGACGGTCAACTATCGCCTGGCAATCAGGTGGTGATCATCAGCTCCATCACCGGCGGTGAGCAACTGGTGGATGTGGTGGAGATGAGAACTGTCTAGACCCTGTCGGACTTATCCCCCACGGACGTGAGTTCCGCTGTGACGCTCGTTTGTGCTGAACTCTCCCTTAGGAATCGTCGGGACAGGGTCTGGATATTTTCCTGCGGAAAAAGAGCCGACTCCCAGAAAGCCATGGAACCAAGGAATATCCCTAGTGGGCACCCTGCAAAACGACACTCAAAGTCCGACGGACTGCTGGCCTCGAGCCATCGCCTGCGCAGGAGCCTTGGCGCATCCATCCGCAATAAAAAACCCTGCCGTCCTTTCGGACGGCAGGGTTGTGAAAGACGATGAAGGCTGATTAGGCCTTACGATTGCGTCGAACGAAGAAGGCCATGCCGGACATCGCAGCACCCATCAGTGCCAGCGTGGTTCCACCGTCAGCCACACGGCCAACGAGGGAGTCATTGCCGCACTCCTGGGTCAGCTTGAATAGCGTGCCGCTCTTGAGCTCGCCAGGCGCGAGGAAGTCGAGAGGGATATCGCTGCTGATGTAATGGGGAGCCTTGACAGAGCCGCCGGTCAAGGTTGTGCCATCTGCGTCGATTCTCCAGTTGGTATCCGCAGTGAGCGTGAGGTTACCGGAAGAAATCTTCTTGGCGCCCTGGCTACCATCCAAATCAAGGATCCAGGGATTCGAACCTGCCTTGTATTTGGTTTCGAACAAACTCACCGACTTATCGCTCGCGAGGCTGTAGACATCATAGTCACCCGTGACTGTGGTACCTACACGGCCTGTGAAGTGAATGACGTAATCATACTTGAAAACGCCGTTGTCGGTTTTGCCCTTGATGCTGTTGTCCGCACCGGGTTTCCAATTAGCATCGCCGTTTACATCGATGAAGATGTCGCCGACGCCGTAAGGATTGTTCCCGGTAAGGATGTTGTAACCTCCGTAAACCTTGAGGTTGCTGCCGTTCAGCGTGAAGGCTTCGAAGTCCCAGCTCTGAGAACCGACTGTCCCGACCTCAGTTTCCTGGTCTTCACCGCCCTGCCCTACACCGCCAGCTGGGTTAAAGCCAACACCTGTTCCATTACCGCCCTGAAGGTCGTTAATGGTGATGTTGACAGCGCCTGCCTGGGAGACAGCTCCCAGCAGAGCGACCGCCAAGGTCAGCTTTGTGATTGAAGAGTATTTCATAAGACAAAGGAAATAAGCGACTATCGTGCCAAAACTAGAGAGAACTGCTTTTTACTGATCCTGAACCACTTACAACCCGAGAAGCCTCCCTTACTAGCCCAGCTTTCCACTCAAGTTCGTAAATCGTAAACTATTCTTACACAGTTGGGCGGGATGCCGTACAGGGCGGGGAGCTCCACAATGGTTCGGACGACTTACAGCCTTCGACCGATCCGACGCCTGACAACTCGCATTTTTCGCGTCATTCTGGAGGCCTGGAGTTTGAAGGAAATCAGCAAGCAAAGCCCGATGCCGACCCGTGGCTAGCTCCCTAGCGAAAGGAGGGGAAGAAAAGGAGAAGCACTCAAAACGAGTGCCAAACCGGGCTAACGGCCGATGGAACGATAGACAAAACCCATCTTCTCCAGCTCTTGCGGATTGAACAGATTGCGCCCGTCAAAGACGATCGGATGGGTCAACTCTCGGCGAGCCCGCTGCAAGTCCAGCTGCTTGAACTCAGGCCATTCCGTAGCAATGACCAAGGCATCGCACCCGACGGCCACCTCGTTCATGTCAGAGACATAGGTGACCCCTTTGAGGACCGTTTTGGCCTTTTCCATGGCCTGTGGATCATAAACCCGCAGAGCAGCCCCTTCCGCCAGCAGGCGGCGGCACAGTTCAATAGCGGGCGATTGCCGGATATCGTCGGTGTTCTGCTTGAAAGCCAAACCTAAAACACCAAGCGTCTTGTCCTTGGCCACCCAGAGAGTTTCGATGATTTTCTTAACGAAACGATCCATTTGATCGCCGTTAATGCGCTCCACCTCTTTCAGCAATCGAAAATCATAGCCCAACTGCTCGGAGATCTTAATGAAGGCGCTGATGTCCTTCGGAAAACAACTGCCGCCATAGCCAAGACCCGCGTCGAGAAACCGTCGACCAATCCGAGCGTCCATCCCCATGCCATTGGCAACTTCAATCACGTTGGCGCCCGAGGCTTCGCAAATGACCGAAACGGCGTTGATATAGGAAATCTTGAGTGCGAGAAACGAGTTCGCCGCATGCTTAATCAACTCCGCTGAGTTGATGTCGGTCACGATGAGCGGCGCTTTGATCGGCGAGTAAATCTCCCGCATGGGCGCTACCGCCCTCTCGTTACGCACACCAATCACGACGCGGTCCGGCTTCAGAAAATCCTCGATCGCGAATCCTTCCCGCAAAAACTCAGGATTACTAACAACGTCAAACTCGACCTTGGATTTGCAATATCTCTTGATCGTCTCCGCCACCTTGTCGCCCGTCCGCACCGGCACTGTGCTCTTATCAACCACCACCTTATACTGGGTCATGGCACCAGCAATATCTCGAGCCACTTTCTCGATAAAGCTGAGATCAACCGAGCCATCCGGTTGTGGGGGCGTGGGAACGGCTATAAAGATAACGTCTCCATGTGACACCCCTTCAGGTGTGGAGGCCGTGAAGCGAAGCCGCCCCGCTTGAACGTTCTTTTTGACGAGATCCGCTAAGCCGGGCTCGTAAAGTGGCATCCCGCCCGACTGAAGGATCTTAACTTTGGCCGAGTCGTTATCGACACACGTAACGTCGTGACCGATCTCCGCGAAGCACGCCCCGGTGACCAGACCGACGTAGCCCGTCCCAATGATGCAGATCTTCATCCGTTCAATTCCCACGTGTCAAACCAGCACTAGGGCCGCTCAGGGCAGCTTCGGAGCATTGGGGACCGTGCCAGGTGCTTTATTCAGCAGATTGGTGGCGACCTTTTGTACCGCATTGGAGCCAGCGGCAACGGCCCGCTGCACCACTCCCGTAGCGGTCGCAGCGGCATTCATCGCGACCGGAGCCGAGGCACGGGTCGGAGCAGAGTTGCTCTGAAGGTAGGGGTATTTTTGGAGGAGCTCCATACGCTTGGAGAAGAGCTCCTGCATTCCTGAGCCTGCTTTGCCCGATTCCATGATTTCCTGGTAGAGCTTGTAGGCCAACTCTGGCTTGTTCTGCGCCACGTAGATGTTCGCCAACGCCAAATTGGCCTCTTCGGCCACCGCATCCGCGGAGTATTGCTTCACAACGGCGTCATACTTTGCCCCCGCTTCAGCGGTCTTGCCCGCAGCCTCAAGCGAGGCAGCAACCCCAAAGGCCGCCACCCCAGCGAAAGGACTGGAGGGATTCTGGGCTAGAAATTTTTCGAACTGGGCCTGCGCTTCGGCAAACTTTGAATCGGTGTACAAAGCATTGGCAGCACGGAGGATAGACTGGTTTCCAGCCGGAGTCCCAGCGTGCTCTTGAGCGACTTTCAGAAATCCGGAAGCCAGCTCCGCCGGCGGGGTGGTTTCCGTGAACTTGCCAAGGGCGACTTTGGAGAGAGCGTGGCCTGCTGCCACCTCCTGGCTCGCCCGATAACTCAGATAGGCATAGCCCACCAAGCCAAGCGCGACAGCCGCAAGGATTCCGTTAATAATGCGCTGTTGATGATCCAGAATCCAATTCCAGAGCCTCAACATGCTTTCCGACTGACCAACTTCCGGTTCCATAAGGGGGCAAAATGTCCTGTTCAACACTCGAAAACGCAAGCTTGAAAATCGTATCTTCTGCAGTCGAAGCTCCTTTTGGGACAAAATGCCCGACAAAAATGCAGATCGAACTTATCAATACCGGCTCCGAACTCCTCCTTGGCCGCGTGCTTAACACCCATCAGCAATGGCTGTGCCGAAAGCTGGCGGACCAGGGCTATAAGGTATCCCGCCAGATGACGGTTTCGGACAGCGGTCCAAGCATCAGGGATGCCGTTGCCGAAAGCCTCCAGCGCTCGGATTTGATCATCACGACGGGCGGGCTTGGCCCCACCAGCGACGATTTGACGCGCAACCATGTCGCTCAACTTCTGGGCCTATCTCTTCGTGAGGACCCTGCCGCACTCAGTAACATCGAAGCCTTCTTCCAGGCTCGCAAACGAGCTATGCCCCTTTCCACGAGAGTGCAGGCACAAGTTCCAGAGGGTGCTGTCGTGCTTCACAACCAGCATGGAACCGCACCAGGCTTGGCGATACGGCCCGCTGTTGGCCGGTTTGGAACGCAGTCGGTTCAATGGCTGATCATGCTTCCGGGCCCACCCAGGGAACTCCACCCGATGTTCATAAACCAAGCGCTTCCTCTGATCCGGAAAGAGTATCCACTCAGCACTCCGTTTAGTTGCCGCACCCTACGCACCACGGGGCTAGGCGAGTCGGCGGTAGAAGAGCGGATCGCAGGCCCGCTCGCACCCTGGACCACCAAAGGGGTTCAGATCGGATACTGCGCGCGCACAGGCGAAGTGGATGTTCGCCTCGCCTCGCAGTCCTCCGATGGGCCCTCGTTGATTCAGCAAGCCGAGGCCGTCTGCAGAACTCTTCTGGGCGAGTCTGTGTTCGGAACAGAGGACGAGTCGCTGGAATGGGTCATCGTGCAGCAACTGTCTGAGCTGGGCCTGACGCTTGCCTTTGCTGAATCCTGCACGGGCGGCTACCTCGCCAATCGCCTCACCAATGTTCCTGGTGCCTCCCAGGTTTTCCGCGGTGGGATCGTGAGCTACCACAACGAGGTGAAGACCGAGGCATTAGGCGTCTCCGAGCAGGTGCTTGCGGAGCACGGAGCGGTGAGCGAGGCCACCGCACGCCTGATGGCAGAGGGGGCGCGCCGCGCCCTGCGCGTCGACTACGCCATCGCCACGACGGGTATCGCCGGCCCCAGCGGTGGCTCCGAGGCCAAACCTGTAGGCACGGTCTGGATCGCAGTAGCTGGGGCGGCTGGCACCCAGGCGGTCCGACACTACAATCCTTTCGACAGGGAGACGTTCAAGTACGTGACGTCGCAGCAATCGTTGAATCTCTTGCGCAAGACTCTTCTGGCGGCCCGTTCCATCCTGGCAGGCCAGTAGGGTATCGCTCGAACCTCGCGTCAAACTTTCAACAGCAAAAAGAGCCCGCCTCACCTCGGGAGAGGTGACCCTTTTCGCGTCTCCTTCTCACATTCACGAAGCCGCTCCTGGGCCTGCCTTAGGCGCGGCTGGAGATAAAGCGCCCGACGAAAGTACTCACGGGCCTCTGCATGTCGGCCCTCGCTGTGCGCGATACGTCCCAGCAGGCACACGGCCTGCGCACAGGCGTGATGCTGCTGAAGCACACCGATGCAAATCGCGGCTGCCGCACGAAAATGACGCGCCTCTAGAAGCGCGATCGCCTCACGAAGCCGGGTAAGGCTACCCGACTCGTCGGTCGTTTTTGGGTTCCGGCTATGTTGCGACCGAGCGTTGAAGAGATCATCGCTCCAAACTGGGACGGAAATCCCTGCTCGACCGCGTGCCTGCTGAGGCCCAGTCATGAACAGACCCGCCGGCTTGAGCAGCTTCTCCAGCCTCAACAGGATCCTGTTCTGGGCAGCAGGAACAAAATACATCATGAGGCTCCGACCAAAGATAATGTCGTAGCCCTCCGCCAGCGGAGAGCTTCCGAGCAGATCCACCTTAAGAAAGCTCACTTGTGTCCGAACAGGCGAGGCCAATCGAAACCCGCTCAGTTCCCTGGCAAAGTACCGCTCCCGCACCCCTTCACATACCTGATCCAAAGCGGAAGCAGGATAGACCGCGGCAGCAGCGATGCGCAGAGCACGATCATTGATGTCGATGGCATCGATATGGAACTGCGTCGGGAGCAGCCCCCGCTCCAGCAGCGTGATGGCGATCGAATAGGGCTCTTCCCCTGTCGCGCACGGCACGCTCAGAATCCGCAACGGTCGTTTGGAAGGCCTGGCAAGCCAGTGGGAGGAAACCCAACGTTGCAAAGCCAGCAAGGGCTCCGCGTGTTCAAAAAAGTCACTGTGCGGCAAACGCACCGACTCAACAAGCGCTTGCCGCTCCTGCCTTGAGGCTCGGAGATGGCCGAGATAGACAGTCCGGGTCGCCACGCGGGTCGCCTGCATGCGACTCTTTACGGCGGACAGAAGATCTTTGTGCTCCACAGCCTTGTGGTTCAACCCCATGGTTCGTGTCAGCAGGCGCCCCAGTTCCAACTCCAGGCTTTTCATGCAAGACGTCTGATTCAGTAATCCCGTCCAGTGATGAACCGCGGTCTGGGAAGATCAACCGAGTCCAAAACGGCTTCAACACCCCGGCCAATCACCTTGCGAATGTTGGCTGCTATCCGCCGGGCATGGCGGTCATGGAAACGGACAAGGCAGAGGAAGCCGGGATCTTCCTGTAGTGAGGACGATGGCGGGACCGGTTGCGTGCTATCCAGGGAAGGATTCATGCGGAGTTACGATCAGAGGGTTGGGGGGTTACGAGTCTCATGGCTCCGGTTGCAGTGCGCCTTAACGGACTTCGCCCTGGCGTAGCTGGGCGGTAGCGAGCTGCTGGCGCTGGAGCTTGAGGAGGGTTGACTGGACGTGGGCGTTCTGAGCGATGTTGCGATCCAACTGGGCCTGCGCACTGCGCAGTTTCCAGGTCTCATTTACCGTCACACCCAGCAGCGCAAATGCAACAACCGTGAGGAACCAGAAGAGGGGCTTCATAGGGAAAACGTTCGAGTGCAGTTCATACCATCGAACCTTCTATCGGCATCCCCGTTTGCGAAGTTGAGCGGAGAGCTGAGCGAACTGAAATTCCACCCCTTCATCGCCTCAAAATCAGGCAGAGAGAAGGCCTTCGCGACCCGAAAACCCTCCCCCCGCCCTCACTCTGTGGACCCGTCACTGGCCTCTCAAAAATGCCACCCTGGGACTGTGGCCCAGAGTATTCTCTAGCACCGCATAGACTTCGTTTTCTTTACCCTAGGAACGCGAGTTGCCCGGCACCGATCTGACGCAAGATCTTGACGAGCATGACCTTCGTCGAACCTCGCCGTATCACCTTCCGGATACGCCTTCCGCCGTCACACGAGGCTTCCACCGTCGCTAAAGCTATGGCGGACAGGATGGCGGACAGGGCGCTTCGACTCAAGTCATGCTCACTCAAGCTTCTGCGCATCTCGATCCCGCTCAACTCGCGTTTCTAGGTTCAAGGCACCGGAACAGGAGCGTTTCCGAGTTTCTTGTCAAACCAATCGGCCATGGAACGCACCTCTTCGGGAAGACTAAGCCAGGCATGTCCACCCCCTGGCTTGACGATCAGTTCAGCAGAGCCCTCCACCTTCTTGATCGCATCGACAAAGCGCTGGGAGTGCGACAGCGGCACCACCGTGTCGGCGTCCCCGTGAATCAGCAGGAAAGGCACCTCGGTTTGCACGACTTGATGCAAGGGTGACGACTTGCGGGCGGCCGCTTGCAGGTCGGACTCAGAGAGTGCGCTTGCGCCCGGGAGGGACAGCAACGAACGCAGAAGCTTTTCATCCGTCGGCTTTCCGACTTCCCATTCGACTAAATCGGTGGGGGGAAAGAACACTGCCACCGCCTTCACAGCGCTGCTGAAACGCTCGGTAGGCTTCTTGCCATCCGGTTTGGCAGCCAAAGGCTTCAGTGCCGCCAGGGTGGCCAGATGTCCACCTGCCGAAGCGCCGGTGATGCCCAATCGTTCCGGATCAATCCTGTAGGAGGCGGCTCGTTCCTTGATAAAGCGGATTCCGGTCTTCAGGTTGGCATCCATCTCTCCCAACGTGTAGCGCGTCTTGGACCCAGGGCGCACAGCGAAGACGGTGTAGCCGCGCGCACAATAGATCTGGTACATCTGCGCCAAGGTGTGATCACGGATCTTGCCACGGTCGGAATACCAAGCGCCGCTGGCCACATCCACAATCGCCAATCCATTGGTCCGCCCCTTTGGAACAAACACATCCAGAAGCAAGCCGGTGCCATGCACTTCGCCGTAAACCACATCCTGGGTCTGGGTGTAAGGCAGGGAATCCTCTGCCGCAAGGCCCTGCCAGCAAAGTCCACAGCTCCAAGCCAAGAACAGTAGGGCTCGCCAGAGAAATGAGAACAATTTCATGGAGGAGAAGCATCCACAATCAGTCTCGAGGTGCAAGCGTGCAAGACGCCACCAAACCCTTGCTCGGTGCCTCCCCACTTCCCCCCCGTCGGCGAGTAACCCGGTGTCCAAACCTCTGCGGGTGATTAGCGAGTGGCCCTTTCTCATGAAATGTGCCAGGGTTACCTCCAGTATGCCCGGCAAACCCCTCGATAGCGGCTCGCGCGGCGGCAACGCCGTGATCTTCGCCACCACGCATTGGAGCGTGGTGTTGAAAGCGGGTGAAGGGCAGGGCGACGAGGATGCAAGGGCTCTGGAAGCCCTATGCGGCGCCTACTGGTATCCGCTCTACGCCTTCATAAGACGCCTGGGTCACTCCCCGCAAGACTCCCAGGATCTCACGCAATCGTTCTTTGCGTATCTGCTGGAAAAGCGGCTGCTCACCAAGGCCGATCCGGAGAGCGGCCGATTCCGCTCCTTCCTCCTCGGGTCGCTGAAGCGCTTCATGGCTAACGAGTGGCGCCGCCAAAGCGCACAGAAGCGCGGGGCGGCTCAAACCATCTCTTTCGACGCTCAAAGCGCAGAGGAACGCTACGTGGTCGAGCCCATGGATGAGTCCAACCCGCAGTCGCTCTACGAGCAAGCCTGGGCAGTAGCCGTCCTCGATCAAGCGTTCAGCCTATTGAAGTCCGAATACAGTGCCACAGGCAAGCAAGCGCTTTTCAGCGAGTTGGCCCCCTGTCTTCAGGGGAGCCGCGAGGCCTTGGGCTATGCTGAGCTCGGCACGCGCCTCGACATGAGCGAGGGCGCAGTCAAGGTGGCAGTCCATCGACTACGCCAACGCTATCGAGAGGTGTTGCGAGCTTCCGTCGCCCACACGGTCGCAGACCCCCTAGAAATCGATGGCGAACTTCGCCATCTCGTGGCCGTTCTCGCGCCGTAACTCACCACGAGGTCTGCTCCCACGCTTAAAGTTCACCCCCCTCAAAATCCGGCCGCCGGATTTTGAATCGCCTGTAACCTTTCGCTCCGCCTTTACAAGGAAGGGGTGAAAGCATCGTTTGCCTATGAAAACCAATCGCATATTCGGATTCCTCCTTTCCCTGCTGGTATGGGCCAGCGCCGCCCAACCCCTCACAGTCAGGGCTCAGGTCCAGTTCATACCCAACAGCCTTCAGGGTATGGTGAGGTTCAGCAACGTGAATCCCCTCATCCTGGACCTCCTCAACGCTCCCGGTGATGAAGGGATAAGCCATCTCTATGTCTCGGCTCTAAGCCTGCCTCCTGCAGACCGCAGCGCAGGTAGCGACTACCTAGCCGTCTCGTCCCGAAGCTTCACGCCCTATGAACTCGCGGTGGATTCGGACGCTACCGGCATTGCCTATACGGTGACGCCGCGTGTGTCACTGATCGGCGAACAACAAATCTACTACTTCCAGCCCGCCGTCTCCGCTCCCGTAGAAGCGTTCGTCCCGCCCCCCATGCTCAGTTTTGAGGAATGCCTTGGGGTCCTGACCGTACGATTTGTGGATGCCGAGGGTGCCCCCCTGGCGATGGACGGCGGCACCCTCATAGCGAATGAGGTGGAGCCTAGCGTCGAGATGTCTCGCCTGAGCAATATCCGGCCAGGAACGACTGAGCAGCGCATCTATTTGCGCGGCGGTGTGCCGGTGCAGCTGCTGGTCTCGGTGAGCCGAGGCCTCAGCACGTTTGTCGATCGCATCCAGTATTCCACCGCCACCAACATCACGGTGGCCTGCGATGAGATGTCCACCGTCGATATCGTCGTCCCGGCCGCGGACGCCTTGGGACAAGTCACTGGCACGGTGGACATGCTTCGTGAGTTCGAGCTCACGGTGGAGGGTTACAAGCCCGGAGACTACCCCGACAACACCGCCGTGGTGGCCACCTACGGTCCGTTCGGGAACAAGCGCTACGGAACGGTGTCCGGCGTCCATTTCACGGATCCTGCCAGCGGACCCTACACACTGGGAAATCTGGTGCCAACCAGCTTGGCGACTGACTCGGTCGGCTACGTGGTTTACGCCGAGATGTATCTCCGCACCAACGAGGCGATTTCCTACTTTAAAACACCCTCCCTCGGCGCAGGCCCGAACCCAGCGCTCGAAGTTCTCCCGGGGGCGAGCATCACCCTGAGCAATCTCTTCGTGATCGATCCGGGCTACATGCGCGGCCGCGTCTTTCTGCAGGGCCCCACAGAGGTGCCCGGCAAAGCCTCGCTACTACGCGGCCTGGACTTCGCCTCCAACTATGACACCGCCGGAGACGGGATTCCCGAGGCCCTGGGTACCTACGGCATCTACTACTCCACCGTTGGAGCGGTCGGAGCCTATGAGGTCGCAGCGGGCGCTCAGTTCGCGGCAGCCGACGGCTATGGCTACACAGGATTCAAAGGCGCCTTCAACCCCGACAACAGCGCCTACGAGGGGCAGTATGAAATTCCCCTAGGCGGGCTGCTCGGCGAGCCCAGCCTGTGGAAACGCCAATACCTGAACGTCACAGGCTACCCCGGCCCTGTCCAGGACGCGGACTACTACTACTATAACTTTTCTATCACCGAAACGGCACCGCCCTTGATCCCCATCGTCGCCAATGAAACAGCGACGAGCGACCTGTCCTACTGCCTCAGCGAGGTCAGGGTGCGCTTCCACTCCGCGCAGCCCTTCTACAATCCGAGTATCCGATTCAGCTCGGGCGGGTTCACCAACATCGATTTCCAAGGGAATCCAGCGAGCTACACCGTCTATGTGGATCCCGTTTCAGGTGTCCCGAACACCCAGGCCAACGCGGCCACCGAAGGAGAGTTGGTCATGTATCTTCCACAGGGTAGCTACCATTTGGTCCCCTATATCACACCGGCCGACTCAAGCTCCGCCACCGTGGGAGGCACTCCCATTGACATCACGGTGGGCTGTGGTGAGCGTCTCTCCCTCGACACCTGCCTCCAATTGGATCTCAGCATTCCCAGCTGCCACAGTCCCGACTCCATCCGAATCCCTGGCACCGTAACCACGCGCTGCGACAACTCCGTCACCGAGATTCGCTACGAACTCAACGATGGGGCGCCGGTAACCGTCTGCAGCGATTGCGGTGTAAATCCAACCATCGACCTCTCGCTGGATCTTCTGCCAGGAGTCAACCGTCTGGTCGTAACCGCCTACGACAATCAGGGAGGGATAGCTTCCGTCCAGAGTGAGATCCGACCCGACACTCTGGCCCCCATGATCGTGTGTCCCTCCAGCACAGCCCTCGAGGCCGACCGCCCCTGCGGTGCCGTGGTTTATTTTGAGGCTGTTGCGACCGACAACTGCGATGCCTCTCCCGCCGTGGTCTGCACGCCCCCCTCCGGCAGCCTGTTTCCCCTAGGCGAGACGACCGTGCAGTGCAGCGCCACCGATGCCACAGGGAACCGTTCCGAGTGCAGCTTCACCATCACCATCGGTGGCAGTGTCACCTTCACTCCCCCCACACTCGCGGGAGTCACACCCCAGCTAATAGCCCTAGCTGGCGGGACCCAGATTACGGTCACCGGCACCGGACTTACCGCTCAGGATGAAGTGCTGTTGGACGGTGCTCCTCTGGTCAATCCTGTGCTGATCAGCGGCGAAGAGATTCAGGGGGAAGCCCCTTCACTCGCTGAGGGTCCCCATGAACTTCAGATCCGTCGATGCGGAGAAATCGTGGCACGCCTAGCTGGGGCGTGCTCCGGTGGATCCCTACCCCGCATCTACTCGATCGATCCCCGCCAGTCCTTCGCCCGCGGCGGGAATTGGGTCACCGTGCGTGGAACAAACTTCCTGCCCAGCACCGAAATCCGGATCGCCTTCACGACACCGAACCGGGCGGACAGCGTGCTGCTCAGCGCCACGGTCTCCGCCGAAGGAACCGAGATTATCGGGCAAATGCCCGCCCTGCCCTCTGGCGAACTGCTCGGATCACGGGATGTGATTGCTGAGGATTCTCGCGGCTCGGATATCCTGCCAGCCGGGATCGTCTATTTGCCCAACCCGTATGAGACAGACCCGCAAGTGATCGGATTGCGAGCATTGCAAGCGGCCTCTACCACTCCGATGGACCTGGCCTGGCGCAACGGTTTTCCCGGTGGACTCACCGCACGGGTGCGCGTCGGAGGCAGTACGCCGGAAGAACGCGCGCGCACCTTCGTCCGCAGCTACAAGGATCTTCTCCGCGTGCAGCAGCCGGACATCGAACTGGCCACCACGAAGGTCAGCCGCGAGGGCTTGGACGACGTTCGCCTGGTTCAAAACTATCGAGGCGTCCCAATCTACGGAGCTGAAATCGTCATCACGCTGGACTCTGACGAAGTTGTGGCGTTGACCGGTAACCTGCTTCCGCTGGGGGTCCTGGACCAGGCAGCCTTCAACCTGACACCCGTTCTAACTCGCGAGCAAGCCATCGATCTAGCGCGAGCCGATGAAGGCATCCAACGGCCGCTCGAAGAGCTGCAAGCCACCGCAGAGCTCATGGTTTATGACGAGAGACTGTTCACGGAAGCCCCGCTGGAGACACATCTCGTTTGGAAGGTGCACATGCTCTTCGCCGCGCACGAGAGCGTGGTGGATGCGCACACGGGAGCGATCGTAGCCCGGCTGGCTATGGATCGCGGCCACGACTTTGACTTGGACATCCAGGACGCAGAAAGAGAGGCGAACGCCCAGGACGACGGCTGCTTCAGCTACAGCACCGACACGGATGTGGCCGACGAGGACGACTTCAACTCGGACTACAATGGAGACACGGATGCTGTCCTGGCCCATCGCTACGCCATCGACTGCTGGCACTATTTCGACCATCACTTCGGCTGGGGATCCTACGACAATGATTCCTCACAACTGGAAATATTCATCCACACCACCATCAATCCAAACGTCGTCGCCTCCTGGACATCAGGATGCAATCTCATCCAGTTCGCCGATGGGGCGGTGGACTACGATGTGATGGTGCATGAGTTCACCCACGGAATCATCTCTAGCACCAGCGGACTCGCCTACCGGTTCCAATCCGGGGCTCTTGACGAGCACTACGCAGATGCCATGGGAGTCATCGCCGATCGGGAACGCGGCGAAATCGACGTCGAAGCGCCGGGCATGGGACAGCCTGCCAACTGGACCGTCGGCGAGAATCTGCGCATGGCAACCGTTACCAGTCCTGTTCGCAGCTTCAGCAACCCACCGTCTATCCCCGGCTCGGTGGATCGCCTGGCGAACCTTTGCTGCGCGGCAGTCGGGAGCCCTTCGGCAGCCAACGACTTCGGGGGCGTGCACTCCAACAGCGGTATTCCGAACAAAGCAGCCTACCTCATGATTGAAGGGGGCAGTTTCCAGGGGTACCTGACGCGAGGGATTGGCGCCTCGAAAGTTCGGCTCGTCAAGTTCTCCGCCATGCGCAACCTACCCTCGAACGCCGTTTTCACCGATGCTCGTGCCCGCGAGATCGCTTCCGCAGAATACTTCATCAAGGAACGCCAGGGCGGCATGGTCCGCGAGGATCTGTGCACCATTCGCAACGGTTGGGCCGCCGTCGGAGTCGGTCTGGGTGACTCGAACTGCGACGGCATCGAGGACGCTCGTCAGGACATCGACGGCGACTTGATCCCGAATCAGATCGATAACTGCCCCACTGTCGCCAACCCCCGTCAGGAGGACACCGACAAGGATGGCAAAGGCGATGTGTGCGATAACTGTCCAAGTCGGTTTAATCCAGGGCAGGAAGATCTGGATGGGGACAATGTTGGCGATCTCTGCGACGACGACCTCGATGGCGACGGGTGCAAGAACAACGTGGATCAGCACCCGGATAGCCGCCTAGCTCGTACCGGTAACTGGTTCTCCGCCAGCTGCAATCCTCGCCGAGGAGACACTTACTCCCCCGAAAACCTCGACCACGACCTGGATGGAAGACGCGACTGCGAGGACCTGGACGACGATGGCGACGGCATCCCGGATGACCAGGATTCCTGCCCCCTGGTTCCCGGCTCAAATCCGTCACAATGCCAGGAGGCCAGAGAATGCGGCCTGGTTACTAAAGACTGGTGGAAGATCTGTGCCTTCGGCGGATGCAACGAGTTCGAGGCCCGATTCCGCGAACGCATCAATCCGGACCCCACTCGGGTGATCACCTTCAACCAAGTCCAAATCGTCAACCAAACGCTCTATCTGCAGCCCAACTTGGGCACCACGGTTCAACAAATCTCCCGAGTGATCGCACCTCAGCTGCGTCAGAGAGGATTAGCCGACGTCACTGCGGAGGTCTGGCGTGTGGAACTCTGGACCCGTCCTGGCAACGGGGAGCCGTCGCGTCTGGTGGCCGTGGTGGGTGACTACAGCCCCTCCAGTCTCAAGATGGAGCAGACGGAGGTCGGCACCCTTCTCGCCTTCACTCCCTCTCTGGAAGGAGCCCCTGCCAGCCTGGGTGCCACCTGGCATGCCGGGGACGCCCCCAACACCGTGAGCGGGGATGAGGACGGTGATGGACTGCCCGATGGATGGGAAATTCTCCATGGTCTCAACCGCAATGACGCCACCGATGCCTCGCAAGATACCGATGGCGATGGGGCCAGCAATCGGGCCGAGTATGAGGCAGGCACGGATCCAGCGGATGCCTCCAGCGTGTTCCAAGTCCTGCGCATCGTTCCAGGATCGAGCGAGGTTCGGATCGAGGTCGTCGCCCCGGCCGGCCGAAGCGTGCAATTGCTGAAAGCCACCGATCTGAACCAGACAGAGTGGGCCCTGGTGGGTCCTTCGCAGCAGGCTCAAGGCGGAGTCATGTCCCTGCGAGATAACCAAACCGGAACAGGCCACGGCTTCTATCGCGTCAGCGTGACGCAACCGTAAACCATCACCGCCTCGGGTCCGGCGCGGGATGCGCCGGACCCGATCAGGCTGTTCATCACTCCCCACAACTGTATTCTCCCCGCAGGAATCGCATGAAGACTTTTTGGACCTTGCTGACAACATCGCTCCTGGCAGGAAGCCAGGCAGAGGCGGATCAGCCGGTCTTTACGGACAGCCTCCAGGATCGAACCGGTGCACGCCAGCCGGCTTTCTACCTGGATGATTTCGCGCTGGTTTCCCGAACCGAGCCCCCTCCGGCCACAAACGCGGGAGCGCTTGTGCGAGTTGATACGCTCGTGGGGCGGCATCCGATCGATGCAAGGATCTACGGACTAGCCTACGCCTCGACAGCCGATCTCAAGCAGCTCAATGCTCCGCTGAATCGACAAGGAGGCAACAACACCTCCCGGTATAATTGGAAGGCAAACGCGGACAATCGTGCAGAGGACTATTTCTACCTCAGCATTCCCTACAACAGTCCCACCCCAGGCGAGCATGCGGACACCTTCATCCAAGACACCCGGGCGGGAGGTGCGGAGCCAAGCCTGACTATTCCAATGCTCGATTGGGTGGCGAAGCTAGGTCCGGGACGGTCCTGGCTTTGGAGTTATTCCGTCGCGAAGTATGGGGCTCAGGCCAAGACCGAGCCCTTTCGCCCGGACAGCGGAAACGGCGTACGGTTGAACGGGACGCTAATAGCAGCCAACGATCCCGCGGACGCTAATCTTGTTGCTGGCCCCGAGTTTCAGCAAGGTTGGCTCGATCATCTCACCCAGCGTTGGGGTCCAGCCTCGAACGGCGGCCTGCGCTACTACCATCTCGATAACGAGCCAGGCATCTGGCATGTCTCTCATCGGGACGTGCATCCCGCCGGGGCGACGATGGTCGAGATGCGCGACAAAATGATCGCCTACGCCACGCGGATCAAGGCCACCGATCCGGGTGCCCTGGTTCTGGGGCCTGAGGAATGGCATTTCTACGGGGCCATCTTCAGCGGGGCGGACGCTCAATACGAGGCGGCCAACGGATTCCGTGGTGTGTATCCTGACCGCACCGCCCGGGGCGGCTCCGATGTTTTCGCCTACCTGCTGCGAGAAATGGCTTCCGCCAGCAGTCTGGCAGGCCGGCGGCTGCTGGACGTCTGCACGGTGCACTACTACCCACAAGGCGGAGAGTTTGGAGACGATGTCAGCACAGCGACACAACTTCGTCGAAACCGTTCCACTCGATCTCTCTGGGATCCCAACTACGCGGACGAGAGTTGGCTCGGGGACAATCCGCTAACACGAAATGTGAAACTGATTCCACGGTTGAAACAATGGGTAGCCGCCCACTATCCGGGAACCCTCACCGGCATCACCGAATACAACTGGGGTGCGGAACAACATATCAGCGGCGCGATCGCACAGGCCGACATCTTGGGGATCTTTGGCCGAGAGGGACTCGACCTTGCTGAACGTTGGACCACGCCTCCCACCGGAAGCCCGGCCTTCAAGGCGTTTCAGATGTATCGAAACTATGATGGGGCCAAGTCCACTTTCGGAGACATCGGGTTGAGCGTGAATAGCCCTGTCAATCCCGACGCCCTCGCCATCTTTGCTGCTCAGCGATCCAGCGATGAGGCCCTGACCGTTATGCTGGTTAATAAGGCCTTATCCGGTCCCACCAACCTCACACTGATCGCAACCCATGTCGCCGCGAACCCGGCACAGCTGTGGCAGCTCACCTCCGCAAACAGTATTACCCGGCTCGCCGACATTCCCCAAACCGATGGTGCTCTCAAACTCAGCTTGCCGGCGCAGTCGATCACCTTGGTCGTTATTCCCGACGGTCGACCCCAACTGGAAATACAGCGTGGCTCTCTGAAGCTGAAGGGCACTCCAGGCCAGCGCTATCGGATCGACAGCTCCCTAGATCTGAAAACCTGGTCTCCCTTAGCCACCAATACGCAAGTCAACGCCTTGACAACCCTGCCCACACCCATGTCGTCACCTGCGTATCGCTTCTTCCGCGCCATCTGGCTCCCCTGAATCGAATGCTGCATGCCTCATAAAACCTCCAGCTGCCCCGAGTGCGGCGCGCCCCTGCGTGGACAGCTGCCCAGCGGCCTATGTCCACGCTGCGTTTTGCGAGCCAGCATGACCGACAGCCTGGAGGAGCCCGAAGCAACGACGGGCGGCTCAACCCTGCAGCGCTTCGGAGACTATGAGCTCGTCAAAGAACTGGGCCGCGGGGGTATGGGTGTGGTGTACGAAGCGCGACACCTGAGCCTGCAACGCACGGTCGCTCTCAAGATGTTGCATCCGTCCCGGCTGACGTCGCCCGTTCAGCTGCAACGCTTCCGTCAGGAGGCGGAAGCGGTTGCCGCTCTGGAACACCCCAACATCCTTCCTGTATACGAAGTGGGATCCGTTCATGGACAGCCCTACTTCACGATGCGACTCGCCGAAGGGGGCAGCCTAGCGACCTTCGA
>CAMAVD010000003.1 GCA_945861575.1 Akkermansia muciniphila
ATGATAATGTTGCGGACTGGGTGGTGGTGGCGGGGGCGAAAGTTCGGGACTCAGCTCGTCTCTTCTTGGTCCAGCCGGAGTCGGGTCTGGTTCTCAGCAACTTTGTGCTGACCGCTGCGGTCGCTGCGAAGCCGACCTTGGACGCTCGGCGCTTCCTGGGGCGTAATGAGGGCATGGCCTGGGGCGAGATCCCTTTGGGTGGGGCTCCGTTGACCAACACCCTCACTGTCCATGACCCTGCGGCGTGGTGTGCTCGGGCTCTGATCGCTGACTTAAAGCAGCGCGACATTCGCTGGCGTTCGGGCCAGGTGAAGACTCTCAACAGCTGGGGAGGTGGGGCTCCTCTGGGGCCGGATCTGTCGGCCTGGCAGGAGTTGGCCTTTGTGGAATCGGCTCCGCTGTCGGAGCTGGTCCGTGAGATGATGAAGCCTTCCAACAACCTTCATGCGCAGCTGCTCTTCCTTCAGGTGGGAGCGAGGGAGGGGGAGTCGGTTCCCTTTCAGACGACGGAGGTGAGGGCGGTGGGGGCGATGCGCCGCTTCCTTCGCCCGATCGTGAAGGGGGGGCGGCTGCCGATATTGGAGGAAGGCTCGGGTTTGTCCCGTCGTCATGGAGTCAGTGCCTCTCAGATTGTGGACCTTCTTACGCATATGCATGGGCATGCCTCTGCAAGGGCCTTTCGGGACGCGCTCCCGATCGCAGGGGTGGACGGCACGCTGCGGACGCGGATGCGCGGCACAGCCGCTTACGGGAATGTGCGTGCTAAAACGGGCACGCTTCGTGGGGTGAACACCCTCTCAGGCTATCTGACCACAGCCGGCGGGGAGTCCTGGGCCTTCTCGATCTTATTGAATGATTACCAGGCCGCTCCTGGCCAGCGCCCTGCCCGCGAGGAAGTGGATGCCGTGGCGGTGCTCTTGGCGGAGTTTGCTGGGAGGCTTCAGTAGATGTTCGTCCGACTTCTCCCTTTCGCCCCCCCGGGGTCTGGACTACACTGCCCCCTATGAGTTCGCCTGTCGCTGCCGAGTCGATTCCGGATGCTCAGGGACATTTTGGCCCTTATGGGGGGCGCTATGTTCCTGAGACGCTGATGCATCCCCTCCAGGAGTTGGAGAGGGAATACTTCCGAGCTCAGAAGGACCCCGAGTTCCAAAAGGAGCTCGATTACTATCTCAAGGAGTTTTGTGGGCGTCCGACCCCGTTGTATTTTGCCGAGCGCCTAACCCGCGAATTGGGGGGGGCGAAGATCTATCTGAAGCGCGAGGATCTCCTGCATACCGGCGCGCATAAGATTAATAACGCCATCGGTCAGGTCCTGCTAGCCAAGCGCATGGGCAAGACGCGGGTGATCGCGGAGACGGGGGCTGGGCAGCATGGTGTCGCCACGGCCACCGTGGCGGCCATGTTCGGGCTCAAGTGCGTGATTTACATGGGGGCCGTGGACTGTGAGCGACAGGCCTTGAATGTGTATCGGATGAAGATGCTCGGTGCCGAGGTGGTGTCGGTTCATGCAGGCCAGAAGACGCTCAAGGAGGCGGTGAGTGAGGCGATGCGGGATTGGGTTACGAATGTCCGGACCACGCATTACATCCTTGGCACCGCCTATGGGGCGCATCCGTACCCGCTGATGGTGCGGAATTTCCATCGCGTCATTGGTGATGAGGCCCGCCGTCAGATCCTCGAAAAGGAGAAACGTCTGCCGGATTTGTTGATCGCCTGTGTTGGGGGGGGATCCAATGCGATCGGTCTCTTCTACCCTTTCCTGCAGGACAGCTCGGTGCGCATGCTGGGAGTGGAGGCTGGCGGCGAGGGCATTGTTCCTGAGCGGCATGCGGCTCGGTTTCAGGGGGGCTCGTTGGGAGTGCTCCAGGGTACCCGCAGCTATATTCTGCAGGACGAGTGGGGGCAGATCCAGCTGACGCATAGCGTCAGCGCGGGTCTCGACTACGCGGCGGTGGGGCCGGAGCATGCGTGGCTCCATGATCAGGGGCGGGTGGACTACACCTACGCGACCGATCAGAAAACCCTCGACGCCTTTATCCGGCTCGCGCGGTTGGAAGGGATCATTCCCGCGTTGGAAAGCGCCCATGCCGTGGCTGCCTGCATCGAGCGAGCGCCCACCTTGCCGAAAGACGCGCTGGTAATCGTGAATGTGTCAGGCCGGGGCGACAAGGACGTCGCTCAAGTGGCCACCAAAATTACCCTCTAGCAGCCTGTCAGACTTGTCCCCAACGGACGTGAGTCCGGCTGTGGAGCGCGATGGTGTTGAGTTCTTTTTTCATCCAATAGTCTTCCACGCTGGACTAGGTTGTTTGAACTTTGGTCGCGCTGTCCGCGGCTCACTTCGACGGCGAGGCGAAGGTTGGTTTCCAACTCGACTGCCCGCCTGACTCTTGCCATGAATGGGGCATGCAGCGTTTATCCCTGATCTCCCGTGGCTGTGCCATGGCGTTCACCTTGCTTGCCCTCGCTGGATGTAACCACCCAGCCTCCAGCACCCACGGGCCTGCCTCAGCGGTTGCCCCGAGCCCCACACCGGGCCCGGCTCACTCCCCGGTGCCTTCTTCGAACAGTCAGCCGATCCCGAGTACCGCCTCTCAAAACAAACCCACCCCGTTCACCTGGCCGGCCTCCAAGCAGGTATCCTTGTTTGATGGGAAGACCCTGTCCGGTTGGAAGCTTACGGATTTCGCCGGGGCGGCGGAGGTCAAGGTGGTGCCTGATTTTCAGGGCGGGGGGCCGACCATCGTCTTGGATCAAGGCATCATGACCGGTATCACCTGGACCAACGATGTTCCGCGAGAGGGCTATGAAATAAGCCTAGAAGCTATGCGCGTGTCCGGCGGAGATTTCTTCTGCGGGCTGACCTTCCCCGTGGGGAAGGACCCCTGCAGTTTGATTATTGGGGGTTGGGGTGGAGGGGTTGTTGGACTGTCCAGTGTGGATAGCGAGGACGCCGCACATAACGAGACCACCAAGTATTTTAAGTTTGAAAACGGGCGCTGGTATCGCGTGCGTCTGCGCGTGACACCCGAAGCCATCCAGGCGTGGCTGGACGACGAGGCTATTGTGAACCAGACCCGAGATGGGCATGTGTTTTCCATTCGGGTCGAGGTGGAGCAGTCAAAACCTCTGGGCATCTCGACCTGGAGCACCACCGGGGCAATCCGGAAGCTCGATCTGAGAGCCTACCCGCGATAGACCACCATGACTCCGTAGTCGGTGACCCAAGCCCGGCTGGCGAGATCCTGGTGGGTGTAGCTGAAGGTGCTGATTTTGATGATATTCGGCTCACCCACCTTGCCGAGCCACTGGTTGAGGTGCTCGTCGAAGTGATCCTTGCCGACTTCTACGTGATCGGAGTGGCGGAAGCTCTTGATTCGCATCTGGCGGTCCGACTCAAGCGCCGCTACTTCCAGCGTGGGCAGCGATTTGACGATCAGGCTCTCGGTCGGGCCTGCGTGGACCGGAACTGAGAAATGCTTCGATTCCTTCGCGGCCGCCGAACTCAGCATCGCGTTCATCACTGGCGGCCGGGTTGGGGCTGCGGGAGCGGTAGGCGTTGCGGGCTCCGCCGCCGCGGGTTTGGCAGCCGGTGCGGCTGGCTCTTCTTCCGGTGCGGCTGGGACGGTCACCTTGGTGTTGCAGGAAGGGCAGTCGATCTGCGAACCCGCTCCTTCGCTGTCGATGGAGAGCTCTTGTTTGCAGGACGGACAGTCAAAGATGATATCCATAATCGAGCTAAGATTAGAGGTTGTGGACGATGTGGCTACCCTAAGAGCGGATCCGGTTCAAAGCGAGCAAAAATCCCAAACCTCCCAGTTCGGAGGAGTGAGGTTAGATCCCCCCAAAATCCGGTCTAACGAGCGCTGCGCCCGGGAACACAGAGGATTGAGTTTCTCCCAACTCCGGTCTGCCGGAGTTGCTTCTAGCCCGCAGCGCGCTGGTAGGACCTGCAGTGACAGGAATGGCTGCGGACGAACTCCAAACTTGTTGCGAGCGATGAAGTGTGCGGGCTAGCAGGCCGTTGTACTTTGAATATCGTTCTGCAGGGTGCCCACCAGGGCTATTCCTTGGTTCCAGGGCTTTCTGGGCGTCGGCCTGCTAGAATTCAAAATCCGGCTGCCGGATTTTTTTGAAATTCAGTCTGACTGGTGAGATTCGGTCTGTTTTGCCTCAACTCATCCCGCTTCGCTTACTTTTCAGACCGTCCCCACCATCCGATGCAGTCTTTTCAGATTGTAGGCCGTGCTCACCAGGGTCCACTCCAGATTCACTTGTTGATCAAGGCCAGGTTGTTGCGACGAAAAGCACAGAGGGTGTCGTGGTCCGGGTGGCTATCTCCAGCTCGTCAACGGCATCGAGGATGAAGTGGCGGAGGTGGTCGCAAGGAAACCATCAGCGGATCGGCTCTTTTCCGCAGGAAAATATCTAGCAGCCTGTCACGACGATTCCTAAGAGATAACTCAGCACAAACGAGCTTCACAGCCGGACTCACGTCCGGTGGGGACAAGTCCGACAGGCTGCTAGCCGGGGACGATCACAGCGACCCGGCGGGCGGACAGGGACACGCTTGCGGGAAGTAGGCCCACGTTGTCGCCATCGAGCTCGAAGGGCATGCGGCCCGCGCAACGAAGTTCCAGCCGTCGGCTCTGCCAGCGGACGGAGCCACCGAAACGGTGAGGGTTTCCGGTGAGAAGACCTGCGCCGAATCGCAGGAGCGCGCCCAGATGGGCTTTGGGGAAGACGGCGACATCCAAGAGCCCGTCCGACAGATCGGCTTCGGGGAAGAGTGTGATCTTGCCCCCATAGTAGCGACCGTTGCCGATCAGCACGAGATCGCCTGCGGCGGATCGTTCTTCAGAAGTCACTTCGATGATCGGTGCGCTCTCCCGGAGGGCCTCCAGGCCTGCCACGACATAGGCCAGCGGTCCGATCTTTCTCTTCCAGTGATAGCGGACTCGTGCGATGGCTCGTGAATCCAGGCCCGCCCCGCCCAGTTGTGCGAAGGCCCGCGACTCACGTGAGCCTGTCTCGGTTTGCAGGGCTACTGTTGGCACATCTACCCAGCGTGTGATGCCTTGCCTGATGACGGATAGGGCCATGTCCAGCGAGGTGGGAAGCCCTAGTTCTTTCGCGAAGACATTGACGGTGCCCAGGGGAATCACCCCGAGTTTGGGCGTGGGGTCTGACCCACAAGCATCGAGCCAGCCGTTGAGAACTTCATTGACGGTGCCGTCTCCCCCTGCGGCCACGATGGTCTGGAACCCCTCCCTTACCGCCTGTGTTGCGAGCCGACGTCCTGCGCCGGGGGCATCGGTTGGAATCAGGCTCCATTCAGAGGCGAGAGACTGGAGCTCACGCCGGAATCGAACGGCTTTGTCCCCGCGCGCTGTGGGATTAAAAACGATGCAGACCTTCATGGCGAGGGGTCACGAGGGTCCAACAGCCGAGGTTGGGGATGAGGGGTCAGAGTCTCGCGGCCAGCGCGCGCTGGCTATTCAGTAGGATTTCGTCGTGAAGCGACACGCCGTGAGAATCCATGGTAACCACCACAGGGAAGCGCTCCACCTCGAGTTCCCAGATCGCTTCGGGTGCGCCGAATTTTTCCAGCAGATGCACATTGCGCACTTTCTTGATGCATTCGGCTAGAACCTGGGCTGCTCCTCCCACCGCGTGGAGATAGACACAGCCATAGTCGTGGCAGGCCTTCAATGTCTTGCCTTCCATCCCGCCCTTTCCAATCACGCCTCGAATGCCAAAGTCTCGGATGATCTGCCACTGATACGGCTCCTCCCGGATGGAGGTGGTGGGTCCGGCTGCGGTGACTTTCCACTGTCCCTCCAGGTCCTTCATGACCACGGGGCCACAGTGATAGATGATGCCCTCCCTCAGATTGACCTCGGGAGGCAGGGTTCCTCCCTCGTGCAGGTATTTGTGGACCGCGTCGCGGCCGGTGTAGAGCACGCCGGTGATCTCAACAGCATCCCTCACTCTGAGGGCTCGGATCTTTTCTTCCGTAAACGGGGCGGAGAGCGAAATCATAAGGGTGTGGTTTAGTAGAGCCAGTGGGCAATGCTTCCGTCGTCACTGAGCCTCAAACCCTGTCGTCGATAGGCCCAGCACATATAGCTGATGCTAACGAAGAACGAGGCCGGTAGGCGATTGGCGACGCAGATCTTCGCACCGAGCAGCGTGGTTTTGCCTCCGAAGCCCATCGGGCCTATGCCCAGCTCGTTGGCGGTGTTGACGATGTCCTGCTCAAGGCGGTCTAAGTCTGGATGCGGATTACGGTCTTCGAGACGTCGGAGGAACTGGGTCTTGGAGAGCTCGTAACCGGTGGCGCGATCCCCTCCGATACAGATTCCCAGGATGCCCGGGCCGCAGCCCTTTCCCTGCGCCTGTATGATGGCGTCGAGGATCACTTTGCGGCAGCCGTTCAGGTCGCGGTTGGCATGAAGCGCCTCGTTTGGGAGTGAGTACTGTGCCCCCACGTTCTCGCAGCCGCCGCCTTTGAGAACCAGACGCACTTCCACTTCTGAGCTGCGGTGTTGATGGAAGTGGAAGGCAGGAGCGCCCGGGCCTACATTGGTGCCGTCATTCTTGCCGGTGAGGGAATCCACCGAGTTCTGCCTGAGGAAGCCCTTGCGGGTGGCTAGGGTGACCGTTTCACGGGCGGTTTCTGCGAACTGAATCTGATCGAAGCCCACCGGGCAGTCGACGTAGAATAGAATGCTCCCGGTGTCCTGGCAGATGGGCTGGGATTTTTGTTTGGCCAGCTCGATGTTCCGTTCGATCAGCTTGAGAGCGGATTCCGCAATGGTTCCCTTCTTTTCCTGCTCGAGCGAGCGCAGGATTGCCTGGTGCACGTCCTCGGGAATCTCGGCGGAGGTGCGGCGAATCAGTTCAAGTAGGGAATCCGGCAAAGCGCGCATAGTCGATCTTTCGATGTGTGAGACCGTACTGAGCAGCGACGCGGGTGTCAACTGAGCGCGGGGGGGATGGCTTTCCACAATGCTTTTCATACTCCGCTTGGACTGGCTCATGGACTCTGAACGGTGCAACAGAATCTACCCCCATCCCCGAGGTCCATGGGAGGGAGCACCTTCAAAAACGGACGTGAATCGAGGCCATGAACTTGGTGGGGAGACAGCTGACCTGTCCCCCTATGGCTCTGCCTCTACACCCGAAGGTCCGAGTCCCTGTAGGCGACGACGTGAGGAGGCGTTCCCCCCGCTCGCGTTGGAGCCCACGCCACTCGCCCGAGGCCTCCTGACGTCGTCCCCTACACCCGAAGGTCCGAGTCCCTGTAGAACGGCTTTGAGCTTGGCCGTTCTGCATCTTCGCAGTATGGAAGGCGAATGCTCCTGGTTCGATGGACCTGGCTGGTATTGCTGTTCGGTGTGGGATTGCGAACTTCTCCGGCTCGCGCCTCGGATCCGGCGGACGTTTTCTTCCTCAAACGGATCCACACCAATAGTGCAGGCCTGCGGCTCCCCTATCGTGTGATGCGCGTCGGAACCCCGGCCCCGGCCACTTCGGTGCCTCTGATCGTTCTGGGCCTTCCACTCGGACGATGATCATCTCATTCCGGTGCAGTCGGCCCGCGACATGGTCCAGGCGTGGAAAACAAAAGGGGGCGTGGCGCGGTATACGGAGTACACCGGACTGAGGCATAGCTCCTGGAAGAAGGCGTATTTGGAAGCAGACCTCTACCCTTGGCTCTTCTCCCAGACGCTGCCCTAGCCCACTCGCAGCGAATTCGCTGCGAGGATTCAAAATCCACCTGCCGGATTTTGAGAGAAACAAAGACCCGAAATAGCCTGAAACCGATGCGAGCACGGCCGAGAAGACGGGGCATCGCATGAAGACCGAGAAAGGGTGGGAAAGAAAAGCCCAGGCTGAAGAAGGGTCGGCGGCCAGGGCCACATTCCTGGCCGCCCATACTTCTGAGGCACACAGGATGGGAAGAGAACTTTCTTCAACCATCCATCCCTCGCCAATGAGGATTCGACCAAATTACAAACAGGGAACGCCTCAACGGCTGGGGTATTATTGTGGGCTTTTCACCCTACGTCCAGAAGAGATTGTGCCAATCTCGTGACCTCAAAGTTCGAAAACCCGCTCACCCGTCGGTCCAGCGCTTGCGAATATCCCAACAAGGCCAGCTGTTTCGCGTCGCTGTCGCCGGAGAGCGGGGTGGAATCAGCAGGGCGGATGCCTCTCAGAGGACTGCCTGATAGAGCGCTCGAAAATCTTCGGCAGTGACGGGCACCGCGTTGGTCTTATGGCAGGGATCGTCCATCGCCTGTGCGACCAGGCTGTCGAGATGGTCCGTGGTGACGCCGTGGTCCCGAAGCCTTCCTTCGAGGCCGATGCCCTTGAGAAACGTGGTTACGAAGTGGATGGCTTGAGTATCTGAATCGGCATCGCTCAAGCCCAGCGTTTCCAGTCCGCAGGCCTGCCCGACTCTTCGATAGAGGCCGGGCTTGCGGGCGGCGCAAAACTTCATTCCAGCCACCAGGCAGAGCGCGTTGGCCAAGCCGTGATGCATCCCACAGATCGAGGACAGGGGATGCGCCAGCGAGTGCACCACTCCGAGGTCTTTCTGGAAGGCGATCGCGCCCATGGCAGCCGCCACAAGCATGTGACCGCGGGCCTCGAGGTTTCGGCCGTCCTGGACTGCCTTGGGTAGTGCGTCGACGATCAGGCGCACGCCTTCCAGCGCGATGCCGTCACAAAGCGGGTGGAACTGGGGGCAGGTGAAGCTTTCGATGCAGTGGGTGAGGGCGTCAGCCCCGGTGGCGGCGGTGAGTTTTGCCGGAAGTCCGACTGTAAGTTCCGGGTCGAGGATGACGAGCTTTGCCAGGAGTTCTGGATGAAAGAGCACGGCTTTCTTGCGAGTGCCATCCAGGGTAATGACCGAGCTTCGACCTACCTCGCTTCCCGTTCCAGCTGTGGTGGGGATGGCGATAAACGGGGCGAGGCCGCTCCAATCCGATTCATCATAGAATCGGCTCAGGTTGAATCCCGGTCGTTTGACCAGTAATCGGGCGGCCTTGCCGGCGTCCAGCGGGCTTCCTCCGCCGATGGCGATGATTCCGTCGCAGCCGTGCTGGATGAACAGGGCTGCCGGTTCTCGGACATCGTCCTCAACCGGGTTGGGATGCACACCTACGTAAGCGAACCACGAACTGCCTCGTCCTTCTGTTCCAAGGACGGAGGTCAGCGCTGCGAATGCGTCCGTCTTGGCGAATCCCCCATCGGTGACGATCAGGGGTCTGCGGATCCCGAGCTTTGCCATACGGGCGGGCAGTTCTCGCAAGGCTCCGGGGCCGAAAAGGGTGGGGGTCGGGAAGGAAAAGGAGGTGAGACTCATAAAGCGATGCAATGAACGAAACGATCCAAGACCTGCGCTGCAATGGGGGCATCCTCGAACGTGGTGAGACGCTGGTCGATATCAAAGCCGATCTGGCCCCGCCATCGCTCCAGCCTGGGCGTCCAGAGGAAGCGCAGGATCTCCGCCCGAGTTTCAGGGTGGAACTGCACGCCGAAGAGAGAGCCGCCGTCGCTGAAGGACTGGATCTCGGTATGGACTCCCGTGGCCAGAAGTTGGCATCCCCTGGGGAGTTCCAGGACGGCATCCGCATGGCTTTGGAGCGCGGTGAAATTTTGAGGGAAACCTTGGAAGAGCGAGCTGGCAGTGCCCGATTCGGTTAGGCGGATGTCCACGTTACCCAACTCCCAGCCTAGCGGATGGCGGGCGACCTTGGCCCCGAGAGCGCGTCCGAGGATTTGGTGACCATAGCAGACGCCCAGGAAGGGGATGGCACGCGCCGCACACCGTTCGATGAGTCGGCACAGGGCAGAGTTGACGGGGTCGTCGTTCCAGGCGTCCCGAGGCGATCCTGAGATCACCACGCCTGCGACGTCAGGCCCGGGTTCTGAGGACAAATCAGACTCCGCAGAAACCGTGCGGATCGGTCGTGCGCCCGGGAGTGGGGAGAGATGAGGTTCGAACCAGCCTCGGACGGATCGCAGCGGATGATCTACTGGATAAGCGTCGCCCCAGCAAACAGCGTCCACCAGAAGGATTTCCCCGTTCGTTCGGCGATCGCTGGTGGTCATCCCGTGAAACGGTTCAGAGTTTCATGGACGCGGGGTCTACACCCTGTTCTCGGCACCAGTCTGCATAAGCAAAGGGGGAGATCTCTGAAGGCTTGATCTCACTGCGTCCTCCCCAGAATACATTCGTATAGAGAATAGGGATGCCCAGGCTCGTGAGGTGCGCATCAATGGCAGCCTTGTGCGCCAGCACCATGGGCTTTTCAGTGCCATGGGCGACACCCATCACGTTCACGTTCTTGAACTCCGGCCCGCCCTCGCGCCAGTAGGCGTGGGTCATGATGTGATGGCGTCCCACCTCGCGGCCGGCTTCGATTTCGCGTCCCGGGGGAACGGCCCAGTGGAACAGCGCGTTGAAGCGTGTGACTCGCTCGCCTTCATTGACCGGCTTCACATGCTCCAGGAAGGTGGAGAAGCGTCCGATCACTTTGCGGCGGTCCAGATCCTCCGCCACCTGATGGAAAACGGAGAGCGGCACGGCGGCTTCCGCCGCGCGCGCGACCCAAAGATCTCGGACCAGCTCCTCGGGAGTGAATTCGCGCTTGAGCGCTACCAGGATTCGCCATTCGAGCTCGGACAATTGGGCGATCCGCACTTCGACCGCTTCTGCGGGCACGTCCGCTTTGCTGCCGGGCTCCATGCCGCGACGTCGCGTATGGCCCACGCCGAGGGCGAAAAGCCTCTTGGCGGGCATCAAGCGGAAGTGCTGCCCGCCAATCCGCTTTAAGAGCATCTCGCAATGTCGTTCCAGCGAGTAGCCTTGGGGGACCTTGAGAGTCGTCCAGAGCCGGTAATTCGAGCCCGCAGTCACGTTGTCGGTGCTACGCGTGACGACATGTCCTGAAAAGGGGTCTTTTTGGAAGAGATAGTCGAATGCGGCTTCGAGACGTTCTTGGGGGACCTCCCAGGCGACCAGTGCTCCATCGGCGAGGTTCGTGGCGAGCAGGGTTTGTCGCACCCGACGGATTGTTCCCGCGGCCACCATGGCCCGGATACGTTCCAGGATGGTTTCGATGGGGAGGCCGGTTTGAATGGCGATCTGACCAAAGGGATCGCGATGGAAACCCTGAAGCTGATCCTCGGAAACCGCTAGGATGGCGGCATTCACTGGATCGTTGAAACTGACGGGAATGGTGTCCGAGCTCATGACGGCATTGATATAACAGAACCTCCCGTCCTGTTGACCACCCTTTTATTGCGGGAAGGCCACCCTCAGACGTGGTTTCTAGCTTCAAGCGAAGCAAGGACGTCTTCTTTCGCCAGCCGTTCTCGTTTTGAGAATGCACAGCCAAGTGTTCCGGTGAGGCGATGGCGATGCTCCTCCCTCGATTCTTTCGCTTGCCCGGCGTATCTTTTCTGGATCATTCTCCAGATCATGCACCTCCGGCGCGATTCCAACCCGATCCCCAGGTCCTGCGCGGGCATTTTTCTGCCGATCTGGAGGGGCACCCCATGAGATCGCTTCCCTGTTTCTTTCTTCTCTTCGGTTTGGTGGTATCTCTGGCCTCCGGAGTTCTCTTCAGTTCCTGCGGTACGATGGAGCAGACCCGTGTGGTGACGCCGCATATCGAGGGGGCATCCTTTGTTGGCAATAAGACCTGCTTCGAATGCCATACGAATATCTCCCGGGTTTTTCCGATGAGTCGTCATGCGCAGATTCAAATCGCTGGGGGCAAGGCTGGAGAGGTGTATGGATGTGAGTCGTGTCATGGACCGGGGAGCCTGCATGTGGCTGCGGGGGGTGGGCGGGGTAAGTTTATCACCAATCCCGGGCAAAATCCCCAGGCCTGCTACGACTGTCATCTGCAAACTCAGGCCGAGTTTAGTCTGCCCCATCATCACCCCGTTCCTGAGGGGCGTATGAACTGTGCCCAGTGTCATGACCCTCATGGACATGACATTTTAAAGCCCGCCTCTGCGGGTCTAGCCATGGCGCGTGTGAACGAAACCTGCGTGAGCTGTCATCGGGAGCAGGGACGTGTGCATGTCTTTGAGCATGAGGCGATGCGGGAAGGCTGCGTCAGTTGTCACAATCCACATGGTGGACCGCATCCCAAGATGCTCGTCGAGCGAGATAATAATCTCTGCCTCAAATGCCATGCCCAGATTCCTGTTCCGGGCACCGCAGGGGTTCAGATCTTCATCGGCAAACGCGATCACACGGCCAATCTCCGCCTGGGAGGGTGCTGGAGCTCAGGCTGTCATGCGGCCGTCCATGGCTCGCAGGTTCATCCCCGACTCTTCTATTAACCTCAACTCCACCATGAGAAAGCACAGGCGCCAACGTCGGGGATTTGGGGTGGGTTTGCTCGCGGGATTCGGAGCTCTTCTCGCGGCCGGGGCTGAGAATGTCGATGTCTCCAAGCTGCCACCGCCTGCCGCCGCCAAGGTCGACTTTGATCGCGATATCCGGCCGATTTTTGAGAAGAGCTGTCTGCGCTGCCATGGGCCGGAGAAGCCCAAGGGCGACTTTCGTCTGGACCGAGCCGACCTCGCTCTCAAGGCAGGCGAGCATGGCCCGGCGATCCTTCCAATGAAGAGTGAGCAGAGCCGTCTGATTCACTTTGTAGCCCGTTTGGTGCCGGACATGGAAATGCCCCCTGATGGCAAGGCTGAGCCATTGACGGCCGTGCAGGTCGGCTTGCTGCGGGCATGGATCGACCAGGGTGCCAGTTGGGGTGCCTCGAAGTCCGTGGATCCCTATCGTTTCGACTACACCACTCTTTTTGGCGCTACCTCGGTCCAGGGCAACGAGGCGAAGTTTCGGGAACACTTCTGGATGCCCCAGGGGGTGAACGGCGGGATCGAGCATTTCAGTTTCAGCCAGCGTCAGAAAGACGACTCCACTTTCACGGCCAGCGGGCGGATTCTCCGCGATGACTATCGCGTGAGCCTCGCCTTGGAAAAGCCGAAGCTTGGATCGGTTCGTTTTGGTTGGGAGCAGTCACGTAAATATTTCTCCGACCTGGGTGGTTACCATCCGGGGTTGGCCGTACAAACGCCCGCCCTGGGTCGCGAGCTGTTCTTGGATGGAGGCCGGACCTGGTTTGATGTCACCTTGAATCGACCCGACTGGCCTGTGATCACACTGGGGTATGAGTACCAGTATCGGGATGGTGAGAAGTCCATGTTGAACTGGGGCAATACAGAGGATCCCACGACCACGGGCCGGAGCGTCTATCCGGCCTACAAGGGGATCCGCGAAGCGGTCCACATCCTGAAGTTCGACCTGGACTATTCTGTGGGTGACTGGCGTTTTCAGGATCAATTTCGTGGCGAATTCTTCGATTTACGTACGGAGAATCATCGACTCCAGTATGACACTACCTTTTTCTCACTGACAGCGAATCAGGACAGTCGAGAGGGCACCCGTCATATCCAGGGGGCCAATGCTTTTCGGATCGAGCGCCCGATTCGCAGTTGGCTCTTCGGTTCGGCCGGCTATCTGTTCAGTCGCCTGGAGGGTGAGTCCTCAGTGGGTTTGTCGGGGACGTATTACGGAGATGCGGGTTCCCCGATCGCTGGCAGCATCGCCGCTCATGACATCATTCTCGACCGTCAGACCCACTTGGGGAACATCAACCTTATGGCCGGGCCCTGGGAAGGCTTCTCCGTGTCGGCTGGAGCTCAGACCGACTGGACGCATCAGCGCGGTTTCGGTGCTCCGGTGTTGAACATCCCTTTACTCGCGATTATTGACGGCATTGATTCCGTGAGCGCCAACTCCGATCGTAAGTCGGTGGAGGAGACCGTGATGGCGCGCTACACCAAGATTCCTGGCACGGTTCTTTTCGGGGACGCGAGAGTGCGTCAGGAGTCGGCGGATGTGACTCAAGAGCTCAACGACCTGAGCATTTTCTCATTCTCCCGTGAAAGCCACATCGGCTCCGAGTTGAAGGATTGGCGTGCGGGTTTCAACAACTCCTCGTTGTCGAGGGTGACCTTCGGTGGGCATTTCCGCCAGCGTCAGTACGCCGATCATTACGGAACGCGACTCGATGAATGGCTGGGGACCCCCACAGCGGGCTATCCCGCCTTTATCCGGGAACGGGAGACGTCGACGGACGAGGTTCAAGGGCAGATGACCGCGCGGCTCGCCTCCTGGTTTCGGTCCACCTTCACCTACAAATGGTCGGGGGTAGATTATTGGACGGTGACGGATCAGGAGGCCTCCGGCCCTGGCAGTCCGGGTGGGGGCCACTATAGCGGGAGGCAGATGGCGCAGAGCTTTAGCGTGGGTGGAGCCATTACTCCCTGGAGACGCCTCCGCTTGAACGAGAACTTTACCTACCGTCACACTCGCACCACCACCGCGCAAAACGATATCGCGTCTGTGGTCCCCTTTCGCGGGGATCTCTACTCGGTCATTTCCGGCGCGACGTATCTGCTCACTCCCACCACCGATCTGACTGCCAACTACACTTGGTCGCGTGCGGACTATGGCCAGGACCAGTTTGCCGGTGGGCTGCCACTGGGTTTGGATTATGAGCTTCACGGGCTTCAGACCGGGTTGGTTTGGAAGTTCCGCAAGCGATTCACCACTCGGGTGCAGTATGGCTTCTATCAGTACGACGAGAAGAACTCGGGCGGCTACAATAACTACACCGCTCACGCCGTGTTCATGACGGTGAACGTCAAGATGCCCTGAGGGGTCAGCGGCCGTTCTCATTCTGGCAAAGAACTCCCGGTGATCTAACGGTTCAATGCTCGCCTCACTCTGGGATCCCTCCAGGATCCTGTGCATTAAATCAGCGAACCGGTGGTGTCGTCCCGTGGGTCCTCAACCCACCGGCTATTGGCTGCGATCCCTTCGGGATCAGGTTCGAGTAAGTTCAACATTTCCGTTGACCCGGAGGGGTGCCGAGCGTAGGGACTAGGTCATCGCTCAGTCTCTCATGAAATCACGCGCCCTAGTGGTTCTCTTGTTGCTTCCGGCGTTGCTCGCCCTGGGAGATTCTCCTAAGGGGGCGAGGACTCTCGAGGGAACTCTGCCGCTGGCCGAGGTGCCGGATCGTTCCGCTGCCATGGTGGCGGGGATCGACCGTTTCCTTCTGGCGCAGACGGCTGCAGCTACCCGAGAGCGCACAAATCTGTGGCATCGCGACCTTTCTTCGGCGGCCGCGCACACTCGATCGGTCGAAACCAATCGCTCTCATCTGAGGCGCATCCTTGGGGTTGTGGATGAGCGACTCCCGGTCACCGAACTTTTTCGAATCGATTCCACCTCCCATCCGGCCCTGGTCGCTAGGACCGCCTTGTTTAGGGTGTGGGCGGTACGGTGGCCGGTGTTCGAAGGGGTGTTCGGAGAGGGCCTGCTGCTCGAGCCCATGGGACGCACTCATGCCCGGGTTGTAGCCATACCTGATGCGGATCAAACCCCGGAGATGCTGGCGGGTCTTGCGCCGGGGCTTCCTCCGCAGTCGCAATTCGCCCGTCGCTTGGCGGAGACCGGATGTGAAGTGCTCGTGCCCGTGATTGCGAGTCGGCAGGATGACGCTTCCGGCAACGCCGCGCTGGGCCGTTTCACCAATCTCCCCCATCGCGAATGGATCTATCGGCAGGCGTTCGAGTTGGGGCGTCACGTGATCGGCTACGAGCTCCAGAAGATCTTGGCGGCAGTGGATTGGTTCACTCTCGAGAATCAACCGATGGGAAAACGTGCGGGCACTCCCGCCATTGGTGTGATGGGGTATGGGGAAGGAGGACTGCTGGCTCTATGCGCTGCCGCAATCGATCGACGAATCGCCTCGGTAGTGGTGAGTGGCTACTTTGAATCCAGGGAAGGCGTCTGGGAGGAGCCCATTTATCGCAATGTGTTTGGGCTGCTGCAGGAGTTTGGGGATGCCGAGATCGCGAGTCTTATCGCTCCGCGTTCGCTCCGGATTGAACACAGTGCGGGCCCGGCGGTTCTGGGGCCTCCTGCCCCTCGGGACGGTCGGCGCGGAGCCGCCCCCGGAAAGATAACCCCGCCTGAATACGCTTCAGTGGAAACAGAGTTTCGACGCGCTCTGGCCCTAGTGGATGCACCGTGGGCCTCCGAATTCGCTGAACTCATCAACGGAAGCGAAGGGGGGTATGTCGAGGTGGGATCGGACAAGACTCTGGTAGGATTTCTGAGCTCTTTGACCTTGGTGCCCATCGAGCGGATGCCTGTCCTTGGGCCGGAACCCATCGATCGTCGTGAAGGTTTCGATCCCTCCCGACGCCAGGCATCGCAAGTCGACGAAATGGTTCAGCACACCCAACGCTTGCTTCGGCGCTCAGAGGCGACGCGCGACCGCCGGGTACCCGCGCTGCTGCGCCCTCGCGGCACCGAGGATCGGCGAGAGCTTCTCAGGGAACAGCAAGGGGTTCTTTGGGATGATGTGATCGGGAGATTCCCTCCGCCCACCGAGTCGGCCATGCCACGCAGTCGTCTCATTCACGAAGAGAAAGCGTGGGTGGGTTACGATGTGACTTTTGATCTTTGGCCCGAGGTGTTCGCGTGGGGGGTGCTCCTGCTTCCCAAGGATTTGAAGCCGGGCGAGCGCCGTCCTGTGGTAGTCTGTCAGCACGGTCTGGAGGGACTTCCGTTTAACATCATCACTCAGAATCCGAAGCATCCTTCATATCAAGGCAATCTTGGATTCGCCTCCCGGCTGGTTGAGCGGGGTTTTGTGGTGTTTGCGCCCCACAATCCTTATCGAGGAGAGGATCGGTTCCGCGTCCTCCAGAGGAAGGCCAATCCGCTGGGTAAGTCCCTCTTCTCGGTGATCCTCGCGCAGCACGAGCGCATATTGGATTGGCTTTCCGCTCAGACCTTTGTTGATCCGAAGCGCATCGCTTTCTACGGCATTTCCTACGGAGGCAAGACCGCGATGCGTGTGCCGGCGTTGCTGGATCGGTACTGTCTCTCCATCTGCTCGGCCGATTTCAACGAGTGGATTCAGAAGAATGTGACGGTTGATTCGGGTTACAGCTATCTCTACACCGGAGAGTACGAGTTGCCTGAGTTTAACCTGGGCCATACTTTCAATTACGCCGAGATGGCGGCGTTGATTGCTCCGCGTCCTTTCATGGTGGAGCGGGGGCATGATGATGGAGTGGCGCCCGATGAATGGGTTGCTCACGAATATGCTCGGGTGCGGCGCTTGTATGCCAAGCTAGGGATTCCGGAGCGAACAGAGATCGAGTTCTTCAATGGGCCGCACGCCATTCACGGACACGGAACGTTCCGCTTTCTGCACCGGCATCTGAACTGGCCAGAGCCAAAGAGCCCTTGAGTGAGTGTGAAGACCCTTGGACGGCGTGTGCGGGTTGAACCTAGCCGTACCGGCCTTCGATGTAGTCCGCTGTTTTGGGGTGCTTTGGGATCAGGAAGAGGTCCTCGGTGCGGCTGTGCTCGATGAGTTCTCCCATCAGCATGAACAGGCATTCGTCGCTGGAGCGGCGTGCCTGGGCCATGTTGTGGGTAACGATCACCATGGTGTAGCGACCCTTCAGCGCGAACATCAATTCCTCGATCGCGCGGGTACCATCGACATCGAGCGCGCTACAAGGTTCGTCCATCAGAATAATCTGAGGCTTGAGCGGTAGGAGTCGGGCGATGCACAGCTTCTGCTGCTGCTCGAGCTGGAGCTCCGTTGCCTTACCCTTCAGCCGATCCTTCAGATCTTTCCAAAGACCGACCTCGGTCAGCGCCTTTTCAACCGCATCGTCCAGGTCCGACCTGGATGGGGTTCGCTCGCTATGGATACGGATTCCGAAGACCACGTTCTCGTAAATCGATATGGGAAGCGGATTGGGACGTTGGAACACCATGCCCACGCTCTTACGAAGCTCAATCAGCGAAACGTCCGGGTCATAGATGTTCTTGCCCTCAATCTTGATCTCGCCCTTGGTGGTGACGTAGCCGTAGCGCTCGTTCACTCGATTGAAACACCGGAGCAGAGTGGTCTTGCCGCATCCGCTTGGACCGATCAGTGAGGTGATCAATCCATGGCGAATGTCCACGGTGACGTTTTTCAATGCCTGGAAGCTGCCATACCACAGGGAGAGGTCGCGCGCGACGAGGCTGTAGCTGGGACTGCCGACTTGGATTGGGGCCTGGGCGTTTGGATCCATGGGCAACGGCGTTTGCTGATTATCCAAAGATGCCGTTGACATAGTCGTAGGTTCTGCGGTCTTTGGGTTGATCACTGAACATCACTTCCGTGCGGTCGATCTCCACAATCTCACCGTTCCAGAGGAACATCGTGCGGGCTGCGAGGCGACGTGCCTGCTGCACCAGATTGGTCACGAGAATGATGGTCATGTGGCGTTTCAGCTCCTTGAGCACGTCCTCGATCCGCATCGTGGTCACGGGATCGATGGCGATACTGAACTCGTCGAGACAGAGGATCTCGGGTTCGTGGGAGAGAGCGCGCGCGATGGTGAGGCGTTGCTGCTGGCCCCCGGAGAGCTTGGTGCCGAGTGAGTCGAGCCGGTCCTTGACCTCATCCCAGAGCGCGGCCTGACGCAGGCATCGTTCGACCAGTTCGTCCAGGAGTCCCTTGTTTCGCTGTCCTGCAGCCCGGGGAGCAAAGGCGACGTTGTCGTAAATGCTCAGCGGGAGGCCAACAGGCAGGGGGGCGACCATGCCGATGCGGCGCCGCAATTCGTAGACGTTCTGAATCGTTTGAGTGTCCTCGCCGTCGATTCGGATCTTCCCCGACATTTTAGCCCCCGCGGTGAACTCGATCGTTCGATTGATGCAGCGAAGCAAGGAGGTCTTCCCTGATTGCGCTGGGCCGATCACCCCGAGGATCTCGTTCGGCTCGATGTGAAAGGAGATGCCATGAATGACCTCCTTTGGGCCGTAGGACAGGCGCAGATTGTCCACCTCGATCTTGCGAGGGGCACTCGTCGAGGTGCGATCTGAGGCTGTGGGGGAGGAGGTGGCTTGGGCTACCATTTCTTTCGAGATCTGAGGTGGATGCGGAAGGCAATGGCGGCCGCGTTGACCAGGACGACCACTCCTATAAGAACGGTGGCGATTGTGTAGGGAAGTTCCTTGGGTGCGCCGCTGGCCTGCGTTGCGATGTAATACAAATGCATCGAGAGCGCCATGCACTGGTCTTTGATCGGGTGATAGAGAAAGAATCCTGTGGTATCGAGCATCTTCCAGGTGGTCACGCCCGTGAGCATGACGGGAGCTGTTTCCCCTGCCGTGCGCGATACCTGGAGAATGACTCCCGTCAGGATTCCGCTGATGGAGTTCGGCAGAACGATCCGACGAATGGTTTGCCAACGTGTCGCTCCCACATTCCAGCAGGCCTCACGGAAGGTCAGGGGGACACTCGACAGCGCCTCCTTGGTAGAGGCGATGATGACGGGCAAGGTCATCACTGCCAGTGTGAGCGCGGCCGCAATGATCGATTTCTTGCCGTCGTTGAAGTTGGCAAAGTAAACGAAGGCACCCACTCCGAAGAGACCGTGGACGATGCTGGGCACGCCGGCTAGGTTCACCACCGCGAGGTTTACGATCCGGGTGAAGATATTGTCGCGCGCATACTCATTGAGATAGACTGCGGCCAGCACACCAATAGGAGCGGAGATCGCCAAGGAGAAGAAGACGATGTAGAGCGTGCCAATCAGGGCGGACCAGATCCCGCCGCGAACGCCGCCGCCCCGGGGATTGGTCGTCAGGAATTCCCAGGAGAGCAGAGGCCAGCCTTTGACTACGACATAGCCGATAATCAGCAACAGAGGCACGATCATGGCACAGGCCATGCCTCCGAAGAAGACCTTCGCCAACCATTCGGTGCGGATCTTCCTGCGGACGAACGGTGTCTCCGCGAATGATCCGATAGGGATGCGTGTGGTGGGGGTGCTCATGGCGCTTACTTTTTTCGGATACCCTTGACCACGAGATCGGCCGTGAGATTGACGACAAAGGTGATGGTGAAGAGGAGAACACCGATCAGGAAGAGCACCTGATAATGTTCGGAGCCCTTCGAGGTCTCGCCCAGTTCGGCAGCAATGGTCGCCGTCAGGGTGCGGACTGGATCAAAGACGCTCTGAGGGATACGAACCGAATGACCTGTGGCCATGAGCACTGCCATGGTCTCTCCGATCGCTCGTCCTACGCCCAGCAGCACAGCGGCCAGCAGTCCATTCTTGGAGGCGGGGAGCAGCACGCGGCGAATCATCTGCCAGCGGGTGGCGCCCAGAGCCACGGCGGCTTCGCGATAGCTGTCTGGCACCGCCTTGAGCGCGTCCTCTCCGATGCTCACCATAATGGGCACGCTCATGAGCGCGAGCAGGAGGGCTCCGTTGAGCATGTTGACCCCGATAGGAGTGTGGAAAGTGTTGATCAGCAGAGGGCTCATCACGCCGAGGCCGATGAAGCCCCAGACCACGCTGGGGATGGCGGCCAGAAGCTCTATGACCACCTTCAGGGTCTCCTTGGTCTTCTTTCCGCAGAATTCGGACACGAACACGGCCGCGCCGAGTCCGAAGGGGACCGCAATCACCATGGCGAGCATCGTGACACTCAGCGTCCCGACGATCAGCGCGCCTACGCCGTATTTTGGTATGTTTTGCGACGTGGGAATCCAGGAGGTGCTGAAAAGGAACTCGCCAAGGTTGATACTCTTGAGCGCCGGGGCGGCTTCTTTGAATACGAAAAAGAAGATGCCGAAGACGAACAAGATGGCACTGAAGCCACAGAGGTGAATCAGGGCTTCAACTGCCTTTTCGGACACTCTCTCAAAATGGGCTCGGAAGGGTCGCATGCGCTACGAATAAGACCCGGGCCGGAAGGTCGGCCCGGGTCGTTGGGGGGGGACAGTTTACTTCTTCGGGAGCGGGACGTAGCCGGTTTGCTCGACGATATGCTGCCCGGCTTCGGACATCGTCCAATCGATATACTTCTTCACGTGCTCCGGTGGCTCACCCGCGGTGTAGAGGAACATCGGGCGGGCAATAGGATAGGTCTTGTCCAGGGTAGTTGCGACGGTGGCGGCGACGCTTGGCTGACCCTTCTTCTTTGAAACCTTCAACTGCTTCACATCCGGCGTGGCGTAGCCCATCCCCGAGTAGCCGAGGGCGTTCGGTGTCTTGGAGATCAAATCCACGACGTCCTTGGATCCGTTCATATCGAGGGAGCCGAGCTTGAACTCGTTTTTCTTACCCACGATGGCCTCCTTGAAGTAGTGATAGGTGCCCGAGTTGTTCTGGCGGCTGACACGGATGATTTCGTCACCCTTGGCTCCAGGAACGGTTACTCCCAATTCGGACCATTTAGTGATGGTGGCGCCCTCCTTGTAGATCTCGGTCAGCTGCTCCATGGAGATTTCGGTCATGGGATTGTCCTTATGGACAAAGATGGACAGCGCGTCGTAGCCGACCATGTACTCTTTGGCCTCTTTGTTATGCTTGGTCTTGAGCTCCGTGACCTCCTTCTCCTCGATGTGACGGCTGCTATTCGCCACGTCGCAGGTGCCGTTGATCAAGGCGGCCATGCCTTGTCCTGACCCGCCGCCATTTACTTCGACGGAGACCGTCTTATCGATGGCGCCGTAGGCCTCTGCCCAGGCGGCAGCCAAATTCACCATGGTGTCGGACCCAATGTTGGCAATGGTCTTTTTCTTGGCGGGAGCTTCGGTGGTGGTGGAGCTTCCGCCGCAGCCGGTTGTGACGAGGGCTGCGACCAAGCCGCATGCTGCGGAGTGGGCCAGTGCTTGAAATCGAGGGTGGATGAGGGCGTTCATAATCGTTCGGTCTCTGTTCGTTGAGTTAATCGATCTTGTCACTGAGTACGGCTTCTAGAATCTCTTCAATATGCGAATGCAGCGTCGTGAAGGCGGCTTCGTAAGCGGCTGCTTTCTGTTCGGCTGAACCGGTGGTCTGGGAGGGATCTGGCAACGTCCAGTCTAGGCAGACTGCCTTGGTTCCTGCGGGGAAGGCCTTGCGTGCAACGGGGTCGAGCGCGACCAGGATCTGGGAAAACTCGAGGTTCGGGATTTGGTCGATCGACTTAGGAGTCGCCTTGGAGATGTCGATTCCCTTGCTGGCCAGGAATTCGATGGCTCCGGGGGCGATGGGCTTGGGATCCAGACCTGCACTCGAGAAGATGAACTTGGGCTGGTTGAGCGATTGAGCGATGCCCTCTGCCAGTTGGCTGTTGCACGCGTTGTGGTCATCGATGAAGATCATCCTCCACACCTCGCCGCCCATATGTTTCTGGTAATCTCCCGTCACCAGATAGAGGGTCTCCTCGCAGATATTCTTGGCCTGATCCGATACGCGCTCGAAACGTCGTGCGATGGTCATCAGAGGCGTGAGTGCGCTGAGTGGGATTTTGTCTTCCTGTCGAAGTTGCACCAACTCCGCATTGATCTGGCTTTTTAGCCCATCCACTTCCTCTTCGATCACCATGGTGGTGCGCGCCAATGCCGCGTCCCCGGTCAGATAGGCCTTCACCGCATTCCGGAGCATGGGAATGGAAAGGGCTGCGATCTCGCGATAGCGATGGAGCGGGATGGGGACGGGTAAGTTGGAGACCTTTAAGATCTGGCGGGCAATGCTCTCAGCATAGTCTCCGATGCGCTCGATCTCTTGGTTGATCTTGATCGTGACATAGGCAAAGCGGAGGTGGCGTGCCACCGGTTGCTGCCGGACAATGAATTCCAGGCAAAGACGGTCGATCTCTTTCTCCAACTCGTCGATTCGCCGGTCCCGCAGGATCACCGAGTAGGCGAGTTGGCGGTTTCGCTCCAACAAACCTCTCAGGCAACCATCCAGAGCCCCTTCCGCCAACTGGGCCATCTCTGAGACCTTGGCTTGGATGCGATCGATGTCGCGCTGCATCGACTGTTCGTAGTGAGTGCCCATATCGTTAGCTAATTTCTTACGTTGAGAGGCCACTGTTACGCATGCGTGGCCCAAATGTTACATTCGTGTGACAAAACTCTCGCGGTTTCTGCTGGAATCCCTTGGTACCAGTTTCAGACCTCCTGACCTCGTGCGGGGAGCACGTAGGCAGGAGTGGAACGAAAGTGAGCTGAAGCGGAACAGTTTTCTGGCTTTCCCGGACCCCGGCGGGAGGGATCTCAAACGGAACGCTGAGCCTGGCGGTGAAATTCCTTGGTGTCGGCTTGCCGCCTTCTATACTCCCCGCATGCAATTCGTGGGAATTGGGTATGATATCCATCCGTTGGTTGAAGGCCGCCGCCTGATATTGGGGGGGGTGGACATCCCACATAGCAAGGGTCTTGAGGGGCATTCGGATGCGGATGCCTTGTTGCATGCCATCACCGACGCTGTGCTGGGTGCGATCGGGGAGTCGGATATCGGCCATTTTTTTCCCAACACAGACTTGCGATGGAAGGGAGCGCCCAGCCATATATTTCTTAAGGAGGCTGCGCGACAGGTAGGGCTTCGGAAGGGGCGTATCGTCAACATTGATGCCACGCTTCTGGCTCAGGAACCCAAAATTTCTCCTCATATTGCAAAAATGAAGCAGCATATTGCAGACGCCGCCGGGATATCGCCGAACAGAGTGGGGGTGAAGGCCACCACCAATGAAGGGCTGGGATTCATCGGCCGCGAAGAGGGTATCGCTGCCATGGCGGTGGTGAGCGTGGATCTGCCTGAATCGGCCATCGGATAAGAAATCATGGGAGCACGTGCGGAAATTAGTTGGAACCGGTTGAATGATGTGGGCGCTAAGGTTCAGGTTTATGCCCATCGCACCGGAGATAAGTGGGATTTTTTCATTCGCCACAGGCGTTTCGACAACTGGGTGCCCCATGTCGAACCCACCCTGGAGGATTGGATGGAGTTGCTGGACGGTGTGACGCGCCGCGCGCAGCGCCGTTTGCAGAAGCCCCAGGAAATTGAACGTATCAAGAAGCTGATTCGTGAAAAATTCCCGGCCGCGTCCATCGATTAGGTCCCGGAGGGCGGCTCCGCCCGATTGGGTCGGCCGACCGCGGATCCTCATCGCGCCGCAGACGGTCAAAGACCCGCGCCCTGGCGGCGTTCTGAGCAGTTCTCTTGCGGATACCTACGCTTCGGCCATTCGTGCTGCGGGCGGCATTCCTCTGATCGCCTGCTGCCTTCCAGAATCCGATTACGTTGCTGCCGCCGTAGAGGCTGTGGACGGCGTCTTGATGACGGGTGGCGACGATGTCGACCCCAGGCTTTACTGCCGGAAGCTGCCCGCGGCTCTCAGAGCCACCGTTCAAATGGATGGGCCTGAGCGTGATGCGTTTGAGTGTTTGTTGGTCGGTGAAGTTTTTCGTCAAAAAAAGCCCCTGCTCGCAATCTGCCGGGGTATGCAGTTGGTAAATGTGGCTCTAGGAGGTTCGTTGATTGTCGATATACCCCAACAGGTGCCTAAGGCTATTGATCATCGACGGTCGGACTTGAAGGATCGTAAAGTCCATGACGCTCAGTTGTTTCCAGACTCTATGATGGCCGCCATTTGCGCTACCGAGCGCCTGGGGGTCAATAGCACCCATCACCAGGCAGTGGGGCGGGTCGCTAAAGTTTTGCGCCCAGTTGCCGTTAGTAGAGATGGTATTGTTGAGGGATTGGAACTGGGACATGAGCATTCGGACGTGCTCCCTTACTTCCTGGCGGTCCAATTTCACCCGGAACGACTCTGGCAGCAATACCCGGAGCATCTGGCTTTATTCCAGAGCTTCACCACGGCGTGCCGAAGGAATCGGCATTAGAAGTATGAAGTATCGCGTTTTGGTAGTGGACGACCAGGAACCGCTCCGGGATGTCATCAGGATGATGCTCGAATCCGGAGGGTACGAAACCAGCGAAGTGGCCGATTCAGCCGCCCTGCAGGCCGCCTTCGCAGGCCCGCCGCCGGACGCCGTGCTCTTGGATCTCAAGTTGCCGGATGCCGACGGCTTGGATCTTCTCCCGCAGATCAAACGTCAGTGGCCCAGCGCCGAGGTCATTGTGCTGACCGGCCATGCCTCGTTCGAGATCGCTGTTGAGGCCATCAAGCGGGGTGCCTTCCACTTTCAGCAGAAACCCATCGATCCCAAGGGTCTGCTTAACCTTCTCTCGAAGGCTCTCGAGCGTAAGAGCATGAAGGAGGAAACTCACGCCCTCCGAGCGACGGTAACCGCTCTCAGCGCCGGTGCGGTTCCGGTCTTCAACTCGCCTTCGATGAAAAAGGTGTTGTCTCTGCTTGAGCGCGTGGCTCCGAGCGATGCTGCGATTCTGGTGACCGGCGAAAGCGGCTCAGGCAAGGAAGTCATCGCCGATTTGATCCACGCACTGAGCGGTCGTAAGGGCCAATGTGTGAAGATTAACTGCGCTGCCCTCCCGGCATCCCTGATCGAGAGCGAGCTCTTCGGACACAAGAAGGGGTCCTTCACGGATGCCAAGACGGACAAGGCCGGACTCTTCCGTGAAGCCAATGGCGGGACGCTCTTGCTGGATGAGTTGGCCGAGATGCCGATCGAGACGCAGAGCAAGCTTCTTAGGGTGCTTCAGGACAAGAAGGTCCGGCCGGTGGGTGACTCAGTGGATTTTCCAGTGAACTGCCGGATCGTGGCATCGACCAATCGTAAAATCGAAGAGGCCATCCGCGAAGGCAAGCTTCGCGAGGATCTCTACTACCGGATCGGCGTCGTTTCGGTCGCTCTTCCACCCTTGCGTGAACGTCGGGAGGACATTCTTCCTCTGGCGAACTCCTTCCTTCATCGCTTTGCCCAGCAGGAAAACCGCCCGGCGCGCAGTTTCTCCCTGGCTGCTCAGGAACGGCTCGAGCGCTTCGAGTGGCCTGGAAACATTCGGCAACTCGTCAATGAGATCTACCGCGCGGTGCTGATCGCAGACGGATCCATGGTAGACGTTGAGCATCTGAATCTTCCCCAGTTCAGCCAGTCGGGTGAGCCGGAGGTTGCGGGGCTCACGCTGATGGAAAGGACCGAGAGGGCCAAGATCATCGAAGTGCTGGAGCAGACCGGTGGAAATAAGTTCAAGACGGCCAAGCTACTTGGGATTGGTCGACAGACCCTCTACAACAAGCTCAAGTCCTTCCAGATCGCGGCCTGAGCCGCGCCCAGCGAGACTTTTCAACGTGGCAAGGCCCTCTTGGCCTTGCCACGTTTTTTCTTTGCCGTTCTCAAACGGCCCTCCCTGTGTTTGTCTGTCCGGGTGAACGACGAAACCGTCTCCCGTTTTCAGCGGATGATCGACCAGAATCCGGCCAATGGCTTGGCCAGATTCAGCCTGGCCAAGGCTCTCTATGACCTGGAGCGCTTTCGCGAGGCGGCGGACCACTTTCGTGTGGCAGTAGAGGTGAAGCCCGAATTCATGCTGGGACATATCTTGCTTGGGAAATGCGCGCTGGCGCTCGGGGATATCCCTGCTGCGAAGGTTGCGCTTGAGCGCGGTTTGTCCCTGGCGATATCCCAGCACCACGACGGGCCGCAGGCGGAGTTGGAAAACCTCCTCGCCGATTTGTAGGCGTTTGCTTCAATTCTTGCGGGAGCCGTCGATATCTCCCTCAAGAATGTTATGCATGCGCTGAGTTGTTTCGTGGCGGGTCGTCGGATCGAGTCGACCCAGCTGATCAAAATTCACAATCCTTTCGATGGAACCCTGGCCGGCACGGTTGGGATGGTGTCGCGCACCGACACCGAGGCGGCGATCGCGGCCGCCCGCGGCTTCAAATCAACCCCCACACGTCACGAGCGCAGCTGTATCCTTGAGTCCGCCCGATTGGCCTTGGATGCTCGTGCTGAGGAGTTCGCTCGACTGATCACCAGTGAGTCCGGTCTGTGCCTGCATGACTCCCGTCACGAGGTGGCGCGAGCCCTTGACGTGCTTCGCTTCTCGGCCATGGAAGCTTTGCGCGACGATGGACAAATCTTCGCCTGCGATGTGTCGCCCCACGGGACCTCGCGTAAGATATTCACCACGCGGGAGCCTTTGTCCTGCGCTGTCTGTATAACGCCGTTCAATCATCCCCTCAGTCAGGTGACCCACAAGCTGGCCCCAGCGATCGCTGTCGGAACCCCTGTCATCCTAAAACCCTGCGAGAAAACGCCGTTGAGCGCGCTGCGCTTTGCCGAGCTGCTTTATGGGGCGGGCCTGCCTGGGCCCATGCTCAGCGTCATTTTGGGCAGCCGTTCCGATGTCACGGAGGCTCTGGTGGTGGACCCCCAGGTCGAGCTGGTATCCTTTGCCGGCAGTGTTGAAGTGGGCAAGCGCATTGCATCCAATGCCGGCTACAAGAGGCTCGTGCTTGAATTGGGCGGCAATGATCCCCTGATTGTGCTGGAGGATGCGGACATGGACCTTGCGGTCCACCTGGCGGCGGAGGGGTGTTATCGGAATTCCGGCCAGCGCTCCACGGCAGTGAAGCGGCTCCTGGTTCACGAGCGCGTTCTTGAGGAGTTTACCCGGCGGTTGGTCGCACGGACACGCGATTATGTCTGCGGCGATCCGTTTGATGAGAAGACCCGGGTCGGTACGGTGATCGATGAGGATGCCGCGCTTTATCTGGATACGGTTCTGAAGGAGGCTCTGGCTGCGGGCGCACGCGTGCTGATTGGCGGGGAGCGGCGGGGCGCGCTTTTCTCGCCCACCGTCATCGGAGATGTGCCCCAGTTTTGCCGACTGGTGGACTGTGAGAGCTTTGGCCCGCTGGCTCCGATTGTTAAAATTGGCAGTCTGGAAGAGGCGATCGAAGTGGCCAATGGAACGACCTTTGGGCTCAGTGCCGGCGTGGTCACACGCTCTCTGGAGGTGGCCATGCGCGTGATTCGTTCGTTGAACTGTGGCACTGTGAACATCAACGAAGTCCCTGGTTTTCGAGTCGAGAGCAGTCCCTTCGGTGGTATTAAGGACAGCGGCTTGGGAATCAAGGAGGGAGTGGCGGAAGCGGTGAAGTCATTCAGCCAAGTGAAAACCTTCAGCCTCCCCTGGTAAGCAGGCGGACACCCTTCTGCCACCTGTTTTAGTGGAAGGATCCTGGAAGGATCCTGGAGGGATCCCAGGCCTCGGCAAGCGATGAGCCGTATGGGGGACAGGAGTTCCCTGCCACAATGAAAACGGCTGGCTTGTCCCTGTGTCAGGTTGAATCGTGGCAATTGCTTTCAGTCTACAAGGGCCCTGGTTCACCCCTAGGCTAGTGGACTCGCAGTTGCGCCGGTTCGCCTTTGCGACCGGCGACCGTGATGGCTGTCTTCGGCCCCCCGCTGACAGCACAACCGCAGCCTCCCGCACAGTGGCCCAGGCTTTGTTTCCGGCGGCGACGTACGGCCGACAGCAGGAAGATCCCTGCTGTGGCTGCAACAATCGACAACGCTAGAAATTCCTGACTAGACACGGAGCGAACCTACCGCCTATCAGCCCATCGAGCAAGTGGTCAACGTTGAACGTTGAACGTTGAACGTTGAACGTTGAACGTTGAGGCTCAGGGGTTTGGTGCCACTTTGCGGATGATCTTCAGGGAGGCGAGATTGAAGAGCCCCCCTCCGCCTCGTTTGAGGGGAGAGGGGTTGAGAAAGCGGAAGGTTACACGGTTACATCAATGGGCGGCGATCGGGCGGATCTTGATGTTTCGGAATGCCACCTGGCCGTGGTCACCCTGGAGCGCGATTCGGCCGGTGCTCGACTTGGCGAAGAGGGGCATTTTGCCGAACTTGCTCTTGGCGACGCGGGTGTTGAAGTCGTCGCTGCCGATGACGTAGTCGAAGTACTTCACGCCATTGATCACGTGCTCGCTCTTTTTGGGAGAGATGAGCAGGGTGATTTTGTTCCACTGCCCAGGCGGCTTGGTGGCGTCGATGGGCTTGCCGGTCTTCGGGTCGGTTGGCGGCTGATACAGCTGGTAGAGCCAGCCGCAGAGCTGAGCGTCCTTGCCACCGACATTGTCCTGCAATTGGAACTCAGGACCGCTGGCCCAGACCGCGCCGCCTTCGTCACTGACGTGGTAGATAATGCCGCTATTCCCGCCCACCGAGATATTGAATTCCAGGGAGAGCTCAAAGGCATCGTACTTCTCCGCGGTGACAATGTCGCCCGCGTTATGGGGGTCGACACAGGCCAGGGTGCCGTCCTTGATCTGCCAGCCCGGTTTGACGCCTGTGGTCTTGAAATTACTCCAGCCATCGAGACTCTTGCCGTCGAAGAGAAGCTTCCATCCGGCGGCCTTTTCCTTCTTCGTCAGCGTGTTGAGTTTAGCCTCCGCCGCTTCGGAGAGCGGGGTCCAGGCGACGAGAGAGAGGGCCAAGGCAGTAAATAATGTGAGTTTCATGAGCGAGGTTTGTAGGGGATTTCGTGGGCGAGAACAACCAGAATACAGAGCCGGGCAGTTCCCCGTGCGCATCTCAGATTTTTGCAGCGCACCTCGTAATCGTAATCGTAATCGGCTAGCCGTCGTTCTCGCCGCCGAGGCGTTGGTCGTGCAGTCGGTAGCTCGAGCGAGAGACTTTGGCACGTCCCTGAGAATCGACTCCACCCAGGTGATGAAAGTCAGGGCGGCCTGGTAAACTTCCAGCTTTTCGTGGTCGAGACGGCGGCTCATGTGACTCCGATTACGATTACGAGGGGGAGCGGATTGACGCGAGTGCAAAATACTGAGATGCGCACCAGTTCCCCTTCGAACTCCTCCGCTAGCGGTCCGACATGCTAGCGGTCCGACATTGACTCTGGGTGGGTGTTCAGGCTTGGCTCTGGGATCATGTTCGGCGATATCAAGAATCCTCAGGGCGAGAAACTCGACTATAGCTTTCATCCGGGAAAGGCGGACGTGCGTCACATTGTGGTTCTGGGCCATGGCGTCACGGGGAACAAGGACCGCCCGTTCTTGGTCGCTCTCGCCGAGGGCCTCTCTGCCGCGGGCATCCCTGTGCTCCGCTTCTCCTATTCCGGCAATGGGACCAGCGGCGGCCGCTTTGTCGATTCGACGATCTCCAAGGAGGTGCAGGATCTCGGTAGTGTGATCGATGCGCTCAAAGGGTGGGATGTTGCCTACATCGGCCATAGCATGGGCGGTGCCGTGGGTGTGGTTCGGGCCAGCCAGGATGCGCGCATCCGCTGGCTGGTCTCCCTGGCTGGGATGGTGCATACACACGACTTTGCCCAGCGGGAATTTGGTATGGTGACGCCAGATCAGGGCTGCATGTGGGACGAGCCCGCCTGCCCCCTGTCCTCCGCCTACATGCAGGATCTATCCAGCCTGCGCAGCTTGGTCGATCGGGCGCCCCAGATCCGCGTCCCGTGGCTCCTCGTGCATGGCACGGCCGATGACGTGGTGCCGGTCCAGGATTCGAAGGATATCCTGGCGAAGGCCAACCCGGCCTCGACACGTTTCATAGAGATTGAAGGGTCGAACCATGTTTTTGCAGGTGAACACACGGCCCGCCTGGTGCAAGAAGTCACCGGTTGGCTAGCGACCCAGCTTCGATGAAACTCATCTCGTGGAATGTGAACGGAATCCGTGCCGCTCTCAAGAAAGGCTTGGATTCGTTCGTCGAGTCGGAGTCGCCGGACATCGTGTGTTTCCAGGAGATCAAGGCACGCGAGGAGCAGGTCCCGGAACTTCTGTTCGCGGCTGGCTACAATCGCTACTGGAATTCAGCGGATAAGCCCGGCTATTCGGGCACGGCGATCTTCTCACGGGTGAAGCCCCTCAAGGTGACCCTCGGGATCGGTGACGACGCGCATGATCGGGAAGGGCGGGTGATCACGGCGGAGTATGCGGACTTTCAAGTGGTGAATGTCTACACGCCCAACTCCAAACGCGATCTGTCGCGGCTCGGCTACCGGGTTGGGGGATGGGAGCCTGCTTTCCGCGCATTTTTGAAGACCCTCGACCACAAGAAACCGGTTCTGATTTGTGGGGATTTGAATGTGGCCCATCAAGAGATCGACTTGGCCAATCCGAGGACCAATGTGCGGAACGCCGGGTTTACTGTCGAGGAGCGGCGGGAGTTCGGCAATCTGCTTGAAGCGGGTTATCTAGACAGTTTTCGAGAGTTTGAGAAGGCGGGAGGCCACTACACGTGGTGGAGTCTCATGACCGGTGCGCGTGCTCGGAACATTGGGTGGCGCATCGACTACTTCCTCCTCTCAGGCCGCTTTCGTCCTGCCCTGAAGTCGGCCTTCATCCTGCCCAAAGTGATGGGCTCGGATCATTGTCCTGTAGGCGTGACTTTGTCCTGAAAGGCCCGCAGACTGTCTCCGCAGATCTACTCATCCTATGAACGCACCTAGTCTCAAGTCCCTTGTTGGCCTCGCCTTGGCCGCTCTGCTGCTCGCTTCCACCGCCTCCGCCGCTCAGACGGGCGTTCCTCGGAGGGTGCTTGCGGGCGACGACTCCACCCGCCGACTCGCCATCATTTCTCCCAACGGATCGATCGAGTGGGAGATGAAGGTGGGGGCAATCCACGATGCCTGGATCCTTCCCAATGGGAATATCCTCACCCAGCAGGGATGGCAAAAGGTGGTTGAGGTCACCCGGGATCACCAGGTGGTCTGGGAATACAACTCTGGAACGCAGAACGGCAACGCCGGAAAGCGCGTCGAGGTGCATGCCTTCCAGCGTTTGCCCAATGGCCGAACGATGATCGCCGAGTCCGGCCCGAGCCGGATCATCGAAGTGGACGCCAAGGGTGCGATCCGGCATGAGATCCGAATGAAGGTCAATCATCCCAATCCGCATAGCGACACCCGTCTTGTGCGTCGGCTTTCGAATGGACGCTACCTGGTAGCCCATGAGAGCGACGGCGCTGTCCGGGAGTATGATCGCAAGGGAACGGTTGTCTGGGAGTACGAAGTGCCTCTGTTCGGCAAGCAGCCCAAGGGAGGGCACGGGCCTGAGGCCTTTGGAAATCAGGTTTTCTCAGCCATACGACTCAAGAATGGCAACACCCTGATCGGCACCGGCAATGGGCATAGCGTGCTCGAGGTGACCCCGAAGAAGGAGATTGTCTGGAAGGTGGAGCAGAATGATCTTCCAGGCATCACCCTTGCGTGGGTCACACGAGTTGAGCGTCTCGCCAACGGAAACACCTTGATTGGAAACTGCCATGCGGGGCCAGAGAATCCCCAGATCATTGAAGTTACTCCGCAGAAGCAGGTCGTTTGGACCTTCAAGGACTTTAAGAACTTCGGCAATTCCATGCCGGTCCAGACGCTCGTGGACGCCCGCTGATCCTCGGCTCAGCCCGATCCACTCCAGTCTCACTTTCGCATGGCTGACACCTTACAACGGACCGCACGGCTCCAGAAAATCGTGGGGGCGGACCAGGTTCTCACCAGCCCGGAGGATCTTCTCTCCTACTCCTTCGACGGCACGGCGGCGATGCAGCAGCTTCCCGGGGTGGTGGTGATGGTGTCGTCAACGGAGCACGTGCGGGATGTTCTGCGTCTGGCGAATGAGTTAGGCTGTCCGGTGGTCACTCGGGGATCGGGCACTGGATTGAGCGGGGGAAGCCTTCCGGTTCCGAATTGTATCGTGCTTTGCACCGCGCGGATGAATCGGATCCTGGAGGTGGATGCCGCCAACCTAACCCTGATGGCGGAGCCGGGTGTGACGACCCAGGCCATTGCCGAAGCGGCAGCCAGCGTGGGCCTTTTTTACCCACCCGACCCGGGGTCGATGAAGATCTCCACCATTGGCGGGAATGTGGCGGAGAATTCGGGGGGGTTGCGCGGTTTGAAGTACGGGGTCACCCGAAACTACGTCATGGGATTGGAAGTGGTGCTCCCCGACGGCGAGGTGCTGTGGACCGGGAACAAGTGTGTCAAGGACGTGGCGGGCTACAGCTTGCGGGATCTGTTCATCGGCAGCGAGGGGACACTGGGTGTGATGACCAAAGTGCTCCTGCGTTTGATTCCTAAGCCTGCCGCGAAACGAACTCTAGTCGCCACCTTCGATGCCATGGATCGCGCGGCTCAGACCGTGAGCGACATCATCGCGGCGCGGATTATCCCCTGCACCCTGGAGTTCCTGGACCGCACCACCATTCATTGCGTAGAAGACTTTGCCAAGGTGGGATTGCCCTTGAACTGCGAGGCGCTCTTGCTGATGGAGACCGATGGGCATCCTGTCGTGGTTGCGGAAGAGGCGGCGCAGATGGAGGCGATTGCGCGTGCCCAGGGCTGCATGGAGATTCGAGTCGCGCAGACAGAGGCCGAGGCCCAGCAGCTCTCCACGGCCCGGCGGAGTGCCTTCAGCGCTCTGGCTCGTCTGGCACCGACGACGATTCTGGAGGACGCCACCGTGCCTCGGAGCGAGTTGGCACGGATGATCCGCTTCGTTGCGGAGGTGGCCAAGAAGTATCGATTGAGGGTTGGCACCTTCGGCCATATGGGCGATGGGAACCTTCATCCCACGTTCCTGACCGACGAGCGCAATCTCGACGAAATGCATCGGGTGGAGGAGGCCTTCAAGGAGATCTTCGAGGAGGCTATCCGCTTGGGAGGCACCATCACTGGAGAGCATGGGGTGGGCTTGGCGAAGAAAAGCTTTCTCCCCCGGTTCGCTGGCGATGCTCAGATGAGAGTCCTTCGCGAGTTGCGCAAGGCTTTGGACCCGTCCGGGCTCCTGAATCCCGGCAAGATGTTCGACCCCGCCAAAGGCCCTGCATGAGCGAGACGAAACCGCCCATCTCCTTTCTTCAGCTGGCCCGGCATGCCAGTTCGCTTTCCTGCGCCGTCGCTGCCGGCTTTCTTTACTCACTCAAGCGGGTCAACCCCGCGCTTGAGCTCGAACTGGGAGTCGGCAGCCTGATTGCGGCGGTTTTTGGGTGGTGGATGTCCGTGTTCCTCTGGCGGCAAGCGCTGGCGTTGGCGGCTCGTCGTGCTCAGGGAGAAGACGACCAGGCTCTCCGGCGGCAGCAGTGGGCGCTCTACGGGGCGGCCACGCTCCTGCTTGGCTCGATGATGCTTTGCTATCTGTTCGCCTTGAAGGATGTGCGAGGCTCCGCCCTCCTGCAGGTGCTTCAGGGGACCGGCCTCGCGCTGTTGGTCATCGCGGGCATTTGCGTGGTGATGGTCCGGATCATACGTCTGCTCAACCTGAATCCACCGGCCGATGGGTCGACGGGCGAGCCTCCCCCACACCATGACCCATGAGCCCTCCTGGACGACAGTCTCCGCTCAAGGGTCTTGACTACTCGGTGGTGCAGCAATGCATGCACTGCGGGTTGTGCCTGCCGACCTGTCCCACCTATGACGCCACGAAGCTGGAGCGAAACAGCCCGCGGGGTCGAATCGCCTTGATGCGTGCGGTGGCGGACGATCGTTTGACGCCGAGCAAGGCCTTCGCTGAGGAGATGTACTTCTGTTTGGGTTGCCTAGCCTGCATGACCGCGTGCCCAGCGGGTGTGAATTATGCCGAGCTCTTTGAGAATGCTCGGGCCGAGGCGGAACAGTCAGGTGTTCTCGATTCGCCGCGTCGAACCTTGCTGCGCACGCTGGTTCTCAAATGGTTGTTTGGAGATTTACGACGTTTGCGTTTTGTGGGCGCATTGCTGCGGTTCTACCAGAGATGGGGCCTTCAAGCTTTCGTGCGCCGTTCGGGAGTGCTTCGTCTGATGCCGCCTCGTTTGCAAGAGCTTGAGGCGATGACCCCTGTGGTTCAGCCACGGGTCTCCTCGCAGCTGATCGCACCTCTAACCCCGGCGCAGGGCACGCGCCGTTTTCGGGTCGCGGTATTGACCGGGTGTGCACAGGATCTGATGTTCAGTGACGTGAATCGAGATACGGTGGAGGTGCTCGCCCGCAACGGATGCGAGGTGTTCACGCCCGCCCGCCAAGTTTGCTGCGGGTCGCTTCACGCCCACAATGGCGAGTTAGATCAGGCGAGGGATCAGGCCCGCCGCCAAATCGATCTTCTGCCGCCCGATCAGTTTGATGCCATCATCACCAACGCGGCCGGCTGCGGCTCTCATCTCAAACACTACTCGGCGCTGCTGTCGGACGATCCGCGTTACGCGCAGCTGGCGAAAGCCTGGGATGGGAAGGTCAAAGACATCCATGAGTGGTTGGCGATGATTGGGATCGAGCCTCCGCAGGGTAGACTGAATCCAGAGTCGCGCGTCACGTATCATGAGGCCTGTCATTTGTGCCATGGACAGAAAATCACGACGCAGCCGCGTCAAGTGCTCCGGGCGGTTCCAGGGGTTACGCTCGTGGAGCTTCCTGAGAGCACCTGGTGCTGTGGCAGTGCCGGCATTTATAACCTCATCCAGCCCGAGATGGCGGGGCAGCTCCTGGATCGGAAGGTCGGGCATATTCTTTCGACCGAGGTGGACACCGTCGCGACCGGTAATCCTGGCTGCCTGCTCCAGGTCCGCCAGGGCATGAGCCAGCGCGGCAAAGCAGTTCGTGTGGTTCATCCGGTCACACTTCTAGCAGAAGCCTATCGTCGCGAGCGGGCCTAGCAGGCCGTTGGCCTGCTGGAATCAAAATCCGGCTGCCGGATTTTGAGAAGACTCCATCGCTCCTCTGTTCAACCTAGAAACGCGACTTTAGCGGCGTCGAGATGCGCACAAGCTTGAGTGAGCCTGGCTTGAGTCGAGCGGCCCTGTCCGCCAGCGCCTTGTGCAACGGCGGAAGGCGTCTCCGGAAGGGGATACGGCGAGGTTCGACGAAGGTCATGCTCGCCAAGATCTTGCGTCAGAGCGGTGCCGGGTAACTCGCGTTTCTAGGCCAGTCGGTTATTCCGGCCTAAACCCTTTCGTCGAGCCGCCGATCATGGAGTGGGAAGAGAAGCGTCCATAAGCCCTGCGATTTATTGAACTATGAATTTGGAACAGAGGAACCAGTTTAAGCAGCTCGTCGAGAAGATCAGTCTAGAGTTGGTGTTTGCCCAGGCTGGGTCGGACTCAGGTCTGCTTCCCGCGAACAGCATCCTTGCACAACTAGAGGAGCTTCCTATCGCCGCTTCGGGGCAGCAGGGGATTGCCGAGGCGGTTACCTTGGCGCGGAAGTGGATCGATGGTGCCTTAGAGACTACTGCCACCTTTGATGCCCAGACCATCAAACTTCTAGGGGAGTGGTGTGAGTGGGGGCAGAACGCCGCGGATGCCTGGATCGGTGATGTGCCGATACCGGCGGTTCCCGCGGCATGGCGCACGGCGGTCAGTGTCCCCGCCGCCACTGCCGGATCCTCCAATGCGGGCGGGGCTCATCGCCTGGCCGAGCCCGAACCCGATGCTCCGCTTCTGATGAACATTGAGGCCGACGGCGACCTGCTTCGCGAGTTTGCGAACGAGTCCCAGGAGCACCTTCAGAATATTGAGCAAGGAGTGCTCGTGCTCGAGGACAGTCCTCGAGATCGGGATACCTTGAATTCGATCTTCCGCGCATTCCACACCTTCAAAGGAGGTTCTGGCCTGCTCAATCTCATGCCGATGAACCGCACGGCGCATGAATTGGAAAATCTGCTTGATCTCGCCCGGCAGGATAAACTTCAGATCACCCTGGAGATCATCAACATCATTCTCGAGGGTGGCGACGCCCTGAAGCAGTACATCGATGAGATGAATCAGCAGCTGTCGGGTGCGAAGCCGCCCGGCCCGATTCTGGTTCGTACACGCGACTTGATCGTGAGGGTCCGCGCTGCCGCGGCAGGATCGGTGATTCCACCTCCTGCCGCTGTTCCAAGCCCTTCCGTGCCCGCGGCGCCGGCGGCTGCATCAGACGTGTCGCCCAGCGCTCCAACCCACGCGGCGGCAGATTCAAAAGGGGTGCCCGCTTCCAGCGGACATGCCCGGACTGCGGCGACGACAGGCGGTGCGGTGGTCAAGGTGGACACCTTCAAGCTGGATAGCCTGGTGGATCTGGTCGGTGAGATGGTTATCGCTCAATCGATGGTTCAGCTCGATCCCCAAGTCGCGAAGCTGAACAATCAGAACTTGAATCGCAACATGGCTCAGCTGGGTCGGATTACCAAGGAGCTTCAGCGAATTGCCATGTCGATGCGCATGGTTCCCATACGCCCTACATTCCAGAAGATGAACCGGCTGGTCCGGGACGTTGCGGCGAAGCAGGGGAAGCAGGTTGATCTGGTTCTCACCGGCGAGGATACGGAGCTGGATCGCACGATTGTCGAGGAGATCAGCGACCCGCTGGTGCACATGATCCGCAATGCCGTGGATCACGGCATTGAGCAGCCAGCCACCCGAACGGCTGCCGGGAAGTCCGCCCACGGAACCATCCGATTGAGCGCCTACCATCAGGGCGGGAATATCGTCATCCAGATCAAGGACGACGGCGGTGGTTTGCGGAAGGACAAGATTATCAAGAAAGCGATTGAAAACGGGATTATCAGACCCGACCAGCAGTTGCCTGATAAGGAAATTTTCGATCTAATTTTTGCTCCGGGCTTCTCCACGGCGGATCAGGTGACCGATATCTCCGGCCGCGGGGTCGGGATGGATGTGGTGAAGCGAAATATTGAGAAGCTTCGAGGCAAGGTTGAGATCGATTCCGTTGTTGGGCAGGGATCTGTCTTCAACATCTATCTCCCCCTCACCCTCGCCATCATTGACGGCCTGATTATCAATGTGGGCAAAGAGCGGTTCATCCTGCCGACACTGTCCGTGCGTGAATCCTTCCGTCCCACACCTCAAATGATTTCGACGGTTCACGAACGGGGCGAGATGGTCAATGTGCGGGGGCGTCTCTACCCGCTGTTGCGTCTTTACGAGGCCTTTAACATCAAGCCCAAGTCCGAAAAGATCGAAGAGGGGATCGTGATCGTGATCGAGGCTGGACAGGATGTCCGCTGTCTTCTGGTGGATCAGCTTGTCGGCAAGCAAGAGGTGGTGATCAAGAGTTTGGGAGAGACCTTCCGGGCGAATCCAGCGGTCGCCGGCGCTGCGATCATGGGAGATGGCCGCGTGGGGCTGATTCTTGACGTGAACACCCTCGTTCGAGTTCGACAGCTCACGGCTAGCCTTGTCCGAGCGGCCTAGCCGGCCCTCTGACTTCGAACGTCGTTCCCTACATTCGGAGGTTTGAGTCCCTGTAGGCGACGACGTGAGGAGGCGTTTCCCAGCCCCACGCTTGAAGCACCCCTCTCGCCCGAGGCCTCCTTACGTCGTCCCCTACATCCGAGTGCCGAAGTCCCCTTGTAGGCGACGACGTGAGGAGGCGTTCCCCAGTCGCACGCCTGAACCACCCGTCTCGCCCGAGGCCTCCTGACGTCGTCCCCTACATCTGAATACCGAAGCCCTCTGCATTTGGAGCGGTTGCTTGAGCTTGTCACGAGCAGCCGCGCAGGCTTCCTGACTGGACGCTCCAACGCCGGAGTTCCCGGCCGAGCTCCTCGGGCCAATTGGTTTCGGTGCAGGTCATGAAGACCTGTCCGCGTGCATGGTGGGCTCGTTCCAGCAAGGGGAGTAGCCCGCTCCGACGCTTCACATCCAGCTCGCCCATCACATCGTCGATGAGCAATACGGGTGGGGCTCCGTGTAGTCCGGTGAGATACTCGGCTTGAGCCATTTTTAGCGCGATCGCAAGGCATCGCTTCTGTCCTTCACTTCCGAACTGCCCCGCCGGCTTCTCATTGAGGAAAAGCTGCACATCGTCCCGGTGAGGCCCTACCAGGGTGCTTCGTAGCACGCGCTCACGTCCGCGGGTGCGAGCCAATTCCACGGCGAAGTCCCCATGGACGCTCGGGGCGTATTCAAGGCGCAGTTCCTCGGCGTCGTTTGAGATCCGTCGGTAGGCCAGACGGGCCAGAGGGGACAGGCGGGGAATCAGCTGATGGCGTAGATGGAGAATCTCTGTCCCTAGGCGGACGAGCTCGCCGCTGAAGCTGTCCAGGGCGGATTCATCCACGTTTCGCTGCTTGAGCAGCGCGTTGCGCGAGCGCAGGGCATGGGCATAGCGCTGGAGCAAGGGCAGATAGGAGCCGTGCGTCTGGGAGAGGAGCAGATCGAGGAATCGGCGGCGAATGCGTCCAGTCCCCTTGATGAGCTGAAGATCCTCGGTGCAGAAGACAACCGTCCGAAGAACGCCAAGGTAGTCCGTCAGGCGCTTGACGGGTTGATCGTTGAGGGAGAGTTTTTTCTCGGTTCCTGACCAATACAGTTTGATCAGGTGCTCGGCTGTGCTGACGACTCGTCCGCCGACAAAATAACCTTTCTGTCCGTGACGAACCATCTGCGCCCCGCCCACCCCTCGGAAGGAGCGGAGCGTGGCCAGGAGGTAAATCGACTCGAGGATGTTGGTTTTCCCCTGAGCGTTGTCCCCCAGCAATACGTGGAAGCCGGGCGTGAAGTCCACGTCCAGTTTAGCGTAGTTCCGGAAGTCCCGGAGTCTCAGATGCGACAGGTGCACAGTCATGCGCCTCTTCGGAGCCATGCGCGTACGCAGGATCCCGGGAGGCTCGCAACATTCTGCGTTTCGAACACCGCACGTTGCGATGCCCTTCACTAAACGCGAACTTGGACTTCGAGGCAAGGGACGGGTGTGATGGGTGGGCGGTCGCAAATGGTGCTCACGCGGCGATTTGCCTGCCCTTTGCGCTGCTCCTGTAGCAAGGACCCACAGGCCGCCGGGCGGCCTTGGCCGGGACCGAGGAATCCAACGCGAAGCTGCCGGGACGAATCCTGAAATCAGAGCTCAGGGCCCACGCGCAGGCTCTTAGTTCGGTGTCCTTATCCTAATCTGCCTGAAACGCGATCAATAGCTTAGCATTTCTTGGCTTTCGCCTCCCTGCGCGTCAAGCCCTCCATTTCCGTGCCGATAGAGCCCTTGGGGCGAGTTAGAGCTTCAAACTTATGAAACTAGGGGCAAAAATTATTGTGGGGGCGGCAAGCGCGCTGGTAGTGGGCGTGACTTGTGGACTGTTGATTCAACGTCAGGTCATCCGGCGTCAGGGCATTGAGTTGACCCAGGCATCGATGCGGGCGGTTCTCATCGAAGGGGAGCAGGTGCGAGCCTCCTTCTCGATCTTGAATCGAAGCAGGGCCTTCGACATGACTCGACTGAGTGAGGAGCTGAAGAGTGGCGTGCCTCTCCGAGAATCCATGCTCTACCGAACCATTCCTGTCGTTGCGGCCTGGAAAGCCATCGAAGAGGTCGCGCAAAAAGAGGGCTATGAGTTTCGGGTCACAAAACGCCAGGCACGCAATCCCAAGAATAATCCTACCCCCGAGGAGGAGGAGATCTTAAGGATCTTTGAAGGGAATCGGACCAATGAGCTCTTTCGTGTGGATACTCGGAACAATCAGTTGATTCTGGCGCGTTCTATCGTGCTCAGCTCGGACTGCTTGGCCTGTCATGGCGATCCGAAGAACAGTCCGACCGGTGATGGCAAGGATATGGTGGGTTTCGAGATGGAGAACTGGAAGGAGGGCGAGGTGCACGGGGCGTTTATCCTGAAGTCCACCTTGGAACCGGTGGACAAGGTCGTGAAGGCGGGGTTGGCGAGCACGCTGCTTCTGACGATTCCGCTGACGCTTGGGATTGTGGGGCTATTTTCCTTCCTGAACCGTCGACTCCTGATTCGGCCCCTCTCTCGGAGCATACGCCAGATCTACGATTCGAGCGAGCACACAGCAGCCGCCTCGAGCCAAATCTCCGATGCCAGCCACTCGCTTGCCGAGGGCGCAGGCAACCAAGCTGCGGCGCTCGAGCAGACCAGCGCTTCGCTCGAGGAGATGTCGAGCATGACTCAGCGTAACGGGGCCCATGCCCAGGACGCGAAGCAAATCGCCTTGCAAACCCGGACCGCTGCGGATGCCGGTCTCTCGGATATGCGAGAGATGTGTGAGGCTATCGCGGCCATCCAGGCGTCTGCGGATAATATTGCCTCGATTCTCAAGACCATCGATGAGATTGCATTTCAGACCAATATTCTTGCCTTGAACGCCGCCGTGGAAGCCGCTCGTGCCGGCGAGGCGGGATTGGGATTTGCCGTCGTAGCCGACGAAGTTCGGAGCTTGGCTCAGCGAAGCGCATTGGCTGCGCGGGAAACGGCGGATCGGATCTCTGAGTCCCTGGTGAAGACGTCGCGAGGGGTGCAAGTTTGTGGAAAGGTCTCCGAGCGCCTTAAGGAAATCGCGGAGAACGCTCGCCGGGTGGATGAGGTGGTGGCTCAGATTGCCACGGCCTCGGGCGAGCAGGCGACCGGCATCGCTCAAATCAATGGCGCCGTGTCGCAGATGGATCGGATCACGCAGTCCAATGCCGCAGGGGCTGAGCAGGAGGCCTCGGCCGCCGCATCCCTGAAGCAGCAGGCCTTGGCACTCAAGCAGGCGGTAGCTGAACTGGTGCTGATGATCGGGGATTGCCCGGAGACTTCAGCTGGGCAAGAGGAGCAACGCGTCGTGACGGGAGCCGCAGCGGAGCCCTGGGCAGCGGTGGAAAGACCAAGCGCCTCAGGCGGTCAGGTCCTGCAGCCGACGAGGTCTTTGAAGGACAGCGACTCCTCCCGTCGGCAAAAGGAGTTTTAGAGAGGTAGACGGATTCTGATCTCGATTGCTTGCGGCAACTCCGGAAGAATGGGCCGTATGCGCTCCCTCCGGATTTGCCTGCTGGTTCTGACCTGTGCCTCGGCACACACTGCAGAGCCCACCGTCGATCCCTCGCGGGATCTGCCTCGTGTCCCAGCGACCTCCCCAGGCCTTACCGGGGGCTCCTTCCAGGTGAAGGCCGGGTTCGAGTTGCAGCAGGTGGCGGCAGAACCCTTGGTGGTTGATCCCGTCGCTCTGGACTTCGATGAGGACGGACGTTTGTTCGTCGCCGAGATGCGCGACTACTCCGAGCGCCGCGATGAGAAGTTGGGGCGGATTCGAGTTCTGGAAGATACCGATGGCGATGGGCGTTTCGACCGCAGCTGGGTCTATGCCGAGGGATTCGCCTGGCCTACCGCAGTTCTTTGCTACGGAGGCGGTGTTTTTGTCGGGGCGACTCCGGATCTGCTCTTTCTGAAGGATGCGGATGGAGATCACCATGCGGAAATCCGGGAGACCGTTTTTACAGGATTCGCAGAGGGTAGCCTCCAGCGACTCAATGTGCAGGCGCTTATGAATAGCCTGCGGTGGGGAGTGGATCAAAGAATCCATGGCTCGGCCAGTTTGAGCGGAGGGCGCATCACTTCGCCCCGCACTCCTGGAGCAAAACCCCTGGAGCTCCGGGGAAGGGATTTCTCCTTCAACCCAAGGACCTTCGAGATCCGTGCCGAGACCGGTGGTGGGCAGCATGGGATGAGTTTCGACAACGAGGGATCGAAATTCCTCTGCAGTAACAGCGACCATATTCAAGCCGTCCTAGTGGAGGACCGCTATCTGCAGGGTGGAACTCTTACGGATCCCCCAGCTGTCCGAGAAAGCATTGCTGCCGACGGGCCCGCGGCGGAGGTGTTTCGAATCAGCCCAGATGAGCCCTGGCGAGTGATCCGCACTCGCTGGCGGGTCACCGGTGCGGTCCCAGGCATTGTGGAGGGAGGCGGGCGACCCTCCGGGTACTTCACCGGTGCCACAGGCGCCACTGTTTATCGCGGGGACGCCTTCCCAGCGGACTATCTGGGCGATGTCTTCGTGGCCGACTGTGGCAGCAATCTCATCCACCATAAAAAGCTGCGGCGACGTGGCGTGAGATTTGTGGCGGAGCGGCCTGCGGATGAGCTGCGATCCGAGTTTGTGGCCAGCCGAGACAACTGGTTTCGCCCTGTGCAGTTTGCCAATGCACCTGATGGGGGGCTTTATGTTGCTGATATGTATCGTGAGACGATCGAGCATCCATGGTCGCTGCCGGAGGGCATCAAGAAGCATCTGGACTTGAATAGCGGGAATGATCGGGGCCGCATTTACCGGATTGTTCCTATCGGATTCAAGGCGCGCCCCAGGCCTCGCTTGAGCGCGGCGTCCAGCTCGGAGCTCGTGGCCTTGCTGGCGCATCCCAATGGGTGGCATCGGGACGTGGCGGCTCGTCTCCTCTTTGAGCGTCAGGACCCGGCCACGCGCGGCCCGCTGGAGTTGTTGGCGCGAACGAGCGTGTCGGAGCTGGGGAGGATGCACGCTCTCCGGGTTCTGGAGAGCGTGGGTGGGGTAGGGGTGGGTGTCGTTGAGGCGGGGCTTCGCGATGGGTCAGCCGTGGTGCGTCGTCATGCACTCAAGGTCGCGGAAGGGCTGGATTTTCTCGGGAGTGGATCCCTTGGACTTCGTGCGGCGATGCGTTTGATGGTCGATGATCAGGACCCGGCTGTGAGCGCCCAGCTAGCCTGGACGCTTCATGCGGTCACGTTTGACGGCAAGGAGGAGATGCTCAGGGCCTTCGTCGAGCGACACGCGCCGGAGCCCGGGGTGCGCGCGCCGATCCTTGCGGCGATGGGGGCCTTGGCATCCCCGTTACTCGCGGAGGGCGTTGCGGGGAATGGGAAGAGTCGACGGTTTGACGCTTGGCTTCTTCCTATGGCGCGAGCCCTCGGGGCAAGAGGTCGTGAGACGGAGCTTTCACAGGTTCGGAAGGCGTTCGCCGCTGCGACTCCGGAGCGAAGGACTCTCGATTTGCTGCTCGGCCTTGCGGTGGGCCTCTCTGAGTCTGGTAGCTCCCTGGCGCGATGGGATCCCTCCCGTCAGCTTGTCCGTCACTACGAGTACATCCTGAGTATCGCTGCCGCCGAGGGTGCCACAGCGCCTGTTGAAGAGGAGCAGGCTGTGGCCATTCGCCTGCTGGGGCATCTGGACTCGGTTTCCAGCACGGATGTTTTGGGAGGAGCCCTGGCCCGGACTGGGCGGCCACAGGTGCAGCGGGCCGCGGTGCAGGCGGTCGGACAGCTGGGACAGCCGGGCTTGGGGGCGGTGTTGGTTGCGGCCTGGTCTGGACTGGAGGTCGGCTTACGCTCCGAGGTGCTGGGGCTGATGCTGAGGCGTCCCGCTTGGCGGGGCGAGCTTGTGTTGGCCCTTGAGCAAGGACGAATCTCGCGGGCGGACCTAGCGCGCGACCAAGTTCAGCAGTTGAAAGCGGTTGGTGACGCTCCGCTGCGACAACGAGTCGAGACGCTGTTCGGCTCCGCCGCCGCCGAGAACCGCCAGGAGCTGGTGAATCGCTTTCTACCCGCTCTTACCTTGGTGGGGGACCCACGCAAAGGAGCGCAAACCTTCGAGCAGCGCTGCATGGTTTGCCATCGCCTCGGGGGCAAGGGAAACGCGGTTGGCCCAGATCTGGAGTCTGTGCGATCGATGGGGAAGGACAAGCTTTTGACCCAGATTCTCGATCCAAATCGTGAGGTGGCTCCCAATTATCTGTCGTTTGAGGTGGAGACGCGCGGGGGAGAAACGCTGACCGGTTTGATTGCAGCTGAGACGGCCGATCAAATCCGTCTGCGGGGGGCGGGTGGGATGGAGACGATGCTGCGGCGGGATCAAATCGTTCGTCAGAAGGCCTTGGGGCTTTCCCTTATGCCAGAAGGTCTTGCCGAAGGGATGTCCACCCAGGAGATGGCTGACTTGCTGGAATGGGTGGGGGCGACCCGTTGATCCTTTGGATGAGCCCAGGCGTGGTTCTGGCTGCGGATGTTCTCCATGAAGGATTTTATTGGCGACTGTGAAGCGTGTTCGACTAACCTTCTCCCTTGTCGATGAGCTCTGGCGCAATGATTGAGGTCGAGAACCTGATAAAGCGGTATAGTGGCAATACCGCGGTGTCCGGCGTGTCGTTCTCTGTTCAGCCCGGAGAGATCGTTGGGCTCCTGGGGCGGAATGGTGCCGGGAAGAGCACCATTATGAGGATACTCTCCTGTTTTCTGCCCGCGACTTCCGGGACGGTGCGTGTGGCGGGGCACGATGTCTTTTCTAATCCCGACGAAGTGCGCCGGTGCATCGGGTACATGCCGGAGAACAATCCTCTCCATCGGGACATGCGTGTCCGCGAGTATCTGAAGTTTCGGGCCCGGCTCAAAGGGCTCGGGTGGAGCGAAGCGCGTCGCCGGGTGGATACGGTCACTCGTCAGTGTGGACTGACGGAGGTTCAGCGGCGGCTGATCGGACAGCTTTCGAAGGGTTTCCAACAGCGGGTCGGGCTTGCCGATGCGTTGGTGCATGAGCCGAAGCTGATTATTCTGGATGAGCCGACCATCGGACTTGATCCCAATCAGATCCGTTCGGTGCGGCAGCTCATCAAAGATCTGGGGCAGCGCCACACGGTTTTGATCTCATCCCACATTCTTCCCGAAGTGGAGATGACCTGCAGCCGGGTGCTGATCCTGCAGAAGGGGAAGATCGTTGCGGCGGACACTCCAGAGCAGCTGAAGCGGAATATGGCCAAAGGGGGGCAAGTGGTCGCCGAGATCGCCGGTCCTCTGGTCGATCTGCGCGACGCTTGGGAGCAGGCCAGCGATGTGGAGGATTACGACGTGTCCCCGGTGGATGGGGAATTTTTCCGCTGTGCTTTGACCGCGAGAGAAGGCGTGGATTTGCGCCCTCAGGTGTTTCAACTGGCGAAGGATCGGGGTTGGCAGCTGAGAGAGCTGACCCGAAGCCGCCATTCGCTGGAGGATGTTTTCATTGCGGTCACCCGACCGAATGCCGAGGAGGAGAATCTTTGATGCAAGCCTATTGGACACTCGTGCGCCGGGAGATTGGGGGACACTTTTACTCCTGGTCTGGCTATGTTCTGGTGGCCGCGACGGTCTTTCTGATGGGGTTGAACCTCGTTATATTGATCGATTCGTTTGGCAACGAGCCAACCCATCGCCCGATCACCGAGCTGTTCTGTGGGAGCTATCCTTTCTGGATTATTGTGCTCCTGGCACCGCCGGTGGTCACCATGCGAACCTTCGCCTTGGAGAAATCCAGCGGAACCTTCGAGACCCTCATGACCACCCCCGTGAGCGACACGTCGGTGGTGCTGGCGAAGTTTAGTGGGGCGATGGTGGTTTATGCGTGTCTGTGGGTGCCCCTGATCCCCTGCCTCTGGTTGGTGCAGAAATTCTGCCGAGATACAATGATCCTTGATCCGGGTGCTCTGGCAGGGGCCCTCTCGGGAATCCTTTTGCTCGGCATGGTGTTCATGTCTGCAGGCTGCCTCGCCTCTGCCCTCACCCGGAGCCAGACCGTAGCCGCCATCATGAGCTTTTGCACCGGCACCTCGTTGCTTCTGCTGAGCTTCCTGGCATGGGCCCATAGCGGGGAGGCCGGCGAGAAGGGACGCATGTACGCGCAGGTGAACATCGTGGAGCAGATTCAGGACTTCGCCTCCGGCGTCGTCGATACCCGTCCCTTGGTGCTCTACACCACTCTGACGGCCTTTTTCCTGTTCTTCACCAAGCGGGTTGTAGAAGGCCGACGTTGGAAATGAAATGAACCACGAAGATTCCCCCAGTTTCTCCTTCTCCAGGAAGTGGAGCCAGCGCCTGAACGTGCTGGTGGGAGTCCTGTCCCTATTCGCCATCGTGGTGATGTTGAATTACATCGCCTCCCGTCATTTTGATCGCTTCCACATTCATGGAGACCAGAGGGCGAAGCTCTCTCCCCTGACCAAGCGCTTGCTTGGGATGCTGACGAATGAGGTGAAAGTGGTGTGCTACCTAGCGCGAGATGAAGCCATTTTCAGCGATGTGCGCGAGTTGCTGGTGGAGTATCGGGCCGCGAGCACACGCATCAGCGTGGAGATGATCGATCCCCGGAGAGATGTGGGGGCTGCCGAGCAGATCAAGGTTCGCTATGGGCTCCCTCCCATGGAGAGCGCGTTTGTCCTCTTCGAGAGCCTGGGCCGCACGAAGATTATCCGGCAGGGGGATCTCTTTGAGTACGATTTGCAGCCGCTGGTCTCAGGCCAGAGCAAGGAAGTGAAGAGGAAAGACTTCAAGGGGGAGCTGCTCTTTACCTCGGCGATCTACTATCTCAACTCCCAGCGGGGTATGAAGGCCTATTTCCTTACCGGACACGGGGGGCCGTCCCCCAAGGATACCGCCAATCAGCGGGGGCTGTCCAAGTTGGCAACCTTGCTGCAGCTCAATGGAATCGAGTGGTCTCAAATCGAGCTTCTCGAGGGCAAGTCGCTGCCTGAGGACTGCAATCTACTGGTCGTGGTGGGACCGCGCTTGCAGCTTCCAGAAACAGCCGTCGATGCGATCGGCAGATATCTCGATAGCGGCGGCCGGGCGTTTGTGCTTTTTGATGTGTTCGGCAAGGACCGTGAGACGGGATTGGAAGGATTGCTTCGCCGTTTTGGAGTCGCCGTCGGATCGGATACGATTAAGGATCCGCAGAGCCTCAGCATGGCTGCGGGGCAGGACGTGGTGATTTCCGATTTTAACAATCACTCGATCACCCGGGCCATGGAAGGCTCTGGCACAGCACGTTTGCAGCTCATGCTTCCGCGCTCTGTGACGCCGGTAAACCGTCCGGGTGGGGCCACCGATTTGATCCGGGTTGAGCCGCTGTTCAACACCGGACCTTTGGGCACGCGCTACGAGACGGTCGGACGCGGGCAGAGGGAGGAAAAAATGCGCGCTTCCCAGGTGCGGACGAATTACCCCTTGGCGGTTGCGGTGGAGCGTGGTGGGGTGACCGGGATCGAGGCATCGCGTGCGGGTACTTCCCGGTTGGTGGTGGTGGGTGACTCACTCTTTCTCAGCAATGAGCTGATCGATTCAGTGTCGAACTCCCAGTTTGCGTCCTACGCCATCAACTGGCTTTTGGATCGGTCATTCCTGCTGGGGGACATCGGGGCTCAGCCTTACCGGGAGTTTCGTCTGACGATGACGGTATCCGAGCGGACGCTACTGACCTGGATCTTCCTGGCCGGGTTACCTGGAGGAGTTCTCGGACTCGGTTTTCTCGTGTGGTTGAGGCGGCGAGCCTAGGCAAATTCTGAATGAAATGGCGCTCTACATTGTGCTTGGTGGCCTTGGCGATGGGGCTGTTTGTTTTTATCTGGGGCTACGAGCGGCATGCTCGGTCGACGGATGAGAATGACGGTTCCCAGGCGTTGCTGCCTTGGCTGCGAATACACCAGGTGGACAGCATCTTGGTCCAGCGTACGAATGCGCTGCTGCTCCAGGTCCAGCGGACGAACGACGGATGGCACTATGTGCTGCCCTTTTCCTATCCGGCCCAGGTGTCGGCCGTGGAAGCGTTCTTATCTCTGGCAGAGACGCTCAATCGTGATTTTCTGATTGCTGAGGAGGCGACTCGGACCACGAATCGCTTTGGCTTGGACTCTCCCCAAGCGCAGGTCACCTGGGTGCAGGCTGGGCAGAGGGCCGAGCTTCGCATTGGTTCTAGGACGCTTGCCGGAGATCAAGTCTATGCCCAGTTGGTGGGTATGCCTGGGATCTACGCCCTCCCAGCGAAGCTTCTGGAGATGCTTCCCGCCTCCTTGCATGAGTGGCGGGAGAGCTCCATGATTCATTGGAAGGGACTGGCGTTCAATCGTCTGACCGTGAGCAATGCCTCGCGGGGTTTCACCCTTGGATTCAATCCAACGAACAACAGTTGCCTGCTTCTGAACCCTTTCCAGGCACGGGCCGATATGGCCCAGGTGAGTCGGCTTCTGGTGAACGTTGGATCGGCACAGGTTTCGCGTTTTCTAAGCGACAACGGCCGGGTGGATTGGGAGGCATTCGGGCTTCAACCACCGGCCCTCGAGCTCAGCATCGGGGTGGACACCAACCAGATCCTGGCGGTGCAGTTTGGGTCCTCACCGACCAACGACCCTAGCATGGTCTATGCTCGTTTGACGGCACACAACGCCCTTGTGCTCATGCCTCATACAATTCTGGACTCGCTCCAGCTTTCCTATGTGGATCTGCGGGACACACGCCTGTTATCCTCCTTTCAACGGGAGTCGGTTGAAAGCATGGAGGTTCGGGGCTCTGAGAACTTCACAGTCCGCCGTCAGGCGGCTGGCGATTGGGTGATCACGCCTGGCTCGGTGCGTGCAGACCCCAGCTTGGTGAACGATGTGCTCGGGTGGTTGCAGCAGATGCCCATCATCGAATTCTCCAGGGATTTCGTCACCGATTTCGTTCCTTACGGTCTGACACCTCCTGCCTACTCCTGGGTTCTGCGTGGCGCTTCCACGAACGCTGCGGGTGTGGTAACAAATACCGTCCTGGCCCAGCTCGATCTCGGAGGAATGATGGATCAAAAGGTGTTCGCGCGACGGCCGGATGAGAGCTCGGTCTATGGTGTGCGGCTGGGTGATGCGGACAAGCTTCCTGATCAGGCTTGGAAGTTCAGGGACAGGCGAGTTTGGTCCTTCAAGACCAATGAAGTGAGCCTGTTGACGATCGAACAGGATGGGCGAAAGATGCAGATCCGACGCAGCCCGGATGGACATTGGTCGGTCGCCGCAGGATCCGCAGGGATGATTAAAAATGAGCTTTCGGTCGAGGAGACTGTCTACCGTCTCAGTCAGCTTCGTGCAAGCGTCTGGACCGCCCGCGGTGAAACCAATCGGTCCCTGCTGGGATTCACAGACCAGAGCCACCGCCTGACCTTGGAGGTGACGAGCGAGGGGAAGCCCGCCAGCTACGCGCTGGAGCTGGGTGGAAAGGCTCCTTCGCTCTACAACTATGCGGCCACCAGGCTGGAAGGTGAGTGGTGGTTTTTCGAGTTTCCCTTCGATCTCTACTTCATGGTGATGAGGGATCTGAGCATCCCGAAACTTCCGCAACCATGAGCCGGCCTTTCGTCAGCCGATTTCGCGGAACGTTCCGCTTCTGCTGGCGTTCGGCTCGGACCTTGGGGGTTTGCCTTCTTCTGTGTGTGGTCACAGCGTTTGTCTACCTGCACAATGTCGGACTCCCGGAGCTTCTCAAGGAGCGCTTGGTGCGCGGTTTACACGCGCAGGGCTGGGACATGGAATACAGCCGGTTGCGGTTTCGTTGGATGAAGGGCGTGGTGGGGGAGGGACTTTACTTTCGCCCGGCGAGCGGGGGAGCCGGGCCGGAGCTCTTTGTGGATCAGGTGGACTTCCGACTCAATCGAGAAGCGCTGCTTCGATTCCAGTTCATCCCGGAGTCTTTCAGGTTGAACCAGGGCCGTTGTGTCTGGGTTTTGAGAGCGGAGGGGGAGAAGCCGCAGTCCCTGGCGCTGGAAGGTGTCGACGGTTTGCTAAAGTATCGTGAGCCGGACACCTTTGAAATCTCTGGACTGAAGGGTCGGCTACACGGCGTTCAGATCGGTATTGAGGCTCATCTTACCAATGCTTCCAAACTACTCACTCTTCGCTGGCCTCGCCGTCAGGTGCGCGCCGAGCAGGGCGTGAACACGGAGCAGTTTCTGCACGGAATGGCGGTTCAATGGGATCGCTGCCAGGTGGATCCTGGGACGGCCATTGCGCTCAAGCTGGCTGGCGATGTTATGCGGACCAACAGTTTCAACGCTGAGGTGACGATGGCTTTGCCCTCGATTGATTCTCCCTGGCTGACAGGAACCAATGCTGTTTTCTGGGCGGGGGTGGCTCCTCCCGTCAGTTTGGAGGAGCCCTTTGTTTTGAGGTGGCGGCTGGACGCTGGCCTGAGTCGTACCCCCTGGGGCGAGGCGGAGCTGATTGAAGCGAGGGGGCGCATGGAACAGCGCATTGGTGAAACGCTGGCATCAGCGGGCGAGATCGAGTTGGTCTCTCGGGAGGTTGTGACGCCGTGGGGTGAGGGTGCTTCGATTCAATTTTCGGGGGCATTTTCGGCGGTGTCGCGTGGATCGGATACCAGTCAGGCCCGTTTCGCCCTCGAAGGGGAATCCCTCAGCTCAAAGTCAGGATCTCTGCAGCACGGTCGCCTTGAGGCCAGTTTGAGGGTGTCCACCACCAATTGGAACCCGCTTTCGGGTGGGGTTCAGCTGAGCGGGGTTGGAATCACTGGCCTGGGAGGCAGTGTGAGCAATCTCCACTTCGGACTCTCGTTTACCAATCCGCCGGATCATCAGATCGCTCAAACCTCGGGCGCAAAAGGATTCGAGCGTCTTGTCGAGCGCCTTAAGCCGCTCCAGCTAGAAGCGACCCTTTCTGCGACTGGATTCTCGATGCCGAAGCTGGAGGTTGCGGACTGCAACCTCCTCCTAGACTGGAATGCTCCCGTCCTCCGAGTCTCGCCGCTGAAGATGACGATGAACGGGGGGGAGTTGGATGTTCGGGCGGGATTGGATACCCGCAGCGGACACCTCTCAGCCACGGTGACCAACACCACGGATGCGCATCGTTTCGCTCTGCTTCTCGGAACCAATGCGCAGCGATGGTTGGGACAGTATGGATGGAAGAAGCCGCCCTGGGTGCGTGCCGACGCTAGCTCGGTTCTTCCAGACTGGGCGGAAATGCGGCCGCTGCTTTCCTCCACGAATCTTACGTCACTCTCTTCTCTGCCGTGGGCTCGCACGATGATGCCCACTCTCAGGATCGATGGAAGGGCCAAAGTCGGTTCCGGGGATTTTCGAGGTGTGGAGTTCGACTCAGCGACCTTGAGTTTTCAATGCTCCAACGACGTCTGGGTGGTTCCCGATATCGTGGCTCATCGAACGGAGGGAACCCTGGAGCTCTATCATGAATCCAACGAAACCACTCGGGACTACTTTTTCAAGCTGCGGAGCCGAATCAACTTGGATGCCATCCGCCCGCTTCTGCCCGCCTCGGCCGCTGAGGGATTCAATTTGTTTACCTTCGCCGAACCACCCCTGATCGAAGGGGAGATTCGAGGTCGCTGGCGATTCCCCGAAGGTATCGTCGCCTCCGCCCGGGTGAGTGCGAATCGTTTCACGTTCCGAGGCGAGGATGTGGGGAGGTTCGAAGCAGGGTCGGTTGAGTTTGCCAACCGTCTTCTGAGAGCGCGCGATATCCTGTTCGTACGGCCTGAGGGGCGTGCAACACTGGGAGAGGTTTGGTTTCAGCTCGATGAGCAGAAATTGCGCCTGACCAATGTTGTCAGCGGCTTGGATGTGGCACCGGTCTGCCGTGCCATTGGGACCAATGTTTCGGAGATCATGAAGGACTACCGATTTGACTCTCCCCCCTCAGTCCGGCTCGAAGGCGTGATCGATACGCTCAAGGCTCGGAAGGAGAACGACATCAAGTTCCAGGTCGATGCGAGCCCCTTCAGCTGGAAGCTTTTCAACATCTCCAGGATCCAAGCTCTGGTAGACTGGCGCCGGGACACACTGGATCTTAGGGAAGTCAGAACCGACTTCTATGGGGGACGGATGTTGGGTGATGCGCATTTCGACTTTCGCCCGGACCGTGGTTCTGATTTTCAATTTGGACTGCGCGCGGACAACGTTGATCTCGCCTTGTTGATGAAGGACCTTGGCAGCAAGACCAATCGAATCGAAGGCCGCGTGGCCTGCGAGCTGAATATCACGAATGCCAACACCCGGGATAAGTTCACTTGGAATGGGTATGGACGTGGCGAGATGACCAACGGTTTGTTATGGGACATCCCTTTCTTCGCTGTGATATCGCCTGCCCTCAACGCGATCGTTCCAGGGGTTGCGAATAGCCGAGCCCGCCAAGCTACCGGCACGTTCCTCATCACCAATGGGGTTATCTATACCGGCGATCTGGACATTCGGGCGAACGCCATGCGCATGAAAAGCGCCGGCACCGTCAACTTCGACAAGCAGCTAAACGCTCGCATGGAGGCAGAGCTCCTGCGGGATACGCCCGGCATCGGATTCTTGATCAGCAAGGTTTTCTGGCCGGTCACCAAGCTTTTTGAGTTCAAGCTGACGGGCACCTTGGACAAGCCTAAGACCGATCAACGGTATATCGTTCCGCGTCTGCTCTTGTTTCCACTCCACCCCATCAGGACCCTGAAAGATTGGTTTGGGGGCGATGAGAAAAGTGATGCGAACGCCAAAGGTGACCGTGAGCCGGAGTCGACTCCACCGGCGAAGCCCTAAAAAGGGTTGGCTTGGCATTCGGGGCTTCGTTAGCGTGATCTGAATCCTATGGCCACTATCGCAATCCTGGGCACGTTCGACACGAAGGGCGACGAGCATGCCTTCATCGCGGAGCGTGTGCGTCAGCGAGGGCACCGTGCGTTTTTGATCGATGTGGGGACTTTGGATGCACCCCGACTCCAACCCGATGTCTCGCGTGAGCGGGTGCTGGAGGCGGTCGGTGTGGATATTGACGAGCTGATGCGACGTCGCGATCGTGGGGAGTCGGTGGCCGCAATGGCCAAGGCAGCCCCGGTTTTCCTCAAGAGGCTGGTTGAGTCGGGTCAGATCGACGGGGTGATCTCACTGGGTGGGGGTGGGGGAACTGCGATTGCGACGGCTGCGATGAGGGCGCTTCCCATTGGCTTTCCAAAAGTCATGGTCAGCACGCTGGCCGGTGGGAATGTGGCTCCGTATGTCGGAACTAAGGACATCGTGATGTTCCCCAGCATCGTCGATGTTGCGGGGATCAATCGAATCTCGCGGGAGATTTTCTCGCGGGCTGCCGGTGCCATTGTGGGGATGGTGGAGACGGTTCCAGCGGTGGGTGTGGATCGTCCTGTGATTGCGGCGAGTCAATTTGGCAACACGACCCGCTGCGTGGACCACGCCCGCCAACGTTTGGAGAAGGCTGGGTTTGAGGTCGTGGTTTTTCATGCCACCGGTGTGGGTGGACGCACCATGGAGTCGTTGATCGAGTCAGGCATGGTCTCCGGTGTTTTGGACATCACCACCACCGAGTGGGCTGATGAGTTGGTTGGGGGAATCTTAGGTGCTGGTCCAACCCGTCTGGAGGCCGCAGCCCGCAGCGGAGTGCCTGCGATCATCACGCCTGGATGCCTCGATATGGTCAATTTTGGCGGGCCGGAATCCGTGCCCGCTGGTTTTAAGGGACGCCGCTTCTATGCCCACAATCCGCAGGTGACGCTGATGCGTACCACCCCTGAGGAATGCGATCGGCTCGGAAGGGTTATCGCAGAGAAGCTGAATCTTTCGCGAGGGCCGGTGTCGGTTCTCCTTCCCCTTCGCGCCATCAGCATCATCAGTGCTCCAGGCCAGCCTTTTCACGATCCCGAAGCCGACCGCGCTTTGTTCGCCTCCCTCAAGGCAGGGTTGCGGGCAGATATCCCGGTGCGCGAGTTGGACATGGAGATCAATGATCCATGCTTTGCTGACGCCTGTGCCGATGAACTGCTCGCGATGCTTCGCCAACCGATAGCCGTTTAACGCTCTCCACGCAAACCTCCGATGAAACACACTCTATGAAACCCACTGAACGCTCCTCCCGCTATGTCGCCCCTCTCCTAAAACTCCTGATTCTACTGCTTGCCTGTGAGGGTGTGCAGGCCGCAGCTCCGAAGAAGATTCTCCTGATCGCCGGGCGCGTCAGCCATGGCAAAGGGGAGCACGAATTTCGCGCCGGCTGTTTGCTGCTCGATGCGTGTTTGAAGCAAGTGCCGGGTGTGGTTTCCCAAGTGGCGAGCAATGGATGGCCGGCGAGCGATCTGGAGTTCGAGGGTGTGGATGCCATTCTGATCTACGCGGATGGCGGCACGGGCCATCCAGCAATCCAGCCCGCCCGGCTCGCTCGATTACGTCAGCTGATGAGCAAGGGGGTGGGCTTAGGCTGCGCCCATTATGGGGTGGAAGTTCCCAAGGGCGAGCCGGGGGACGCCTTGCTGGAGTGGATCGGAGGCTACTTTGAGATGTTTTGGTCGGTGAATCCGCATTGGGTCGCTGACTTCAAGGAATTGCCGAAGCATCCCATCACCCGAGGTGTGAAGCCTTTCAGCATCAACGATGAATGGTACTATCACATGCGCTTTCCGGAAGGCATGAAGGGAGTGGTTCCGATCCTGAGCGCGCTGCCTCCCGCCGCGACCCTCGAGCGCCCTGACGGCCCCCACAGCGGCAACCCTGCCGTGCGGGCCTCCGTGGCGAAGGGGGAACCTCAGGTGGTCATGTGGGCCAAGGAGCGTCAGGATGGTGGTCGAGGCTTTGGATTTACGGGGGGCCATTTCCACAAGAACTGGCAGGATGAAAACTTCCGAAAAGTGGTGTTGAACGGCCTGATCTGGATCGCCCAGGCCCGCGTGCCACGGAATGGTGTCGAGGTGCCGTTAACACCGGAGATGTTTAAGGTCAACCTCGACCCCAAGAAGTAAGAACCTCTTGGGTCAAGAGGCCTGTTGCTTGGTGCGCTGGAAGGCGGCGACTCCCGCCTTCTGCCAGGCCTCCAATCGCGCGGGAAGGCCGAGAGCCATCACGTACTCGAGATCTAGATACTGCTTAAAGTGATCAGGTGTTCCTTCGCTGCAGGCGTGATCCAGGGCGTTGGCCACGTGAACTGCAGTCAGGATGTTGAAGTCGGATGAGGGAGCTTCCATGGGCTCATCGTGGAAACCTACGGCCTCCACGATGGTGTCCGGAATTCCCCAAAGCCCAAGGAGGTACGCCGCCACCATGCCATGCGTGCACCCAAGGATCTCACGCTCCGCTTGATGCATCGGTGCCTGGTTTCGATGGGTCAGTGCGGTGCACTCGCGGCAGAGAGAAGAAAGATTCGAGACCAGCACCATTTTGCCGAGGTCGTGCAAGAGTCCGGCGAGAAAGGCCTCCTCGCAGACTCCCCTTGGCTGATCCTCTTCTTGCGCGATGCAGCGTGCGAGCACCGCTGTTCGCCAGCAGTGTTCCCAGATAGCGGTGGGCGAGTAGTCCTTCACCCGAACTCCTTCGAATCTTGCGAACACCGGGAGGGTGAGGACCAGCGCCTTGATGATTTGCACGCCGATGAAGCTGATGGCCTCTCCGATGCCCTCGATGCGTCGACTCAACCCGAAAAAGCTGGAGTTCACCAATTGCAGAATCTTGGCCGCGACGGCTGGGTCCTTGCTGATGATGGCTTCAAGGCGTTCGATGGTGAAATGGGGCGACTTAAGTTCTTCTGTCAGCTCTAGGTAGAGACTTGGAATCGTGGGCAGCAGGCTGCATTGGGAGACGAGGCGTTTGAGGACTTCGTTGGAGAGCAGATCGCGCAGCGCTGTGACCTTTCGCAGGGTGCGACGCAGGAGGTCGAGATCCAAAGGCTTTGTGAAGCATTGGTGTGCCGGAAAGGCCAGGCGGATGACATCCTCACGATCCAACTCGCCCGAGACGATGAAGCGCATGGCGCGAGGTTGGAGCTCTTGAACCTTTTCCAGGAAAGAGGATCCGTCGATTCCCACCAAACGATGGTCTGAAACCACTGCATCGAATGAGACATGGGCCAGTTGATCGAGGGCTTCCTCCGCACTCGTGGTGAGAACGGTGCTCCAGCTTGGCTCCACCACGCGGAGCGACCCCTGGATCCCTTGGAGAAACTCGGCGTCATCGTCCACGAACAGAATGTGCTTCTTCGTCATAGGCAAGGCTTTCGGCATGACCTTAAGGGATGTATCGTCCGCTAAGCCGGAGGCTTGAGCGCTCTCGGAATCCTGAACACAGGCATTGCTTGGGAAACCTGGGTGTCGATATCCTTCGCGACGTGGAACCCCTTGAGCAGATTCAGTCTCGCATAGAGAGCAGCCTCCCTGGTGTCGTTCTGAGGCGCGTCCCGAATGACTCCCCTTCCGCACAGGTTTCCCTCCTGGTCGAACCCAGGCATTTGGTGGAGGTCTGCCGCTTTGTTCGTGATACCACTGGTTTGGAATTGGACTACGCCTCGAATGTGACGGGGGTGGACTGGCCTGAGAAGGTTGACAAAGTGAAGGTGAAAGTGAAGAGGGTGGTGGAGGGAGTTGAAAAGGAAGTTGAGGAGCTGGTCGAGACCCGTAGTGGGGGCTATTTGGAGGTGGTTTACCATCTGTTCTCCATGAAGCTAAAGCACGGTCCGTTGATCCTTCGTGCCCGAACACGGAATCGGACGGATGAGGTGACTCTGCCGTCCGTGACGGGGGTCTGGAAGGGGTGCGAGTTTCAAGAGCGTGAGATCTTTGATCTTTACGGGGTAGTATTTGAGGGGCATCCGGATCTCCGCCGGATCCTCATGTGGGACGGCTTTAAGGATCATCCCATGCGGAGGGATTATCAGGAACCTGCCGATTACGAATACGAGCCCACGGCGCATGACGAGGTGGCCGTCAAGGCTGCCCGGCAGCCTCAATGAGCTCCCCCGCTGGAGTTATCGGATCACTCCGGTGTCACAGCGCTTCGCGGAGGTGACCGCTTTCACCCACTCTTGATTGCCAAGATACCACTCCACCGTTGCACGGAGGCCGGCTTCGAAACTGTGAGCGGGGGTCCACCCTAGCTCGTTTTGAATCTTTGCTGCATCGATGGCGTAGCGCCGATCGTGGCCGGGGCGATCTTTCACGAATTGCATCAGGCGTCTCGAATCGCGTCCCTGCTCCGGAGCGAGGGCATCGATCAGATCACAGATCTTCTCCACGATCCTGAGATTGGGCCACTCATTCCCGCCGCCAATGCAATAGGTTTCGCCAATCCGCCCTCGAGTGAGCACCTGCCAGAGAGCGTCAACATGGTCCGTCACATAGAGCCAATCTCGCACATTCATGCCGTCTCCGTAGATGGGAATCGGCTGGTGAGCCAGGGCTTTTTGTATGACGACAGGGATTAGTTTTTCCGGGAACTGATAGGGGCCGTAGTTGTTGGAGCAATTGGTGAGAACGCAGGGCAGTCCGTAGGTGTGATGATAGGCCCGGACAATCAGATCGCTGGATGCCTTGCTTGCGGAGTAGGGGGAGTTCGGAGCGTAGGGAGTGGTCTCGCTGAACAGCCCGCTTTCGCCGAGGCTGCCGAAAACCTCATCGGTGGAAACATGATGAAAACGCCGGCCTTCGAATTGGCCTGCCCACGCATCCCGGCAGGCTTCCAGCAGGTGGAACGTGCCGACGATATTGGTGTGGATGAAGTCGCCTGGGCCGCTGATCGACCTGTCGACATGGGACTCGGCCGCGAGGTGCAGGACATGCGAAATAGCGTGGGACTTGACGATCTCAACCACCTTGGACTTGTCGCGAAGATCCGCTCGGATGAACGTGTATCGAGGGTCTCGATCGGCCCCGGCGAGGTTCTCCAAATGGCCCGCATAGGTGAGGCAGTCGAGGTTCACGATCCGCGTCGGCTCGGAGCGACGGAGGAGTTGGCGAATGACGTTCGATCCGATAAAACCTGCACCGCCGGTGACCAGTAGATTCATGCTTAGGCTGGGGACAAGGATCCGTGTGCGGGAGAGAAGTTCTGGGGAGCTTCCGGTCTCCAATGGCGCAGAGAGTCTTCAAGAGCCTCGTCAACCGTGCGCATCACGACGCCCGTCTCGCGGAGTTTGCCTGTTTCCAGTATGCAGTTGGACCGAGGCGTCTTGGCGGCGAGGCGGTAGAACTCCTCGTCGTCAGTCCAAAATTCAAACTCTCTCCTCGGCTTCAGAATGTCTTGCACTCGTTGAATGACTTGGCGCGTTGTCACGAAGCCAGGGTTGGTGAGATTGTAAGTTCCGAAAGGAGCTCGCCGCTCCCAAAGATCCAGGCAGGCTTTCACAAAATCCCCTCGATGTGACAGCGAGTTCGCGTTGTCGTAGACCTTGGCGTAGCGCTGGATTTTGCTGAGATAGTTGCGGGCTCCATCGTGAGCGTCGAAAGGGATTCGCAGGCGCCAGACATAGCTTCGGCCAATGCCTGTCATCGCCTCCTCGCCCAGGGCCTTGCTCCCGCTGTAGAAGCTGCATGGCGGATGGCGGAAGGAAAAGTTGGGTGTGTCCGTCTCCGCGAACCCCCGCACTTGTTCGCGTCGGCCGGTCAGGAGACCCTGAAGCTCGGGCCGGGTGAGGTCGGTCTCGATTCTTTCCTGTCCGTCGTGAAGAATTTTTCCTCCGTTGTAGATGCATCCCGAGGAGATATGACCCCAGGGTACCCCCGCCACCTCACACGCTTGGGCGATTGATTGTGGCAGGAGAGCGTTGCCAAAAAGCGTCTCGGCTTTTTGAGACTCACAGGCGTCCACGTTTGGCTTTCCTGTGAACCCAGCTGCATTGATGAGAAAGGAGGGGCGAAGCGATCGAAGCAATTCCAGAAGGCTTGTAAAGCGTGTGTAGTCGGCCTCGCTGCGCGGGATCGACCGGTGATCCCAGTTGCGCTTTCTGAGCTCGGCGGTGAACGCCTCGCCTATGTAACCGGACGCTCCTAACAGAAGTATCATACGGATCTCGGAGGCTTGCTCATGGTCCTGGTGGGCGGTTTCTAGTGTGTTCAGCCGGCACGCTGCGCCTCGGCCAGCACTTCTTCTAGGTAGTCTCGGTATTCACATCGTGGCAGGCGTGCGACTTCAGTTTGTAGGCCGACCAGGGTGAGGAAGCCTTGGCGGAACGCGGCTTCTTCGGGGCAACCGATTTTCATCCCAGAGCGCTTCTCGACGGTCTGCACATAGGCAGAGGCCTCATGGAGGCTCGTGCTCGTGCCGGCATCCAGCCAGGCGAAACCCCGACTGAGGGGGAACACACGCAGTGTTCCTCTGCGCAGGTATTCCATGTTCACATCGGTGATCTCCAACTCTCCCCGCGGAGAAGGCTTCAAGGCCTTCGCGATTGAAACGACCTCGTTGTCGAACAGATACAGGCCAGGCACGGCATAGCAGCTCTTCGGTGCGGTGGGCTTCTCCTCAATGGAAACAGCCTTGCCCTGTCCGTCAAACTCAACGACGCCGTAGCGGCTGGGATCATGCACTCGGTAGCCGAAGATGACTGCCCCTGATGCGAAGTCCTTGAATGCTTTGTGGAAAACATCGCCACCGTAGAAGATGTTGTCACCTAGGATGAGGGTGACCGGGTCGCTCCCGATAAAGGATTCCGCTACCAGGAAAGCTTGAGCGATGCCTTCCGGTTTTGGCTGCTCACGGTAGTCGATCCGAAGTCCCCAGCGGTGTCCGTCTCCGAGCAGTTGTTGAAAGCGGGGAATGTCCTGCGGGGTGGAGATCAGGCAAATCTCTCGAATGCCATTTTCGATCAGGGTGGTCAGCGGATAATAGACCATGGGCTTGTCATACACGGGCTGCAACTGCTTGCTGGCCACCAAGGTGAGGGGGAAGAGCCGTGACCCGGCTCCGCCTGCGAGTATGATGCCTTTCATTTGCTCGAAATTAACCCATGAAACTCCCATTGGAAGCAAGAAAGCCGCCGCCCGCTGCGGCGACCGATGCCTCAGACGGGGATCTGGATGCCCATTTCGGTGAGGGTGATGCGCACCCCTTCGACCAGTGCCTGTAGGTCTTTGGGATACAGTCGTCCGATGTTGCCCATGCGAAAGCAGTTCATCTGGGTGAGCTTTCCTGGGTAGATCACCATGCCTCGATTGGAAAGCCGCTGATAGAATTCCTCCAGGGTAAACCGGGGATTCTTTGGGAACGGGAAGGTGGTGATGATATATCCCTGGTGCGCTTCCGGCACATACGGTTCAAAACCCAGGGAACGCATCCCTTGTACCAGGGTGGCGTGATTGTTCCTGTAGCGCTTTGCCCGGCCGTCAGGCCCACCCTCGGCATCCAGTTCGTCGAGCGCCTGCTTGAACGCGAGCAACGCATGCGTCGGCGGGGTGAAGCGGAACTGTCCATTCCCTTCCAGCCCGCGCCATTGAGCGTGCAGGTCCAGACTGAGGGTTCTTGCGGATCCTTCAGAGGCGAGGAAGGGTTCTCGCCGGGCGACGATGATTCCGAATCCTGGCACGCCTTCGATGCATTTATTGGCAGAGGTTACCAGATAGTCGACCCCGGCGGTGGGAAGATCCAGGGGCACTGCACCAAAACTGCTCATGGCATCCACAATCAGGCTTCGGCCCCTATCTCGCACCGCCTTGCCGATTTCGGCCACCGGGTTGAAGATGCCCGAGGTGGTCTCGCTGTGGACCATCACCACATGGGAGAGTGCAGGGTCTGCTGAGAGCGCAGCAACGACCTGGGCGACGGTGGGGATTTCGTTCTCGGGGCACTCGATTACGGTCACCGGAATCCGGTGCCGCTTGGCCATCGCTACGATACGGGCGCCGTAGGCACCGTTGACCAAGGCGAGCAGGCGACCTTCGGTGGGGATGACTGAGGAGAGGACCGATTCGACTGCGAACGTGCCGCTGCCTTGCATCAGCACCGCCTCATAGCCGGAGGTCTGGCTGACTCCGGCGATTGCGAGCAGACGGTTGCGAATACTTCGAACTGTCGCCACGAAGTCCTCATCCCGGGAGCCAAGATCCCGCAGCATGGCTTCCTTGACCGTGCGGCTGGTGGTGAGTGGTCCGGGAGTAAAGAGGAGTTTGTCCGTTTGCGTCGCCGCCGTGCGGCCTTGGGAATCGATAGTTTCCATAGAGTGCGTTCTTTGAACGCGAGGTCACTTTAGCAACCAGGCCATCCGGGTGCAGTGAAATTCGGACGGGTATTGGCGTTCAACGTCCAACGTGGTCAGGTCCTGAAGGTCAGTAGGGAGTGTTTATCCACAGATGGGCTGCAGGATTTACACAGATTGAAGGCGGGGCTGAAACGGGGTAGGGAAGTTTCGAGCGGCAATGGAGTGATTTACGATCGGATGCGCAGGGAGAGGGACACGGCACAGCGCTCGACCGGGGCTACTCGTGTGAACGATGTCTTGGGCCGCGGACCCCGGAGGGGTCGAAGCCGGTAGCCCCGGGTTGACCGAAGGGACACCCGGGGTTTCCTGCGGTTCACCCTCGCTACACACGACCGCCAACGGAAAATCCCCAGACAATCCCGGAGGAGGCCATAAATGTAACCGCGAATGGACGCGAATAGACGCGAATGCGAAAAGGCTCCTGGGTTGTGACTTCTGGACAGGAATCAGGCTGAGCGCACTTGGCGATAGACGAGGCGTAGCGAGGGGGAGGGAACGTAGTTTGCGTTGTAGCGGAGCAAGCTCCCTTCGGCACTGCAGGAGACGACGGAGAATCCGATCCCCAAAAAAGGCAGGCCTCGGGCGAGTGGGGGGAACGCCTGACGTCGTCGCCTACAAGGACTCGAACCTCCGGATGTAGGGGACCCCAACGTCCAGCGTCCGGTTCCTCCGCCCCAGGCTCAGGGAAAGCCAGAAAACGGCCTGCGCTTTGGCTCATCCTCGTTCCACTCCTGCCTACGGGCTCTCGCACGAGGTCAGGATGTCTGAGACTCGATCCTGATAATCTATGCGCAATCCATGAACACCTGCGCTGCGCTGCTTGGTTTTCTCATCGTACCCTCCCTTTCTGGCTGGGCGGTGGTAGGGGGACAGGGTGAGTATGCGGACATTCGCGCTCGCTATGGGAAGCTGCACACCATTGCCGGTCGGGCTCAACTGGACAGCAATGGGGGTAACGACTGGCCCGCTCCCTAGGGGTCGCACACAAATAACCCGAACTTGCTTTTGCACGCTCCCTGTTAGGCGAAAGCCTTCTTTTCAGGGTTTGGCGGCTGGCAGAGGTGCTGCGGGGAGGCGCTTGAGTCGCAGCGTGGAGGAGTCGAAGCGGCCTACCCCTGAGGCTCCTCGAAATTCGCAGATGAGCTCGACGTCGATGGGCCCTGTCAGCTCGAAGCTGTAGCGAAGAGGCTGCCAGGTCTGATTCGTCGAGAGGCTGAGTGTTTCCCGATCTCCGGAAATCCGAAGCAGCGCCCCGCTATTTGTAGCACCTGGGGTCATGCCCTCCACTTTCGCCATTCCACTCAGTTCATACTGCCCTGTTTCCAGCAGCACCTTGCGCCTCCAGGCGCCCGAGGCCCAGGTGCCTGAGGCCTGGAGCTCCAGAACCTGACGGTCTTGGTCGGTGCCTTTCTGGCCCGAAACCCCTCCCTGATTCGAGGGGCGAAAGGTCCAGCCGGTCAAGCGGGCGATGCCCGTGGGTCCCAGATCGAGGGGTTTCTCCTGATTGGAGAGTTGCTCCCGTACTTCCGCGATCCGGTGCGAGATGCGAGACTTCAGCATTTCCGTGATCGCTCGGTAGCGAAACCGATCCACGAGTCCGGGCGCAGCGTAGGGCTGAATCGCTTCCGCCAACCGATCCACTTTGGCGAGGAGTCGCGCCTCGTTGCAATGGTTGGTCAGCACCTGCTCCATCCGAGTTAAATAGCGGCGTCGGCCCTCGGGTGTTCCCAAATACGCCCGGGCAGCCAGCCCTCCCCAGCTGGGAGTGATGCTGGTTTGTGATGATTTCCGTATACCCAGAATCTGATCCATTCCGTGGGGCAGAAAGACCATTCGATCCTGTGTGGCATCCCGGAAGATCCGGTAGTTGTTCGGTCCCATACAATACCCATCCCAGTGCAGGAGGAAGACCTCCAGGACGGCGAAGGTGAGGAAACGATCGATATCTAATTGCTTCTCGATGCTGGCAGCCCTGGCGGAGGCCCCTTTCTCCCGCGACGCTGCCACGAGCCTCGCCAAGTCTGATCGGTCGTCGGGATGTTCTCCTGAGTCGACTTCCAGGGCGCGGGTGATGTCGCCCCCTGAGCCGCCGTCATACAGATTGCCTTCCGCGGAGGGAAAGTGGCGCTTCAAGAAGCGCTTATTATAGCCTTCGACCAGCACATAGAATCCGAGGGCTCTCCCGTTCAGTTCCACCTGAGCATGCCCGATCCGGGAGGCAGGGACTCCCGCGTCTCGAAAGAGGTCGCGAGCGATCTTTTCACAAAGATAGGTGGCGTCTTGAACCGAGTTGTTGAGGTGGATCTTGTCTAGCCCGTGGAAGCGCTGGCCGGGTGCGAATTTGTCGAAGTTTAGGGTCAATGAGGGTTTGTTGCCGATGGGCTGAAAGGTGAAGGACCCTTTGAGATGTATGGCGACATTGGTGTAGACGTTCTTCCCCTCGCGCACGATCGCTTTGGCGTCGTGTCGCTCAGGACGTTTCTGCCCCCAGACTTGGTGGTAGTTCTTGAGAAGCTCCAAGCCCTCCGGCGTCAGCTCGATCTGGAGCTGACGGACGCTCCCATTGGTGAAGAGTTCGTCGCTGGTATCCAGCTGCGCTGCGGCGATGGAGGAGCAAATGCCAACGAGGAACCCCAGGCAAAGGCCTAGCTTGTTGCAGGGGACTTTCCACCTGCGGGTGCGGAGAGGGCTTCGGACGGCATTCATGATCGCACTCTTTGACGACGGATACGGGGCCAGGAGGTTACAGGATCCTGGCAGGAACCCAGACAGCTCTACCTGGCGCTATGGCAGGAGTTGGAGCTCATGATCTAGGGCTGGGCAAGGCAATAGAGAAAGCGTTGTCCGCGCAGGAGAAGATCCTTGCCCGCGAGGGCGGGGGAGGCATCGAATTTCTCGTCGAGGGTGTTGGTGGCTAGTATTTCCAGCGTGTCGCTGTCCTTGATCACGACGGTGGTGCCATTGCGACCAACGAAATACACGCGGCCTGCCGCCCCGACCGGAGACGCGTAGACTCCGGACACGCCTTCGAGCCGCTCCTCGGTGATCAGAGGCTGGCCGGTCTTGGCGTTGAGCGCGGAGAGAATCGCATTGTTGCCAGAAAGGAAATAGAGCCGTTCGCCATAGAGGATGGGGGACGGAACATAGGGGGTGGCCTTGGTGTGCTTCCATACCACGGAGGCGGTGTCGGTGAGATCCCCCGTGCCGTCGAGCTTGAGGGCAAGCAATGAAGCGCCTCGAAAACCGCTGATCGCATAGACGAGCTCAAAGTCACTCACGGGTGTCGGGATCACATTCGCCGTCATGCCCCCGCATTCCCACAGCTGCTTGCCGGTAGACAGATCGTAGCTGCGCACACGCCTGGTGGCGGCAACGATGACCTGGTACTGATCCTTGTAATTCACAATGAGTGGCGTGGTCCAGGTGGTGTCTTCTTCGCGAGGCTGACGCCAGAGTTCACGGCCCGTCGACTTGTCAAAGGCCGCAATGAAATCCGTGCCCTCATGATCCCAATTTACGACCAGCGTGTTTCCCTGCAGGGCCGGGGAGTTGCCTTCGCCGAAGCCGGCCCGGGTTTTCATCTTCCCGAAATCCTTGCTCCACAAGACGGCTCCCTTCATGTCCAGGCAATGCAATCCCCGCGACCCGAACCATGACCAGATATGCTGGCCGTCCGTGATGGGGGAATGGGACGCATAGCCGTGGTCGCGATGATGGCCTTCATGCGGCACCACTTCATTGAGTGTTTTCTCCCACTGCACCTTGCCGGTCGCCCGATCGAGTGCCAGGAGGTTGAAGCGATAAAACTCGGAGGGGGCTTCAGCCCGTCCGCCGCCCCCGCCGGGTCGTCCGCCTCGCGGCCCGCGTGGGGGAGGAGTCCCGCCTGCGGGTGGAGGTGGGGGGAGTTGTCCAAAAATCTGAGGTCTGATCACCGCTGCCGATTTGGGTGTCGGCACGGGCGGAGGTTCGACCTTCTTTCCGGTCGGAACCGCTGTCTGAATGAAGATTTTCTGCCCCCAGATAAGTGGGGTCCCAGTGCCGCTCCCGGGGATCTGCACCTTCCATTTCACATTCTGAGTCTCGCTCCACGCAAGCGGTGGCGTGGCTTTCGGAGCCACACCATTGGCTAGGGGGCCACGCCACTGCGGCCACTCCGACTCGGCAGGGGTGGCTGCGCTTAGGGGCAAAACCAGTGATAGCAGTGAGAGGACAATTCGGCTGGCAACATCGGTTGCCGACCTGGGATGCGTGGGTGGTGTATGGGGAGGCATAAGGTGTGGAGTCAGTGGGAGGGATCAGATTCGTGTCAGGCGTCCGGTGGAGTCGCCGAACCGCTCCAACCCGGCCACGCCCATGCGGTCGGCGAGGCTTAGGAACAGATTGCTGGTGGGCTGTCGGGTCAGTTTTTCGTAGCGTCCCGTTTGCAGCGCACCTCCTCCTGCACCGGCCAGGACGATCGGAAGATTCGAATGGGTGTGGCGGTTGGCGTCGGCGTTGCCGCCGCCGTAAACGATCATCGAATTATGGAGCAGCGACTTCCCGTCCACATCCTTCACCGCGTCGAGCTTCTTGAGGAACTGGGAGAACTGGCGGGCGTACCATAGATCGATGGACGCCACTTTCTGCACCATGTCGGTTTTGTTCTGGTGATGGGACAGGTCGTGATGTCCTTCCGAGATCCCGATGTCGCCGAACGATCGGTTGCTGCCGTCGTGTGCCAGAAGCAGTGAGGCCACTCGAGTGGAATCGGTCTGAAACGCGAGCACCAGCATGTCATACATGATTTGGATATGCTCGCCGTAATCCACCGGGATTCCCTCGGGTGCGGGTCGCGTTGGGTCTTGCGGCCGGCCCATCTTTTCGGCTTTCTGGATCCTCATCTCGACCTGACGAATTCCGGTAAGGTATTGGTCCAGCTTCTCCTTATCCCCTTTACCCAGTCGGCGCTGCATGGAGCGCGCGTCTGTCAGAACAAAATCCAGAATCGAGCGCTGCTCCTGTTGGCGTTGGCGCAGATGATTGCCCCGCGTGCCTGGGCTTCCTGAGCCGAAGAGCCGCTCGAATACTAGGCGCGGGTCCGCCTCAGGAGTCATGGGAGTCTTCGCAGAGCTCCAGGACAGGTTGAACTGGTAGGCGCAGGCATAGCCGGAGTCGCAGGCACCGGATTTGCGGATCGCATCGCAGGTGAGCTCCAGCGAGGGGAATCGGGTGAGATGTCCCACGTGGCTTGCGATGACCTGATCGATGGAAATGCCCGCGCGCAGATCGGTGGCACTTTTCTTGAGTCGAACGCCGGTAAGAAAGACGGAGTTTCCCCGGGCATGATCGCCTCCGCCATCAGCCCCTCCGTCAGCGTTTGCGTGCTCTAGTCCGCCCAGGATCTGGAGCGCATGGCGATGGGTCTCCAGCGGCTTCAGTGTCGGGCTCATCGTGAAATCGGTTCCGGGCTCGGTCGGCCACCAGGCCGACGGGATGGCGCCGTTGGGGAAGAAAAGAAAGGCGGTTCGCAGCGGAGCGCCGGAAGCCGTGACCCCAAGGCGGGCTGCCTTCTTCCGCTCAGCGGCGAGGAGGCTGACCGGTTGGAGGGATTCCAGGGCAGGGACGGCGATGGTAGCTCCCAGTCCGCGAAGGAAATTCCGACGGCTCAGACTGGCCAAACGTTCGCGCATGCGGTTGTCGTGGTTGGAAGGGTAGGGGGTGCTCATGGTTGAGGAAGAGCCGCCTGCGACGGCCGGGTTTCAGGCTTTCTGACTCGTTGAAACGGGGCGGAGTTTACGATGCCCGTCAAAAGTGCGGCGGGCTTTCCCCCGTTCGTGTTCAGGACGCCGACCAGCTGATCGACGGTCTGCATGTCGAAATACTCCAGGCCGCGTCCTAGCGCGAAGGTCAGCAGCTTCTCCACGAAGCAGCGATAGAAGTCCTCCCGCCTATCGCGCGTGAGGACTTTCTTCAAACCTCGGATATCTTGGAAGGCTTCCCCGGTGATGAGTCGCCCTGCGGGATCGAGCTTTTGGCTCTTTTCCTTGTCCCGCCAACGACCGAGCGCATTGAAATTCTCCAAAGCCAGACCCAGCGGATCCATCCGATTGTGGCAGGAGCTGCAGAGTGGCTTTTCCCGATGCATGGCCAGCGTGTCGCGCAGGCTACGATCTCCACCGCCCGCCTTGCGCGCGTTTTCCTCGAGGGAGGGGACATTGGGTGGCGCAGGGGGTGTTGGCGTGCCAAGGATGTTCTCCAGCAGAAAAAGCCCTCGCTTAACGGGTGAGGTGCGAGTGGGGTTCGAGGTGACGACCAGGACGCTGCCATGGGTCAGGATCCCGCCCCTCGGGCTCTGTGCATCCAGTGTCACCCGACGCATCGAATCGCCCTCGACACCTTCAATGCCATAGTGCTCGGCGAGCTTCTGGTTCAGAAAGGTGTAGTCGCTGTCGATCAGCTCAAGCAGGCTTCTGTCCTCGCGCAGAACGTAGTCGAAATACTTTTCGGTTTCTTGCCGCATCGCCCGGCGGAGGTCGCCAGTGAGCTCGTAGCGGCTGAAGCGCCCGGATGACTTGAAGAACCGGTCCCTGGCCTTGGCCAGCTCGTCTTTTTCTGCGTCCGTGAGCCTCTCTGGCTCCTTCTCCCGTAGCTCGCGAAAGCGCTTCCGTGCCTTCTCTACTTCCGGATCGGGCTCGATCTCGCGGCTCATCACGGCACGGACCTCGATCGGGATCGATTCAATGTCGCGGGTTTGCAGCCATTGGCCCACGAAACTGGTGACAAAGGTTTCAGATCGGCGATCGGACATCATGCGCTTCAGCTGTGTCGACATCTCCGCTCGCAGTCGCCCTTCGCCTGCGCGGCGGAGCAACTCTTCGTCGGGCATGGACGCCCACAGGAAATAGGACAGACGTGAGGCGAGTGTGTATTCGTCGACCTGAGGATAGACCTCGCCAGGCTGGAGGGCTGTGGCGTAATCCTCACGGAACAGAAAGCGCGGCGAGACCAGGATCGCTACCATGGCGTGGCGAACGCCTTCTTCGAAGGTCTTCCCTTTGGCTGAAGAGACAGACTGGGCCAGATCGGCCAGGCGGTTCAACGTGGCCTCGTCCACCGGTCGGCGATAGGCAGACGAGGCGAAGCGACCCAAGATCTCGCGCGATTTGGCGCGACGCGCCTTGGCTCCTGTGGGTGTGTCGCCACCGAAGAATTTCTCATGATTCTTGGGGCGGACCCACAGTGCGGGCTTGTCCAGAGGGCCCCGCAGTGTCACCCCATCGAGCCGGATACTCAGCGAGCGGACCTGTTTTTCTGTTGGCGTGAGCGGCTGCAGCTCCAGAGTGAGTTGATGCTCTCCCTCTTTCCACTCGTGGTCGAAATCGAAGCGGAACGCTCGGTTGCCTTCGCGGATGAAGTCCTTGGTAAGAGCCTCTCTTCCATCGATCCGGAATGTGATGCGGCAGCGATTGAGATCGAACTGCGACTCGACGTGTTTCTCTGTGGCGGTTAGCTCTAGGCTCACCTGATACCTCCCGGCGTGGTCGATAGGAACCTCGGCGCTATGGGTGGCTGCCTTGTAATAGGAAAGACTGATGGGACTTGGCTTCGAGGGCCCCTCCTTTTTCGGCGGACCGTTTGGTTGAGAGGCGGCAGGAGGGCCGACGTGGAACTGAGCCCCGCTGATCCGGCGCTCGGGCGCGACGCGTGAGGCTGCAGGGACTGCCTTCTCCACAATCGAGCGGGCTGCTTCGAGGTACTTCTCGATCAGCATGGGCGAGAGCGTGAGCACGGAGCCGATGTTGTCGAAACCATGCCCGGTGTCATCTGCCGGGAACTCTGCCTCCGTGTTGAAGTCGATACCGATCAGATCGCGAATGGTATTGCGATACTCCAAGCGGTTCAGGCGACGGACGGAGGGGGCTCCGGGGTCAGGGTGGGTGGGGTCGCTTTCGAACACCGCAGACGTGATCCAGCTTTCGAGGAGCCTTTGCTGCGTGGAATTCGGCCGGGGCTTCTTCTCCGGCGGCATCAGTCCCGCGCGCACATTCTTGATCGCCTTGAGCCAGAGTTCCTTGTCCGCCAGACGCTCCTGATCGGAGCGGAAGGTGTCGAGGCTGATCTTCCCCTTGTCCATTCCCTCGCCGTGGCAGTCGAAGCAGAACTCCTTGAGGATTGGATGGATGTCGCGGGAATAGTTCGGTGTCGCTCCGTGGGAAACCGTGGCGAGGATTGTGAGCGCCATGCAGATCCCGGTAAGAAAAGCGAATCGCCTTCGATGCGCTTGGCCGGGCTTGGTGCGTTCACGGTCCGATGGCATAGACAAGACTCTGGCAGAGGATAGGCGGCATGTCATCCGGCAAGTTCCGCTTCTATGCCGTCGATCTTTGAGTTGTGCGAGGCATTCGGGGTTTGGGATCTTGTATCCGTTGCCTGAGTCTCAAACTACTCGACCCGTGTAAGCTGGGTCGACCGTCTCAAAATTTGACAAGTGAGCTGAGGTGGACTCTCTTCGTTTCAGACCATCCTACCCCAATTGATATGTTGCCAGGTCGCCTTGTGCTTGCTGTGGCCGTTTCCGTGATGCATTGCGCCAGCCCGGCGCGGGGTGCAGTTCTTGAAACTTCTTGTGAAAGGTCGATCTCCCCATCCGCACACGGATCGATCCTTAAGTCTCAGAATCCAACACCTGGACCGCGATCAATGAGGGCTGGGGAGAAATCTGGCGGGACGATTTTCAGCTCATCCTGGATCTCAATGCGGCGTTCCTGACGGAGGTCCGGGCTCGGCCCGGGGGGGGAATTGCGATCGGCCTCACACTCCTCACGCTCGACGCCATCCCAGGAAACGGAGAATATCTGCAACTCAATAATCCGAAACTGATGCTTCGCGTTTCTGAGGCGGGGCCACCGCAACCGGGGGCTCCTCCACCCTCCTATCAATGGTTTTTCGAGTCCAAACCCATCCCCTTGTCCAATAGCCATATGCTCACCATCCCCAACTCGCAACTGGAGCACAGCGGCGCATATTGGGTTGTGGTCTCCAACGCCTATGGCCGGGCTACAAGCCAAGTCTTCTCCCTCACGGTTACGAGCTTTCCTCCCAAGCTTCTCACTTGGTTTCCCGCCCGCATTTATACTCCCGGTGAAACAGTGAGAGCCACGGCGAGCGTCAGTTCCGTTTCCCTCCACTCAGGACGGATGGACTCCATTGGCGGAACCGCGTCTGGTGGGGGGCAAGTTAGAAGATCACTGCATCTTGCGCCAGTCGGGTAGGCCCTCCTGCATCAAGTGAGTGGCGTATTGTGGGTTGAACTTCGACGGAATGAACTTTCCATGCCATTCGACACACTCGTCATGCCGTTCGTGATCGGGATTGCTGACCGCCGCCAAATAGTCAGCGAACCCAGGCGGTCCCCCTACGTCTTCAGGGGGGCAGGCCCGATCCCCTTCCAAGCAGTGCGGGTAAGTGATGCCTGCATGCGGTGACGGGTTGCCTTCGAACTGAAGCTCGTGAAGCCAACTGTCACCAAAGTCATACTCGTAAAGAAACAAGAACGGTCTGCCGTCCGAAGGGACGATGGCGCTGATGAGTGTCTGAGTTGAGTTAACAACGTCCGAGGTGTCGCCTCCCTCACCTATCAGCTCTGGGTCGCCGTAACGACGGCCGTTAAATAGGAAATGATGCAGATGCGAATTCTGCCAGCCCATGGCGGCTTGAATATGCTCGTGGAGCTTGTCCAAGGATTCGTCGAGCACCTGGATGCGTCGCCACACGGGTGGTTCGGTCCACTTAAGGACAATCTTGAACTGATAGAGCAAACCTGACTTCTTGGTTTCCAAGTGGGGTTTCATGGCCTCCGCCGCGCGATCAGCCGGCACGTAGGGAATGAGACCCTGACGGAATGCGGCACGCTGGCTCTCCGCTGACTGTTTACGGATGTCGACCATGAAGCCGTTTTGGTCATGAAGCGTCCAGATGGGGACGGTGCTGTCCCAACGGCTCGGTAGGGTCCATTCGTGATGGAACTGCCGAATTTTCAACAGCTGCCGGATGGCCTTTGCCTTTCCCTGCGCTGTGCTTTCGGCCACTCCGAACGACTTGTCGATCCGGGTGAGTTTTAGATGGGGTTTCTGTGAGCGGTCGTCGAGGAAATTGACCCACCCAATCACGCGGATGATCGCACAAGCCCAGGTCTTGGGTTCTCCCCGAAGCATGGGTGACGGCCGTTTGCGTGCCAGTTTTTCAGCCAGTGTGCGGCAAAGCACGACGTACTCGTCGTTCAGGTGGTCGCGACAGAAAGCATCCACCAAGTTGAACACTTCCTGCAGGGCATTGCGTCCAGGTAATTTCTTTTTCACCATGGCGCCGAAAGTGACTGACCTTCGGGGCGGACGGCAAGCGCTTTTCTGGTTCTTTGCGGGAGTGTGATGGCGAAGCTGAGTTGGCGAAGTGCACCCAGAGTGCCCTTGAAACTCATGTGCCCGAACTCGGCGTCGAACAAGCTGACCGATTCTGCTAGGACACAGTGGGTCAGATTGTGTGCAATCAAAGCTTGTGGAAAGCTGTCACGATCGAGAGGGCTCAGTTAGGCGCCAGCTTCTGTAAGGGTCACTAGTGACTCTGTCGGAGGACGACGTCGCCGTTCTTGATGTGGACGCAGCAGGTGAGGCGGAATTTATCGGAGTCCTTGTTCCACTGGTCGAGGACGTCCAGTTCCTCGGGCGAGGGGGCTTCCAGATTTTCCATGCCTTCAACCACCTCGATGACGCAGGTGCCACAGGAGCAATTGAAACAGCCGGCCTCCATGTCGATACCGGCTTTTTCGCCGGCCGCGAGCAGCAGCTCTCCCGCAGGGACCTCCGCCGAATTCCCGGCGGGCAAGATGGTGAGTTTAGGCATAGTTCAGCAACCAAAGGCCCGAGCATGAGCTGCAGGAGGGGAATTCTCAAAAGGAAAATGGGACGAGATATCTGGAGCTTCTGCATTGAACCTTCAATCCCTCCACTGGCAGGCTGCGTCTGTGGCTGCATCTGCACATCGTAAGCAATCGGCGCCGATCGTTCGGGTGGCGGTGATCGGCACCGGATCCCTGGGCAAGGAGCACGCCCGCATCTATGCGGACATGGCCTCTCGCGGTCTGGTGGAGCTGGCTGGGGTCTTCGACATGAACGCCGAGAACGCTGCCCGTGTGGCGGCCAAGGTGGGAACCCGAGCCTTTGCAACCCTGGAGGAGGCCTCTCAGTCCTGCGATGCTGCCAGCGTGGTCACTCCCACCCAGACCCACTTCGACATCGCCAGCCGACTGCTTAACTCCGGCCTCCATGTGCTGGTCGAGAAGCCCATGACCGACAATGCCGCTCAAGCTTCC
>CAMAVD010000004.1 GCA_945861575.1 Akkermansia muciniphila
AATGGACGCGAATAGACGCGAATGCGAAAAAGGCTCCTGGGTTGTAACTTCTGGATTATCGTTCTTTGGAGTTCATGCAACCCATGGCCGATGCCGTTGATCACCTCCAAGGCACACCCAACTACCAAGTATACTTCATCCTTCAGCAGTAATGTCTCATTCGCGTTCATTGGCGTTCATTCGCGGTTAACGTTCAACGAAAGCTTCTTTGCGCTTCGTTGCGATCCCTTCCGCCTGGGTGGGGGGAAAGCCAGAAAACGGCCTGCGCTTTGGCTCATCCTCGTTCCACTCCTGCCTACGTGCTCTCGCACGAGGTCAGGATGTCTGAGCTTCGGGTGAAAGCCCTCCTGGCAAGGTTGTGGTTCAGCGGTTTGGCCGAGGTCTGCGCGGCTTGGGAGGGAAAGTGAAGATGCTTCCCGTAGCGGCGGCAACCCTTGCAAAGCATCAAATGGATAAATAGCCCCATCCGGAACGCCGGCGGAAGGCTATGATCCTGGGCTTCCGACTGTAACCGACCGGCTTCCCGCCTTAGTAACGCCCCCCCTACAGGGATGACAATCCGGCAGGGGAGATGCCACAGATGTTAGGCGGGAGAGACTCCCTCGTCCGTCGCGCTTGGAGCCTCGGGAATATCCTCAACTTCAGAGGGCGGCTCGGGAGGCGGTGGCTCGGAGGCGGCATGTTTTGGCAGTTTGGCGCGCTGATCGCGCGGCAGGGGTGTGATCATGGCATGTAGATCACGGTCTCCTGCCATCTTGGGCAAAGCATCGGCACGGCCATACGGGGCTGACTCTCGGATGAAGCGGTTCATCACCTCATAGCCAAATTCTTTATGCGCCTTCTGGCGTCCCCTAAATCGCAGCTTGATATGGACCTTCCGCTCATCGCAGAGAAAGTTGATCGCATGGTTCAGCTTCACTCGGAAGTCGTTCGGATCAATGGAAGGAGTGAGCTGAATCTCCTTCATCTGATTGGAAGACTGACGGGCATGCGAGTCCTTCTTCCTTTTGGACTCCTCATACTGAAACTTGCCGTACTCGATGATGCGACAAACCGGGGGTGTGGCGGTTGGCGCAATCTCGATCAGATCCAGGCCCTTTGCCTGTGCGAGCCGCAAGGCCTCCGCGAGCGACATGACGCCGAGGGGTTGCTTGGTTTCGTCGAGCACACGTACTTCGCGGGCACGGATTTTTCCATTTCGCCTATGGGACGGCTCTCTGGATGGAAATTTGCGGAACGGAAATGGGCGGCTCAATGAGCCCCCAAACGTTGAGTTTGATTCATGTAGGCTTGGACGGGGGGTTCCCCAGGGAATGATGCTGGCGCGACTCTCCTAGGGCGATGGATCACCTTGAGATCCTTTTCGTCCCTCCGGAGGCTATGCGTTGTGTTGGCAGCAACAGGCCACCATGGCCAAGTTTTGTGCAATACCACAAGGCTAATGAACGGGAATCTTCGAAGATCTGAAAGAATGCACCTCAACCCCTCGCCCAATGCGCCGATCTTCGAGGAGTGTGATGCTAAGCTCGTGTCATTTTGCCCCTGTCCGTGGAATGCACCCAAGGCCACCTGATTGGGGTGCCTGGCACCAGTTAGGGCGCGTTACGGGCTTAGGGGTGCGCATCACCTATCGAGGCAGTTGTTTCACAGGCGTGTTGACCCAGAGGTCCGAGAGGGGCTTTTGATGGGCGTGTCGAAAAGTGTGAATACACAGACCGAATTCTCATGAAACAGACCAGAAAAAAGTGGGCTCTCACTACCAAATTGTCTTTGGCTATCGTTGCGACAGGATTGCTTCCCGCCCTGATTATCGGCGGGTTGGCCCTGCGCACCGCGAACCAGACCGCCGGGGATGTGGGTAAGACCTTGGAAGCATCCGCGGTGAATCTCGCTGATACGATCGAGCGCAATCTCTTCGAACGTTACGGAGATGTACAGGCCTTCACCCTAAATGAGGCGGTCTTCGATCGTAGTTCCTGGTATCACATCGGCAGCGAGTCGAATCGGATATCCGCTGTGGCCAATCGCTACGCCAATCTCTATGGCTGCTATCCCCTGAGCTATGTCGTGGACCTGGAAGGGCGATTGGTCGCGGTCAACGATAAGGACCCGACGGGCAAGGCGATCGACACCGTGTCCCTCTATCAGAAGAATTTCAAGGAGGAGGCTTGGTTCCAGGCGGCCGTCGCAGGCCAGTTCACCAAGAGCGGTTCGCTCGATGGCACGTATCTCGAGGACCTCCGAGTGGATGTTGATCTCAAGAAGGTGTACGGAGGCGAAGGTCTATCCCTCGGATTTACCGCCCTTATCAAGGATAGCTCCGGGAAGAGTGTGGGTGTCTGGCGCAACGTCGCGATCGAGTGTCTCGGTGCAGTCTAAGTGTTTCTAATCACGGTTGAAAATGAATCTATGAGCAGCACGAATGAGTTCGACATGCGGGGCCGACTTGGAACGATCGTTCCGAACGTTTTTTCCACCATGGCCAGCGTGGCCGCCACCCCTCAAGAAGGGGCGGTGGAGAAGCCCAATAAGGAGCGCGTGAGTGGCACGATCGGGATCGCTGGTGAAACGGTCACAGGAGCGGTCTATGTACATTTGCCAGACGGCTTCGCGCGGCAGATTGCGAATGCCATTCTGGGGAACCCTCCCGACCAAGCGGTCGCCGATGGCGACCTGAACGATGTGGTCGGAGAGCTAACGAACATGGTGGGCGGGGGCCTTAAGTCGGCGCTCTGCGATGCAGGGCTTCGATGTGCGATGAGCACCCCTTCCGTCATTCGAGGGGCCTTTGCCATCGATGTCCCCAACGCGCTGCGCCCGGAGATTCTCCAATTCAGCTGCCAAGGACAGACCTTCTTTGTTGAAGCGCATCTCAAGTGCGCTTGAGTCGATTTAAGCTCATGAAAATTCTATCGGTCGATGACAGCAAGATCATCCGTTGGTGAAACCTTTCAAGGACGAGCAAGTTGTCGAAAAGGCCGGTCGCATCCTCGCGCTTAAGAAAAAGGCAGCGTGATCCCCGCTAGCCCGGATTTTGAGGTTGTCGGCCGCATTCACCCGAGCTGACCGTGACTTCACATCCTCCAATCAGCGCTTTCCCTAGCGAGAACGGGTTGATAGCTTCTCCCCCACATCATGTTCCCGCTGCGGCATCTGACCTTGTCTGGGCTCAGCTTAGGCCTTTTTGGCCTTCTGCTTTGTTGGGCCGTCCCGTCGCGGGGGGGCTCCGCTTCGATGGAGACCCCAGGGCCGCAACTCCGAATCGGAACGTTCACGCTTTCCGATGCCGACCGCTCCTGGTGGGCGTTCCAGCCGATCACTAAACAAGCCCCACCCTCCTCCCGGTTCTCACGCCCGCTGACTCCGATCGACGCTTTTGTGCGCTCCCGACTGGACGCCGCAGGTCTTGTTGCGAATCCTCGAGCCTCCCAGCGTAGTCGCATCCGGAGGGCCTACTTTGACGTGACTGGACTGCCTCCAACACCCGAGGCCGTCGACGCTTTTAGCCGGGATCGCTCCCCTGGGGCGTGGGAGCGAGTGGTGGATGAGCTTCTTTCCTCGCCGCACTACGGCGAGCGCTGGGCTCGCCACTGGCTCGATCTGGTGCGATTTGCCGAGAGCAATGGCTATGAGCGCGATGGTGCCAAGCCACATGCATGGCGCTACCGGGACTACGTCATCGATGCGTTCAACCGCGACACGCCCTACGACCTGTTCATCAAGGAGCAGCTGGCGGGCGATGAGATTGCTGACGAGATGCTGGCCTCTGGAAATCCCGTTGGGGATGCCTGGAAGCAGGCCGTGATTGCCACGGGCTTCTACCGGCTCCATGTCTGGGATGACGAGCCGGACGATACGCTGGCCGCTGAGTTCGACGATCTCGACGATATTCTGGTGACCACCAGCACCGCCTTCCTAGGCCTCACTCTCGGTTGCGCACGCTGTCATGATCATAAGTACGACCCGCTGAGCCAGGTCGACTACTATTCCATGGTGGGATTTCTACGGAACGTCGAGCCGTATGGATTGCATCACACAGGGGGTGGAGGCCGCGGGAGCGGACGTATCACGCGTCTGCTGGCCACGCCGACCGAGGTGAGACGCTGGGAGACTGAAAAGAACGCCCGCATTCAGGCGTTGGAAGCCCGTATGGCTAGGGCAGAGCCCAAGGATCGGAAGAGCCTCGATGATGAGCTCAAGCGGGAGCGCGAGACCACTCCTCCCTTCGACGCAGCCCTCGCCATTGCCGAGCTCAACGGATCCCCAAAACCGACTCATGTAATGCTTCGAGGCCGCGTTGACAGCCCTGGGGAGGAGGTTCGCCCTAGTTTCCCAGCCATCTTTGACCAGGTCCGGTCCCTGTCCGAGGTCAAAGAGACCGCTTCTCGGAGCATGAGCCGACGTCAGGCGCTGGCTCAGTGGATTGCCAGCCCTGCCAATCCGCTTACGGCACGGGTGATCGTGAATCGTGTTTGGCAGCACTATTTTGGAGTGGGGCTGGTTCCCACCCCTGACGATTTCGGCCGCACCGGTCTCAAGCCGACCCATCCCGAATTGTTGGATTATCTTGCGGCGCGTCTTTTGGAAGAAGGCTGGAGCTTGAAGCGTCTGCACCGGGAGATTCTGCTGAGTGAGACCTACCAGCAGTCAACGGCCGCCACCCATCGAAAGGCCTTGGGGGTGGACGAGGGCAATCGACTCCTGTGGCGACAAAATTTACGACGGATGGAATCTGAGGTGGTGCGCGACAGTTTCCTGGCTATCAGTGGGGTTTTGAATCGCACGCAGGGAGGGCCTAGCGTCTTCCCTACTCTACCCAAGGAGATCCACATCACTCAGGATTCGGCGGGCAAGGGCTGGGGGGAGAGCAGCGCTGAGGAACAGAGCCGTCGCAGCATCTATCTGATGGTGAAACGTGCACTCAAGCTACCACTCCTGGAGGCCTTTGACTTTGCGAACTGCACCTCATCTATGGGGCAGCGCCCGGTGACGACCACGGCACCGCAGGCATTGATGGCTTTGAACGATGGGTTTGCCCTGACACAAGCCGACGCTTTTACCACGCGCGTGGAACGTGAAGGGGGACCTTCGACCGACGGCCGAATCCGCAGGGCTTTTGCTCTGGCGTTTCAGCGACAGCCCTCGCGGACCGAGCTCCGCAGCGCACTGGCTTTACTGCGAGACCAGTCCACGCAAGGATCGTCAGACGGCGTGAAGGAACCTCAACGCACGGCGCTGAGAAGTCTCTGCCTCTCGCTCCTCAATGCCAGCGAAACCGTTTACGCAGACTAGACGATTACACCTGATGAGACCCGAAGAACATTCGTTTGAGCCCCGTCGGCAGTTTCTCTGGAACCTGGGTGCCGGATTTGCGGGTTTGGCCTTGTCTTCGGTCTTGGAGGGGGATGGCTTCTTTACCAAGTCCGCTGCGGCGGCTTCGGCTCCGAACCTGCGGGTGTCACAACTGCCCCAGCGTGTCACACGGGCCAAGTCCGTTATTTTTCTATTCATGTTCGGCGGGCCGTCGCAGGTGGATCTCTTTGACTACAAGCCTGAGCTGCAGAAGCGGGATGGGCAAACCATCCAGAATGAGTTCCGGCGCAACACCAAGACCAAGGCTGTCCTGCAGGCCAGCCGGCGTGTCTTCAGACAACATGGACAATCGGGCCAATGGTGCTCGGATGCCTTTCCTCACGTGTCGCGCCACATGGACAAGCTGGCGGTGGTGAAATCGCTCTATAGCGATTCCTTCGCCCATGGCAGCGCGGTGCTGCAGATGAACAGCGGGCGTATTTTGCAGGGGCATCCGTCTATGGGGGCATGGCTTAGTTATGGGTTGGGGACCTCCAATCAAAATCTTCCTGGTTACGTGGTCATGCTGGATCCGCGTGGCGGGCCTACGACCGGGGCCCCCAATTGGTCCAACGGCTATATGCCTGCCGTACACCAGGGAACGGTCTTGCGCACTTCAGGCGACCCAATTTTGAATCTTCGTCCCCCGGAGGGAAAGAGCCGCGCGATGCAGCGTCGCGAGATCGACTTTATCAACGCTATCAACGCAGAACATCAGAGCGCACATCCGGGATATTCCGAGCTGCAGGCCCGGATCGCGAGCTACGAGCTCGCGTTTCGCCTTCAGGCCACCGCTCCGGAGGCGTTGGATTTATCGCAGGAAGACCCGCGAACGTTGGAGATGTACGGCATCAATGATCCCAAGCCCGATTGGCACCCCTTTGCGCAGGGGCCTGCTCCTTTTGGAAAGCAGTGTCTGATTGCTCGGCGACTTGTCGAGCGGGGGGTTCGTTTCATCCAACTCTACTCGGGTGGAGGTGGGGCTGGCGGACAGAACACCTGGGATGGGCATCACGGAATTGAGGAGAACCTTAAGATCCACTGCCCGGAGGTGGACAAGCCCATCGCTGCCCTGCTGGCCGATTTGGAGCAGCGAGGGCTGCTGGACGAGACATTGGTGGTCTGGGGCGGCGAGTTCGGTCGGATGCCGGTCTCTGAGACCTTCAATACCGGCGGCAAGCCCGGCGGCCGTGACCATAATCCGAAGGGATTTACCTACTGGCTGGCGGGTGGCGGCGTGAAAGGGGGGATCAGCTACGGAGAGACCGACGAGCTTGGGGAGGGGGCAGCCGTGAACCGCCACCACCTGCGAGACTTACACGCTACGATCCTGCATTTGATGGGGCTAGACCACACCCGACTCACCTATTTCTACGGCGGCCTGGAGAATAAGCTCACCGGGGTGCAGGAGGCGGAGGTCATGCGTGCCCTCTGCAGCGTGGGATAAGGGGGGGTAAGCTTAGGGCAAGGTCTGCTTATAGTTGGTCCACTAGGTTGACTGTCCTCGTCCGCGCCGATTACATAAGGGGTGAATGAGCCTTCGACCAAGGTTCGCGTTGACCGTCGATCCATGAAAGTCATCACCCGATTGTGGCGTTCGTCCTTGGGTAGAAAATTCCTCATGGCCCTGACCGGCATTGCCCTCTGGGGCTTTGTGGTGGGGCATCTGATTGGAAATCTACAGGTTTTTCTGGGCGCGGATAAGCTGAATGCCTACGCGGCTTTTCTGAAATCCCAGCCTGGACTGTTGTGGGGTGCGCGCCTGGGGCTGCTGGCTATGGTAGGGCTACACGTGGCGTCTGCGATTTCCCTGTCAGCCCAGAATAAGGCGGCCCGGCCGGTTGACTACGGCAATGGCTTGCCGCCCCACGCCTCCAGCTATGCCTCCCGCACCATGCTGATGAGCGGTCTAATCGTAGCCTCCTTCATCCTCTATCACTTGCTGCACTACACCCTGCTCGTGCCGGCCGTGAACCTATCGGGTGCCGACTTTGCTGGTTATTATCAGAAGCTGACCGATGGATCGGAGCGCCATGATGTCTACCGGATGCTGGTCATCGGATTCCGGCACCCGGTGGTGGCAGGATTCTACCTGCTTTCCATCGCGCTGCTTTGTCTGCACCTAAGCCACGGCTTGTCGGCGATGTTCCAATCCCTGGGCGTCACTCGCTTTACGCGTCTCGGAAGGGATCGCTTTGCTAAAATCGTGGGAATATTGATATTTGTTGGATATGCCTCCATACCGGCAGCTGTAGTTCTGGGTCTTATTGGGAAGGAGGTAGTTAAGTGATATGGCGACGCTAAATTCCAACCTACCTCCGGGGCCCCTGGGACAGAAGTGGGAAAAGCATAAGTTTAGCTCCAAGCTGATCAATCCCGCGAACAAGCGAAAGTTCAAGATCGTCGTGGTGGGCGCTGGTTTGGCGGGTGCCTCGACCTCTGCCACTTTGGCTGAGTTGGGTTATCAGGTGGAGAATTTCGTTTTCCACGACAGCCCACGGCGCGCCCATTCCATCGCAGCCCAGGGCGGCATCAACGCGGCTAAGAATTATCAGAACGACGGAGATAGCGTTCACCGGCTCTTTTACGACACGATCAAGGGAGGCGACTTCCGTGCGCGTGAGGCCAACGTCCATCGCCTGGCCGAGGTCAGTGTGAACATCATCGACCAATGCGCGGCGCAAGGCGTGCCTTTTGCCCGCGAGTACGGAGGTCTTTTGGATAACCGCAGCTTTGGCGGTGCCCAAGTCTCCCGTACCTTCTATGCGCGTGGTCAGACGGGGCAGCAATTGCTCCTCGGTGCCTATTCCGCGCTGTCTCGCCAGATTGGTTTGGGAGCCGTCACATCCCATACCCATTCGGAGATGCTGGATCTGGTGGTGATCGACGGTCACGCCAAGGGTATTATTGTTCGGGATCTCAAGACCGGCGCGATCACACGCCATGTGGGCGATGCGGTCGTACTGGCCACGGGTGGATACGGGAATGTCTTCAATTTGTCCACCTACGCCCGAGGGTCGAACGTCACGGCGATCTGGCGCGCTTACAAGAGGGGCGCCTGCTTCGCGAACCCCTGTTACACACAGATTCATCCGACGTGTATCCCGGTCACGGGGGACTACCAGTCCAAGCTCACTTTGATGTCCGAGTCTCTCCGCAACGATGGGCGCATCTGGGTGCCGAAGAAGCAGGGAGACAAGCGTGCGCCTCATCAGATTCCTGAAGCGGAGCGGGACTACTACCTGGAGCGCAAGTATCCAAGCTTCGGAAATCTGGCGCCGCGGGATATCGCATCGCGTGCTGCCAAGGAAGCCTGCGACGACGGACGTGGAGTTGGCGAGACGGGGTTGGGGGTCTATTTGGACTTCTCGGATGCGATCCAGCGCTTGGGCGAGGGCAAGATACGCGAGCGTTACGGCAATCTCTTCGACATCTATAAAGAGATCACTGATGAGGATGCCTACAAGGCTCCGATGCGCATTTATCCGGCGGTTCATTACACCATGGGCGGGCTTTGGGTGGACTACAACCTGATGAGCAACCTTCCTGGTCTCTTCGTGCTCGGCGAGGCGAATTTCTCCGATCACGGCGCCAACCGTTTGGGGGCATCGGCTCTCATGCAGGGCCTTGCAGATGGCTACTTCGTTCTGCCAGCCACCCTTGGCAATTATCTCGCGACGCAGAAGCCCGATCAGCGCCCCAAGACCGACCATGCTTCCTTCCGCGATGCGGAGGCGAGTGTGCAGAGCACCAACCGGCGAATGCTGGCATCGAAGGGCTCACGGACGCCCGCCTCCTTTCACAAGGAGCTTGGTAAGATCCTCTGGGAGTATTGCGGTATGGCGCGTAGCGAGGCTGGGCTTAAGAAGGCCGTGCAACTTCTGCAAGCACTTCGTGAGGAATATGTGGTGAACCTGAAGGTGCCGGGCGAAGAGGGAGGGCTGAATCAGTCCCTCGAGCAGGCAGGACGCGTCGCGGATTTCATCGAGCTAGGCGAATTGATGTGCCTGGACGCGCTGACGCGCGAAGAGTCTTGTGGCGGGCATTTTCGGGTGGAGCATCAGGAGGAAGGCGAGTGCAAGCGCGACGATGAGAAGTTTGCGCATGTGGCGGCCTGGGAGTTCACCGGCGTGGGCAAGGCTCCGGTACGAAACGTCGAGCCACTGACCTACGAAGAGATCAAGATGGCGACCCGCTCCTACAAGTGAGTTGCAGGGCATCGAATCCTTTTCCACAGGAATATACAGAGCATGAAAGTTAGGATTAAAGTTTGGCGGCAGAAGAACGCGGATTCCCAGGGTGCGTTCGAGACCTACGAGACCCCTACTCTCAACGCCAACATGTCTTTCCTGGAGATGCTCGACGTGGTGAACGAGGATCTATCAATGAAGGGTCAGGAGCCGATCGCGTTCGATCATGACTGCCGTGAGGGGATCTGCGGCACCTGCTCGTTGGTGATCAATGGCAAGCCCCATGGTCCGCATCGCAAGGTGGCGACGTGCCAGACCTACATGCGGAGTTTCCAGGATGGCGAGACTATCGTGGTCGAACCTTTCCGCGCCAAGCCTTTCCCCCTGATCAAGGATTTGGTGGTCAATCGCAAGTCCTTCGACCAGATCATCCAGGCCGGTGGGTTTATCAGCGTGCGGACCGGGAGTGCGCCGGACGCAAACTCGGTGCCGGTGCCGAAGATTAATTCGGATCTAGCGATGGACGCCGCCCAGTGCATCGGCTGTGGTGCCTGTGTCGCAGCCTGCAAGAATGCCAGCGCCATGCTGTTCGTTTCAGCGAAGGTTTCCCATCTGGGACTCCTGCCTCAAGGGCAGCCGGAGCGTGAGCGTCGCGTGCTAGCGATGGTGGGGACGATGGATGAACTAGGATTCGGGAGTTGCACTGTCACGGGCTCCTGCGAGGCAGTTTGCCCCAAGGACATTAGCCTGGACTTTATCGCCCGTATGAACCGGGACTACGGCTATGCGCTCATCAAGGGCGAGCCACATCGCAACTCCGCCGAGGACTGAGGGTTGGCCGCGCGGGATGGCACACCTTCTCGTGTGCATGCATTAACCTTGAAGCGGGAATGGACTCGCTGCCAGCAAGGTTGGAAAGGGTTCGTACGCGGGTGGATGAGAGCGATATAGGAGCAGGCTTCAGCTTACTGAAAAGGTGAGGTGTCCGTTCTCCTTTTTAGGATAAGCGGAGGCCGCTCTGTCTCTATCCCGCTGTGAGTGCAGCGCGAGCGTCGTTGGCGGCTCCGGTCTTTTCAAGGAAGTAATCGTATCCCCCGACGTAGGGAATCACTTGGCCGGCGTTCACATGCAGAACCTTCGTGGCCAGATGGCGAATGAAGTGAACATCATGGGAGATGAAGACCAAGGTGCCTTCATACCGCTCCAGCGCGAGGGTGAGCGACTCGACGGTATGGATGTCCAAATGGGTCGTGGGCTCGTCCATGAGCAGCAGGTTCGGCGGATCCACCAGAAACTTCACCAGGTTCAAACGGCTCTTCTCGCCTCCGCTCAACACAGCCGTTTTCTTGATGATGTCATCTTTGCGGAACATGAAGGATCCCAGCACGCCTCGCACCTCCTCCTCTCGGAGCCCCCCTGCGCTGGACAAGGCCTCTTCTAAGACCGTCTTTTCTGCGTCGAGGGTGTCGGCCCGATGCTGGCTGAAGTACCCGAGCTTTGCGGCATGCCCCAGCTTCCTCTCGCCCTTCTGAAATTCGACCATGCCCGCCAGAATTTTGAGCAAGGTGGATTTCCCGGCCCCATTGGGCCCGACGAGCACCGTACGCTCGGAGCGCTCGATCAGCAGATCCAGGCCGCTATAAACTTGGTTGGTTCCATAGGCCATATGGATTCCCTCTAGGGTGACTGCTCGCTGCCCGCCTCGGGGTGGCTGCGGAATTTGGAAGCGGAAGGGCTTCCGCGGGGCCATTGGCTTCTCAATCAATTCCATCCGCTCGATCTGCTTGAGCTTGCTCATCGCCTGCGATGCTTTGGAGGGGATTGCACGGAATCGGTCGGCAAACTCCTGCAATGCCTGGATTTCCTTCTGCTGATTCTTGTAGGAAGTCAGGCGCTGCTCGTAGCGCTCTTCGCGCTGTACGAGGTAGTCGGAGTAGTTGCCGGTGTATCCGATCAGTTTCTTTTCGGAGATCTCATGCACTTGGCTGACCACCTCATCCATGAATTGACGATCATGCGAGATCAGCAGCAGGGCTCCGGAGTAGTTTTTGAGATAGTTCTGGAGCCAGAGCAGCGAGAGGAGGTCGAGATGGTTGGTGGGCTCATCCAGCAGGAGAAGGTCGGGCTCCATCACGAGCAGGCGGGCGAGGCGCGCGCGCATGATCCAGCCCCCGCTCATCTCCTTGGCTTTGCGATCGAAGTCGGTCTCGCGATAGCCGAGGCCGCGCAGCATTTTCTTGGCCTTTGTTTCAACCTGAGGATCGCTCAATGCGCCGTGTTTAGCGTGTGCCTCCAGATACTCGGGGCTGGCTACATCCCCGGCGGACTCCAGCTCGTGAAGCCGTTTCTCTAGGCGAGGCAACTCATCGACGCGGCCTGTGGCCACGTCCAGGATCGTTTCCTCCCCATGGGCCTCACCTTCCTGAGGGAGGTAACCGACCATCGTCCACTCGTCACGCTGCACCGCTCCGGAGTCCGGGGTCTTGTGGCCAAGGATGATCGAAAGAAGCGTGGTCTTGCCGGCACCGTTGGGGCCAACCAGGGCGACTCGATCACCGTAATTCACGTCGAACGACGCGTTCTCAAAGAGAACACGTCCGCCCAAGGTCATCTTTAACTCTCGAATTGTGAGCATGGAATTGTGAGGTCTGTGCCTGGGGACCGGCACCAAACCGAAGAAAGGGAGAGACTATGCATAGAAACCCCGCCGTCAATGGCTCACTTTCAAACACCGGGGCTCAGGACTGGTCTCAGGACCTCGCCGTGGACATCGGTGAGCCGCCGTTCTATCCCGTTGTGGTAGAAGCTGAGGCGCTCGTGGTCGAGTCCGAGAATGTGCAGAATGGTGGCATGAAAATCGTAGACGGTGGCGATGTCTTCAGCTGCTTTGTAGCCAAATTCATCGGTGGCGCCGTAGCTGAAGGGAGCCTTCACTCCTGCACCCGCGAGCCAGGCGGTAAACCCAGCGGGATTGTGGTCACGTCCGCTGGCTCCCGCCTGGAAGGTGGGCATGCGTCCGAACTCTGTGCACCAGACTACCAAGGTGTCCTTGAGCAGCCCGCGCTCCTTGAGATCCGTCAGCAGCGCAGCGGTGGGCTGATCCAGCACTTCGCCATGGACGGTATACTGGTCCTTCAGCACCTTGTGACCATCCCAATTGCTCGTCCCTTCCCCGCCGACCTGGTAGGCTCCGTTTAAGAGTTGGACGAAGCGCACTCCTTTTTCGATGAGCCGCCGTGCAAGAATGCAGTTTCGGGCGTAGCCCGCTTTCACCTCCTGGGTGCGATTCCCGGTGGCGTCGGCCCCATACTGTTTGAGCACATGGGCTGGCTCGGTGGAGATATCGCAGACCTCAGGTACTGACAGTTGCATCCGTGCTGCCAGCTCGTAACTGGAAATCCGAGCAGCAAGCTCCGTGTCTCCCGGGTAGCCGCCGAGATGATGCTGGTTGAGCCGGGCGATGAATTCCCGCGTCGCTCGGTCTCGAGCGGGGCTGATCCCTTGCGGACGGGACAGGTTGCGCAGGGGTTTGATGGCGTTGAAGTCTGTCCCCTGGAACGCGGCCGGGAGAAAGCCGGGGTTCCAGCAGTTGCCGGCGGACTGAGGTGCGCCTCGGGGATCGGGAATCGCGACGTAGGCCGGTAGGTTGTCGTTGACGCTGCCTAGGGCATAGGTGGTCCAAGCTCCCACGCTAGGAAAGCCATCCAGCGTGAAGCCCGTGTTCATGAAGTTTTCGCCCGGACCATGGGTGTTGGTTTTTCCCTTGAGGGAATGGACGAAGCACATTTCATCGGCCAGGTCGCCCAGGCGCGGGACGAGTTCCGAAATCATCTTGCCCGACTTCCCTCGAGCGCGGAACTCCCATGGGCTCTTATTGAGCGCTCCCTGACCTCCCTGGAAGGTAACCAGCTTGTCCCCTCCTGGCATTGGCTGGCCGTGTCGCTTGATGAGCTCCGGCTTGTAGTCAAAGGTGTCAAGGTGGCTGCAGCCGCCGGCCGAGAAGATCATGAGCACCTGCTTGGCCCGTGGGGCAAAGTGGGGTTCTCGCACCGCGTTCGGATTCGCAGCGTCGATTTTCGGGCGTGCGGGCTGCTTCCCGCTGAGTTCTGCGGCCAGGAGCCCATCACGACCCAGCAGTTGGGCGAGGGCCATGCCGCTCAGGGCGGTCGCGCTATGGCTGAGAAAACCTCGTCGGTTCAGAAAGGGATGCGGGGCGGGGGGTAGTGCCATAGGGATATCCTCAAAAAACAAAGAGAAACTCGCTGGTATTGTAAAGCGCCCGGCAGAAGGCTTCAAGGCCTTCGCTGCGGATCAGTGCGGCCGATGCTTGCCGCTCAAACCGATCGGCCTCCCGTCCATAGGCCAGCCAAAACGCGCGCGCGACCTGGGCCTCGGTCTTCGCTCCCGCCTCCTTTCGCAATCGCGCGGCCAGGAGATCTGCCTGCTGGAGGACGAAGTTGCTGTTGAACAGATTGAGAGCTTGCAAGGGCGTGTTGGAGCGGCTGCGGCGGGGGATGACCTGATTGCCGCTCGGGCAGTCGAAGGCACCGAAGACGGAGTCCTGTTCCTGGCGGATCCGGGTGAGATAGACCATCCGTCGAAACTCGTTGGTGCTGAAGCTCTCCTTCGGGAAGTAGCGATAGACATTGTCGACCTCCACTTTCTGGAGATAAAAGCCAGGGCCGCCCATGCTTAGATCCAGAGCCCCTGAGGCCGCAAGAATACAGTCGCGGATCGATTCCGCCTCCAGGCGCCGTGGCGGGAAGCGCCAAAGGAGCCGAGCATCGGCATCCACCGACAACCCTTCGCTTCGAGGTGCCGCGGACTGGCCGAATGTCCGCGAGAGAAGAATCTGCTTCTGCAGATGTTTGACGCTCCACCCGCTCCGAACAAACTCATCCGCCAGCCAGTCCAAGAGGGCAGGATGGGTGGGGGTGCCCCCATTGGCGCCGAAGTCGCTGGGGGTGTCGACAATTCCAAGGCCAAAAAGGTAGTGCCAGATGCGGTTCACCATCACCCGTGCAGTAAGAGGGTTGCGGGGGCTAGCAATCCATTCGGCCAATTGGAGACGCCGCCTCTGCTCCGGCTCGTCGACCGCAAGGCCCAGCGAGCCCAGAATGGCCACCGCGCTGGGAGCGACCACTTCGCGCTCCTGCAACGGATCCCCGCGATAAAGACGGTGTACGGGCTTGGGCTGTGAGAAGGTTCCTAACCAGGCTGGTTGTCCCCCGGCGATCCGGCGTATGCGAGCTTCCGTTTCTTGAATGGCGGCCTGCAAGCCTTTGGCGGAGGTGGCGTCTTGTTCAGAGAGCCGACTCAGAAACGCATTGGGATCCGCTGAACCGGCGGGCGCTCTGTCGGCAGAGGAGCCAAGCTCGACCCATTTGCCCGAAGGGAGCGACGCTTCTATGCGATAGTCCGTGGCCAAGCGGTCCTTAAACTGGCCCTGACGGTCGCGGCTCCAGACGATACGTTGGATTGAATGGGTCTTTGGAAAATCCAAACGCACCCAACCGCGACCCGAGGTATCGGAAATCCAGCTCCTCGCATTGCCGGCGACCCCGTCGTTGAGGTGCTCCAGCTTGTGAATGGCATGGCCCGGGAGGGTGCCCGAGGCGGTTGGCTTCGTGCCGAGCGAGGCGAGCGCTATATTCGTTCCGCGGGCATCAAAAACTTCGAGCTCGTCAATACAGGGCTCCGCCCCTGTGGTCCCCTGAATGGTGAATCGGACGGCGTTTGCCTCGATCGCGGGGAAGAGTTCTTCGTTCAAGCGCTCGTTGACTGCGGGTCGAGGCTCCTTCACCAAGGTTGTCCCTTTTGCGGATGCCGCCTTGGCCTTCAATGAAGCCAGCGCAGATTCTTTGGACGCACGCTGTTGTTTCAGACTGGCGAGCTCCAGGGTTTCCTCTGGGTTCAAGGTGCGACGGAGTGGACGTTCGGCAAAGTTCACTCCGGCGAAGACGGCCTGAACGCCGTAGTAATCCTTCTGTGTGATGGGATCAAACTTGTGATCATGGCAGCGGGCGCAGCCAAGCGTGAGGCCGAGGAAAGCTGTCCCCGTGGTATTGACGATGTCAGCGAGCTCGTCCTGCCGCTGCATCAGGGTGAGGTTGATATCCGGGCTCTTCACGAGGTCGAAGGCACCCGCCACGAGGAAACCCGTGGCCACGTCCACCTCCAGGGCGTCCCCGGCAATCTGCTCGCGGATGAAGCGGTCGTAGGGCTTGTCTTCGTTGAAAGCCTGGATGAGGTAGTCGCGGTAGGGATAGGCGTTCTTGCGCTCGCGATTCGTCTCAAATCCGTTGGAGTCGGCGTAGCGAACGACATCCATCCAGTGGCGAGCCCAGCGTTCACCGTAGCGGGGGCTGGCCAGGACGCGGTCCACCAGTGCTTCGACGGCATTCGGATGAGAGTCTTTCACGAACCGACGCACCTCTTCAGGTGTCGGTGGCAGTCCATGCAGGACGAGGTAGAGTCGGCGGATGAATGCTGCACGATCGGCGGGGGAGGACAGGGCGAGGCCCTTCTCCGCCAAACGGGCAGATACAAAGGCGTCGATGGGATGGGTGGATCTCTGCTTGGGGGTTGCGTTGGCGGGGACCTGGGGACGTTCGACTGGTTTGAGAGACCAGAGCTGCGCCTTGGGCCGCGACTTCTCCGCTGGCCAATTGGCTCCTTGATCAATCCAGGCCCGAAGCTGGCCAATCTCCGTCGGAGTGAGCCTGTCCCCCTTCTGTGGCATTTCCAGATCTCGGACCAAATGAGCGACGAAGTGGATCAAGGGACTGCCCGCGCTGTTCCCGGGCTTGATCGCCGGGGCGTGGTTTTCTCCTCCCTTCAGGGCAGACTCGCGGGTATCGAGACGGAACCCACCGCGCTGCTTATTCTCTCCGTGACACGAGAGGCACGAACGTTCGAACAGGGGATGGATATCGCGGCTGAAGTCGATGGGGTTGGTCGCAGCTGGCGGCAGGCTTTGCAGATCCAGAATTGGGGCGGTTGCGCCGAAGACACTGGTGACCATGGCGGCTATCGACAGGGCCAGCGGCAGTCTAAGCGGTCGCCGCAGCGATCCTTCGATCGATCTTGCTATGGATTCAAGACAACGTGTGCTCATACGGTGGGGTGCGGCGTGCCGACATCATTTCTCGGGGTGAAACAGATGCATCACCCACTATCAGCGTGTGCACTATAGGGTCTGTGCTCGGTGTTTGACTAGCCTGGATCTGCAGCACCTTACGACGACTCCAAAGGGATAGTTCAGCACAAACGGGCTTAATACCCGGACTCACGAACGCTGGAGACAAGACTGACAGGCTGCTCGTGACGCTCTGAGTGCCATGAACAATGGCGGCAAAGCGAAGCACTCCAGCACTTGGCACCTGCTTGCGTCGATGCCACCAAGAAAGCAGAACCTCGAATCCGCGAACCAAAGGTGAACGCTCTGTGAGCGAAACCAAGGCTGAACCGGTGGGATTGGGAGTCGGTGATCTGTGGATGACAATTGCGGTCTTCACACAGTCGCCTCACCGGCTTCCGCCTACTCTACTCAAAGAAGACCCTAATCCCCGCCCCGTGTAGAAAGCTTCGTTGAGGTCGCTCCCGCCGGGCTCAGGGAAAGCCAGAGAACGGCCTGCGCTTTACGTGCTTTCTCACGGGGTCAGGATGGCTGAATCTGGCCTTCATCCTGTGGTCAGAGTGCCGATCACGATCGTCTTCTTCAACGAACCGGTTGTCAGCTTAACTTCCAGTCGCCCCGGTAGTTGACCGCTTTGAGCAGTTTGTCGGCAGTCGGATCGTCGAGGACCTGTTCGTTTTTCGGATCCCACTTCAAGGCTCGACCTAGCGCGGCAGAAACATATCCGAGATGGCCCGGGGTGATCGAACGATGGGCCGCCTCGGCGGGCGCGATGCATTCTTTTCGGGTTCGAACCCCCTCAATGAAGTTCGCATGATGATCCCCGGAGACGTAGGCCTTGATGGGACCCCGATTGAAATCGGGACGAATCCATTCCTCATTGGAAGATTCGATTTTACCGCGATCCGCGAAAATCCACCCGTTCTGTCCGATCCACTTGGTGCCCATTCGATTTTTGTTGGAGAGGGAGGAAGTGATGCCCCCTTCGAATTCGCACTTCACCTCGTAATTGATGGGATTGTCCCACATTCCCTTTTCGGGGAACGTAAACCCAACCGCTTCCACTTTGGTCGGCCCGCTCTTGTCCATGCCGAGCCCCCAATGGGCAATGTCGTTATGATGCCCTATCCAGTCCATGAGCTGTCCGCCCCCGTAGTCCAGGCACCATCTCCAGTTCCAATGTAGCCGATCCGGATTAAAAGGCAGATAGCGGCTGGGGCCGCACCAGAAGTCGTAGTCGATATCGGCGGGAATCGGAAGGCCGATCCTGCCGTCCTTATCTGTTTTGTTCCCAGTGGGCAGACCAATTTCCACATGCTGAATCTTGCCCAGGAGTCCGTTTTGAACCGCTTCCACCGCAATGCGAAAGTTCCTGTCGGAACGCTGCTGGGATCCCGTCTGGAAGATCGCCTTCCGCTTGGCGACCTCCTTGTAAAGCGCCTGACCTTCTCCGAAAAGATGAGTAATGGGTTTCTCGCAATACACATCCTTGCCATTGCGCAGCGCTTCCATAGCGGCCAGCGCGTGCCAGTGATCCGGCGTGCCTACGATGACAGCATCAATGTCCGGACGCGCGCAGAGTTCGCGGAAATCGCTATACGTGTCGCATCCCTTGTAAACACCGCTGTCCTTTTTCTCAGCGTAGTACTTTTCTACTCTGGCTTTTACGGATTCACGTCCTTTGGACACGTCACAGATGGCCACAATTTGGGTACCGTCTCGTCTCATGATGCCGTTCATCACGCCAGCTCCTTGGCCTCCGGCTCCAATGAGTCCAACGTTCACACGGTCCCCGGGTGAGATCGTTCTGCCCTGTCCGAGGGCTGAGGAAGGAATGATCGTAGGAGCCACAATGGCTCCCGCCGCTAGTTTGACAAAATCTCGCCGCTTCATGGTCGGCAGGGTATCGCACCGGGCCTCCACTTCAATGCAATTTTTTAATCAAACCTCCTCAGGGGCGCATCTCAGCAAAACGGTCGCGGCCCTGGCTGCGGAATGTCAGCACGTTACTGGAAGCTTGTCGAAGCCTCGCGGCACCCAGTAGGTTGGCTGGACTGCTCCTGATGAAACTGAAGGAACAGACGTCTGAGTCCGGTCACCTGGACGCCGCACTTTGCGCCGCGCCGACGGTGTGGTGAAACGACCCTGGCGGAAGTCTCGAAAGGAATCATGGCATGAAGATCAAAAATCGAATCAGAGAGGTCTGTTTCCTCATCATCGGCTGCGCTGCATTGGTCGGAACGCCGACGGTGCGGTCGGCCGACCATCCACTCTTCGCCCGCACCAACCTGATGGCCTGGTGCATTGTACCCTTCGACGCCAAAAAGCGCGGCCCCGAGGAACGCGCGGCGATGATGGAACAGCTCGGCTTCAAACATTTTGCCTACGACTATCGCGCCGAACACCTCCCGCAGTTCGACGCGGAGATCGCCGCATGCAAAAAGCACGGTGTGGGCTTCGATGCGTGGTGGTTTCCCACCGTGATGAACGACGAGGCCCGGCTCATCCTCGAGGTGCTGAAGCGAAACAACGTGAAAGCGCAACTCTGGGTCACGGGTGGCGGCGATCCCACGAAGACCTCGGAGGAACAGCGCGCGCGTGTGGAGGCGGAGGCCAAGCGCATTCGTTCCATCGCAGAAGCCGCCGCCCCGATCGGTTGCACGGTAGCGCTCTACAATCACGGCGGCTGGTTCGGTGAACCGGAGAACCAAGTGCAGATCATCCGTCGCCTCCAGCAAGACGGCATCCGCAACGTCGGCATCGTATACAATCAGCATCATGGGCACGATCATCTTGACCGTTTCGCCACGCTACTCGAAGCCATGAAGCCCCACCTCCTCGTGCTGAATCTCAATGGCATGACGCGCAACGGCGACAAGGTGGGAAAAAAAATCCTTCCGCTCGGTCAAGGCGATCTCGATCTTGGGCTGCTAAAGACGATTCGCGATAGCGGCTGGCGAGGGCCCATCGGCATTCTCAATCACACCGACGAGGACGCCGAGGCTCGCCTGCGCGACAACCTCGACGGCCTGGATTGGCTCGTGCCGCAACTCGATGGCAAACCCGCTGGGCCAAAGCCGACGCCACGCAGCTGGCGTGAACCGGCCCCGCCCGCCGCACCGAAAAAGTCCGTCGGCCAAGCCTCGCTCTCGCCGGCGTTCGGCCAGGCGCTGAGCGGCGGAATGGTCGTGGAAGGCAAGGCCGAGTATCGCTCGCGACCCATCACTGTCGAATGCCGCGCCAAGATCGACAGCAAGGGTGAATTTAACATTCTCGTCGCCAGCGACTCCAAGGCGTCGGCGGAACATTGGGAGCTATACACCTACGCCGGCAGCGGGGTTCTGAGTCTCTATCAGCCGGGACGGGGTGGCGAAGTGCGTTCGGATGTGGATGTCTGTGACGGCCGCTGGCATACACTGGCCGCCGTGATCGAACCGGATCGCGTCCGCCTTTACATCGACGGGAAGCTGGTGAAAGACGCTCCGACCAAACCGTTGACGGGAACACCGATTCCCGGGGGCCTGGCGTTCGGAGCCTTGGTGGAAGGCGGGATCGGCTGCGACGGTGTGATCGACGACGTGCGACTTTCCAGAGGCGTGCGTGCCATTTCGGATATGTCGAGTGAGCCGCTCAAGAGAGACGCTCAAACCATTGGCCTTTGGAGCTTCGACGACTCGAAGGCCTCCATTCGGCCGCCACCCGATCCGTGGGCTGTCGAGGATGCAAAGGCACGGGCCGCTTTGCCCGAGTTCCAGGAGATACCCGCAGCCAAGCTCGCCGAACTCACTCCCGCCGCGAACTGGCCGCGCGTCGAATCCGTAACCAACTGGCATCGGTCGCTCGGGGATGCGACTTCGAGCCGCTTCTCGGCGCTCGCGCAGATTAACCGCGAGAACGTGAAGCGCCTCGAGGTCGCGTGGACCTATCACTCGAAGGACGGCGTCGGTAACATCCAGTGCAATCCGATCATCGTGGACGGCGTGATGTTCGCGCCGACGGCCGGTCATCACATCGTTGCCCTGGATGCCGCCACCGGAGTCGAGCTGTGGCGATTCAAGCCGGAGATTCGCAAGGGCGGGATGCGTCTCGAAGATTTCCCGGCGCGCCGCGGGCTGCTCTTCTGGCCTGGTGATGGGGAAGCGCCCGCGCGGATTCTCTTCACCTGCGGCAATTGGATCTACGCGCTCGATCCGAAGACAGGCCAGCCCCTCGGCGGCTTCGGCGACAACGGCCGTACAGTCCTTCCCACCGGCGGCACAGTGGCGGGCGCGGTGTTCAAGAACGTCCTCGTCGTGCCCGGCTTCAACCGGGATGTGTTCGGCTGCGACATCCGGAGCGGGAAACCACTGTGGACCTTTCACACCCTGCCGCAACCCGGGGAGTATGGTCACGAGACCTGGAGCCGGGTTTCGGACGGGGCCAATTGTTGGGGCGGCATGGCGCTCGATGAGCAACGAGGCATTGCCTATCTGGCGACGGGCTCGCCGAAGCCGAACTTCGTCGGCACCGGACATCATGGCGACAACCTGTTTTCGAACTGCCTCCTCGCGCTCGACGCGCTGACCGGAAAGCGCCTCTGGCACTTTCAGGAGATTCGCCATGACATCTGGGACTGGGATATCCCCGCGCCTCCGAACCTGGTGACCGTGAATCGCGACGGCAAGCGCGTGGATGCTGTCGCCCAGGTCACCAAGCTCGGCAACACGCTCCTGCTCGATCGCGTGACCGGCCAGCCGTTATTTCCCGTCCGTCTGCGCCGGGCGCCGACCTCGAAACTGCCCGGCGAACAAACCGCGCCGTATCAGCCCGACATCCAACTGCCCGAGCCATTCGCGCGCCAGCAGTTCAGCCCTGCCGAGGTGACCACGCGCAGTGAGGAGGCGCGTGGATACATCGAGAAGCGCGTGGCGAATGTGAACTCCGGCTGGTTCGAGCCGTTCGAGGAAGGCAAGCCGACGGTACTTTACAACATTCATGGCGGCGCCGAGTGGACCGGGGCGGCGTTCGACCCGACCAGCGGCTGCCTCTATGTGAGTGCCAACGAGATTCCGTGGATTGTCACCGTCTTTAGCGATGAACCCGAGCCGGCGCCCGATCCAAAGAACCCGACCTTGGGTGAGAAGCTGTATCAGCAGAACTGCGCGTCCTGTCACGGCCCGGATCGAATCGGGATCGGCACCGCTCCGCCGTTGCGCGGCTTGCGACATCGCCTTAGGGATTCTGACGTGCTGGCGTTGCTCAAGACCGGACGCAACCTGATGCCGCCCGCACCACCGATGACGGAGGCCGAACAGAAGGCGCTGCTCGACTTCATCTTCCTGCGCGACCGCACCCAGCCGGTGAGCCCCGCAAAACCTTCACGCCCGGCCTACACCCACAACGGCTATCCGAAGCTGCTCGACCACGAAAACTATCCCGGGAACAAACCGCCGTGGGGCACGCTCAATTGCGTGGACCTGAACACGGGCAAGCTGCGTTGGAAAGTTCCCCTCGGCGAATACCCCGAGCTCACCGCGCAGGGTGTTCCGAAGACCGGCACGGAAAACTTTGGCGGCGCGGTGGTGACGGCGGGTGGTCTCGTCTTCTGCTCCGGCACGCGCGACAACCTGATTCGCGCCTTTGATGCGAAGACCGGCGACGAACTCTGGTCGCACCAACTGCCGCTGCACGGCACCGCGCCGCCCGCGACCTATTCCGTGAAGGGTCGTCAGTTCGTTGTCATCGCGGCGACAGGTGGCGGCAAGCTCGGGGGAGCGACCGGAGACGCCTGGGTGGCGTTCGCGATTCCTTGACCTACCAGGGTGCCGCGCTAAGGTCCGGGTGGGTTCAGAACCCGATCGATACATGTCTGTCTGTCGAACGTGAAGAACCCGGTGCGGTTCGATTCGAGTATCACGTCTAGAGTTCTATTCCGCACCAAGATCGCTTGTTACTAATCATGCGCCCATCAGCTCTCATCTTGTCCTTTGTCGTTCTACTCTCGTTCCAGTCCTTCGGGGCCGGGAACCTCTCATGGGAACGCCTTCGCGCGCCCGGGTTCTGGGAGAAACAGTTCGGAGGAGTCCTGGAGGCTCATGATGGCTTCGCGTGGTATCGGTGCTTTGTCCGGGTGCCAGCAGACTGGAAGGGAGAGACGCTCACCCTCGATCTAGGCCGGATCGATGACTGCGACGAGACGTTCTTCAACGGATCGAAGATCGGCACCAGCGGCTCCATTGAACCGTTCCGCTCGGCTTCTGGCGACGCGCGGCGCTACACAATCCCCGCTGACCAAGTCCGCGCGGGTGAGTGGAACCTGCTGGCAATCCGGGTCTGGGACGGCGGCGGTGCAGGAGGGATCGCTTCGGGGCCGTTGAAACTCAGCTGCGCCAAGGGTTCCATGAGCCTCTCAGGGCTATGGGAATTTCAAAAGGGTGACGACGCGGCTCGCGCACAATGGCCCGCGGGTCTGGACAACGCAGCCCGCTCGCAGCTTGCAGAGGCATTTGCCGCCCAAGCCGGATCGAGATTCGGGAGTTCCATCGATACCAGCCCGCTCGCCGGCACCCAGCCGTTGACCCTGGGCGGAGATATTGCTTCCGAACTCGTGGCTGGAGTGGATCGGTTTCTGTTGCGTGAAACCGCCCGCTCTCTGGAGCGCCGTCCCGCCTTCTGGAAACGGGATTTTTCCTCACCGGACGCCTACCTGCGCTCGATCCAAACCAACCGCGATCGGCTCGCATTCATCGTCGGCGCGCGCGACAAGCGTGTGGCGACACCGTCGATGGAGCTGCTTGCCACGGTGGATCAACCCGCACTGGTCGGCGGGGGACAGGGCTACGAGATCCACTCCGTCCGGTGGCCGGCCTTTGGTTCAGTGCATGGCGAGGGGCTGCTCCTCACCCCCGTCGGCCGCACCCCCGTGGCAGACGTGATCGCCATCCCCGACGCCGGCCAGACGCCAGAGCAGATCTGCGGACTGGTCGAAGGCGTGCCGGCCGAGTCCCAATATGCGCGACGTCTGGCTGAGAGCGGGTGCCGCGTGATCATCCCGACTGTGATTGACCGCAGCCGCGGGCCCCACCTGGATCGCACCCGCATCAGCGCACGACAGTTCCTCTATCACGCCGCCTTTGAACTCGGCCGCCACCTCATTGGCTATGAGGTGCAAAAAGTTCTGGCCGCGGTGGACTGGTATGTGCAGACCGGGGCCAAGTCCGGAGATCGGCAACGGATTGGCGTGATCGGATGGGGCGAGGGCGGGTTGCTTGCCCTCTACGCTGGAGCCCTCGATCCTCGCATCGACGCCGTCGGCGTGAGCGGATACTTCGAGGATCGCAGTCGCCTATGGGAAGAGCCGATTGATCGCAATGTCCATGGACTCCTGGAGCAGTTTGGCGACGCCGAACTGGCCAGCCTGATTGCCCCGCGCGCCCTCGTCATCGAGGCTGCGGGTGGCCCGCAGCTCACGATGACCTACAGGGACGGGGGCGCGCCAGCCCGGCTTAGGACTCCGGATCTGGGCGTTGTCACGCAGGAAGTGGCCCGCGCCCGCGCCCTCGTGCGGGATCTCCAGCCCGCCGCCCCCATCGAACTGGTGGTGAGCGGCGATGGTTCCGGGCCCTTCGGAAGCGAACCTGCGTTGACCGCGTTCCTCCGGACGGCAGCCCCGGGCGCGAGCCTGGCGGGGTCGGGCGCCCGACCCGAACAACGCCGCACCCCGGTGGACGCCCCGGGGCGACAGCTCCGGCAGTTGACCGAAATGGATGCGCACACGCAGCGCCTGCTCATGAACAGCCCTGAGGTCAGACGGGAGTTCATGAAGAAGCTGGATACGCGTTCGCTCGACGCCTATACGCGGAGCAGCGAGTGGTATCGGGAGTACTTCGCGGAGGAAGTCATCGGCCGCTTCGATCACCCGCTGCTGCCTCCGAATGTCCGGACCCGCAAGGCCTACGATGAAGAGAAGTGGGTGGGCTATGAAGTGGTGTTGGACGTTTTCCAGGACGTGATCGCCTACGGCATCCTGCTTCTGCCGCGCGATCTCAAGCCGGGCGAGAAACGTCCGGTGGTGGTTTGCCAGCATGGGTTGGAAGGACGTCCGCAGGATATTGTGACCGGGGACAATCAGTTCTACCACGACTTTGCGGCCCGGCTCGCCGACCGCGGGTTCATCACCTTTGCGCCACAAAATCTCTACATCTTCGAAGACCGCTTCCGCACCCTCCAGCGGAAGAGCAATCCGCTCAAGAAAACGCTGTTCTCGACCATCGTTCCGCAGCACCAGCAGATCGTGAACTGGCTCAAGACCCTGCCGGGGGTGGACGCCCAGCGCATCGCCTTTTACGGCCTGAGTTACGGGGGCAAGTCGGCCATGAGGATTCCTCCGTTGGTGCCGGACTATGTGCTCTCCATCTGTTCAGCGGATTTCAACGAGTGGGTCGGTAAGAACGCCGCCACAGCGGGGACCGCCGGCCGCTATAGCTATGTCTGGGGTGGGGAGTATGAGATTTTTGAGTTCGATCTCGGCAGCACCTTCAACTACGCCGAGATGGCGGCCCTCATCGCCCCACGGCCGTTCATGGTCGAGCGCGGCCATTTCGACGGTGTGGCACCCGATGAAACCGTGGCCTGGGAATTTGCCAAAGTGAACTTTCTTTATGCCGCCAAGCTTGGTATTGGCGATCGCTGTGAGATGGAAACGTTCGTGGGACCGCACACCATCAACGGCCAGGGAACCTACGAGTTCCTGCACAAACACCTCCGCTGGCCAAAGTGAACAACCATAAACTTAAGAGCGCATTCGTCGGAATGACACCGGGGGCATCCACCCGCGCGGTGGCTGCCGCCGCGTTGCTGGCTTGGGTCACGCTCACCGCTGCCGCTGCGACTCCTCGGGCAAAACAGATGCCGGTGGATTTCAACCGCGAGATCCGCCCCATCCTCTCCGACCACTGCTTCCCCTGCCATGGACCGGATGAAAAGCAACGCAAGGCCGGCCTGCGATTGGACCTCAAGGAAGCGGTCTTTGCGACCAAGGATGGCGTCACTCTCGTCGTGCCGGGACGGAGCGAGGCGAGCGCGCTGATTCAGCGAGTGACCCATTCTGACCCCTGACCCGGGCGAGATCATGCCCCCGCCGAAAGCGGGCAAGAAGCTCACACCCACACAACTCGGAAAGCTTCGGCAATGGATTAATGAAGGTGCAGCCTGGAGCGGGCACTGGGCTTTTCAGCCACCCACTCGTCCCGCCACGCCCGCGGTACGCAGGAAGGGCTGGGTGCAAAATTCCATCGATGCATTTGTGTTGGCGCGGCTGGAACAAGACAAGTTGTTGCCGCAGGTGGAGGCGGATCCATGCCGACTCTGCCAAGGACCACTCGAAAGCAAGGAGGCCAAGGCACCAGTGAATGTGCAGAAGGTGGAAGCCGTATCAAGACACTGATACTCCGTCAACGGACGCATTTATCGTTGACCCAGGCTTGGCTCCGTCTTCATCTTCGGCGGTGTTAAAACCAATCACTGAACACTCTGCCACTTCTCACCCCGGCGAACAGCTCTTATGGTAAAACTCATCGCCCTCTTGAAACGCAAAACTGGCATGTCACGTGAGGAATTTAAGCGGCGCTGGTTGATTGATCACACCAAGCTCTCCTCACAGCTGCCCGATTGCCGAGAATACCGCATCAACATTTCGCTCGATCATCAGCCGGACGGGGACGGCGTCGAGCCGCTCTACGATGGCACGGCCGAATTGTGGTGGGACAGCGTCGCTACGATGGAGCGTTGCTTTTCCACGGAGATCGCCGGTATCGCCGGTCGGGATGCCGATGCTTTTTGTGACATCCGTATCCACATCTTCACGGAGGAATTCAGCGTCATCCACGGGGGTAAGGCGGTGCAACCCCCGCAACTCCGAACCACTCCATGAACTCAGATCCGCGCGTGTGCGTGGTCGGGAGCTCCATGCACGATCAGATCACGAGAGCGGCTCGGCTGCCGAATCCTGGAGAGACTCTCGTGGGGAGCAGCTACGTCACTGGCTTTGGCGGCAAGGGCTCCAACCAGGCGGTCATGGCCGCGCGTCTGGGCGCGAGCGTGACGATGGTGGTCAAGCTCGGCAACGATGCTATTGGAAAGGAGACGGCCCGGCACTACGCCGAAGAACAGATCCAAACGGATTTTGTGTTCTTCGACGACCGGCTGTCCTCCGGCGTCGCGCCGATCTGGGTGGACGAGAAGACCGGACAGAACAGCATCCTCGTCGTGCCCGGCGCGAACCGGGCGCTGACTCCGCAGGAAGTGCGGCGGGCCACCGACTCCCTACAGTCCGCCCAGGTCGTGGTCTGCCAGATGGAGATTTCCATGGAGTGCAACCTCGAGGCATTCCGGATTGCGAAGGAGGCTCCATCGGTGCTGACCATTTTGAACCCGGCACCCAGCACGCCGGTGTCCGATGAAATGCTGCGCCTGACCGATCTGCTGGCACCCAACGAAAGCGAAGCTGCGGCGCTGAGCGGATTGCCCGTTTCAAATCTCGCTGAGGCAGAGCGAGCAGCCCGTGCGTTGCAGGCACGTGGTGCTCGCACAGTCCTGATCACGCTCGGCGCGAATGGCGCCTTGGCCGTGACTCAGGATGGCGAAGTGATTCATGTCGCGGCGCCGGCGGTGAAAGCGGTGGATACCACCGGTGCGGGGGACTGTTTCATCGGCAGCCTCGCGTATTTCATGGCGGTGGGTTTCGGTTTGAGATCTGCCATGGAGAAGGCCTGCGTCATCGCCAGTCGCAGCGTCACTGCGATGGGCACGCAATCATCGTTTCCCGGTAGAGATGCACTGGATCCGTCGCTGTTTGCCGTCCCTGGTTAGCGCACCCTGCCCATCTGAGTGTTCACATCCACGCCTGAACCGCCCATACTCTCATGAACTCGAACCACTTTGCCCCGTCGATCCGGCTCCTGTTTGTTTGGACACTGATCGCCGCCTTCCTGCCCGTGTCGGTTCCAGCACTCACGCTGGAACTGCAACGCCGCGATCCTGCTACGGGTGCGATCAAGATTCAGAAGGAGGAGGCCGATCCGAAGCGCGTCGGCGTCATCGCCGTGGATGTCTGGAACTTTCATTGGTGCAAGACAGCGACGATGCGCGTGGATGCCTTCGTGCCGAGGATGAACAAGGCGCTCGAGGCTGCTCGTGCGCTCGGCATGACGGTCATGCTGTGTCCGAGCGACGTGGTGGAAAACTACGCAGGCTACCCGCAACGCGAAGCCATCTTCGCTCTTCCGAGAGTCACGGTGCCCAAGGTCATGGAGGTGACCTGTCCACCGGTGCCGGACGCTGGCTGCTACGACCGCGCACCCGGCGCCACAGAACGCTCCCACCAATTTCCCCCCAGCAGGCCAGGTGAAGGGCGCCCATTCGTATCGAGACGCTGCCTTCGGATGGCTGCGTGCTCGTGATTCGCGAAGCGTCTTGTGGAGAGCGGTAGCCCTCTACCGCCTTCCCCTCCCGGCCAATGGGGCACCCTTGCTGGGACGTGTTGATGAACTGGCCATCTACAGGACGATCGAATCATCGTGCTGCGCGGTTTGGACAACCAGAACGTGACCCTGGCTCGAGCCGATCTGGACGATCTCCGGGTTTCCGGAATGTCCTTGATGCCGGAAGGATTGCTGGCTGCTTTCCCTGACGACCAAGTCGGGGCGGGTGATTTGGTTGGCGATGCAGCTCGCTAAAGCTCTCGGCAGTAGACGGCGCCAAAGGAGGCGTCCTCGGCCAGCATCGCCGGCGTGGTCATGTCATCGAACCAGACCGAAATCTTGCTTCCGATGCGCTGGACCCGAACACGATGCCATTGGTTCTGGCCCCAGTGGCTGCCCGCGGTGGTCTGGGTCGAGATTTTGGTGAAGGGCTTCTCATTGACGATGAAAATCTGGTTCGCCTCCGGGTCGGTCTTGCTGGCGAGATGGACGTGAGTCGCGATGCGAATACCCATCCCTTCCGCCAGGGACGTCATCTTGATCGTTTCGAGTATACCGCAATTCCAGGCCACTTCGGGCTGGATAAAACTCAACACGCCGCTCGCCACTGCGCTGGCCGCTTGCTCGATTGTCTCGAAATGTTCTCCCGTCGAAATCGGAATGGACGTGGAAGCCGCCACCGCTTTCAGATCATCCATTGTCCAGCAGCATTCTTTTCGTCTCCGCCACTTCTTGTCAAACTGCGAACACCTCGCGAGACACTCCACCCAGTCAGTCGGTGGCGCTTTGGGTGACCTGAGAAGGACCGGGAACTGATCCAGCTCATCCGGCGGAAGTGTGGAGTGCCAATCCGACTTGGGGCTGGCCCGCGCGGGACCCCTCAGGGGGCTTCGGTGCCCACTTGAGATTTGATGCTGTCCGCGATTCGTTTGGACCAGGCGTCCAGCACAGTGGAGTCGCGTCCTTCGATCAGCAGCCGCGCCTTGGGTTCGGTGCCTGAATAGCGGAGCAACACACGTCCGCCCTCTGGCTTCACCGCAGCTTCCGCTTGGGCTACCAGTTCCAGAACGCCGCTGATTTGTTCGAAAGGCTTCTTTTCTCGCACACGGATGTTGGTGACGCGCTGAGGGTAACGGCTCCAGCAGGCTGCGAGCTTGGACAATGGAACCTGATTGGCCTTCATAATACGAAGGATCTGCAGGGCGGCGATCAAACCGTCTCCCGTTGTGCTGTGCTCACCAAAGATCAGGTGCCCACTCTGCTCACCGCCTAAATTGAAGCCGTTCTTCAGCATCTCATCGATGACGTTTTTATCCCCGACAGCTGTGCGCACGACACGAGCGCCCACCTTGTGCAGAGTGGCGTCGAGGCCGGCGTTGCTCATAATGGTAGCGACGAGGGTCTTGCGCGCGAGTGCCCCCTCCGAGAGGAGGTCGAGAGCCGCGATGGCCATGATGTCGTCCCCATCGATCAGGTTGCCTTTCTCATCGCAGAGCAGGACGCGGTCGGCGTCGCCGTCGTGTGCGATTCCGATATCAGCCCGCAGCTCGCGAACCTTTTGGCACATGGTCTCCGGGTGCATGGAGCCGCACTCCTTGTTGATGTTCGTGCCATCGGGTTGGTTCCCGATCACAAACACTTCGGCACCCAGCTCCCGCAGCACGCAGGGGGAGGACTTGTAGGAGGCGCCATTGCCGCAATCCAAGACCACACGAAGCCCCTCGAGGGTGAGGCCTCGCGGGATGGAGGATTTGGCAAACTCGATGTAACGGCCCAGGGCATCGTCGATACGAACCGCTTTGCCAATGGACTCCGCCGTGGGGCGAATCGCTTCAATGGCACCGCTGAAAACGAGTTGTTCGATCTCGGCTTCGATAGCGTCGGCCAGCTTGTAGCCGTCGGGCCCAAAAAACTTGATACCGTTGTCATCGTAAGGATTGTGTGAGGCCGTGATGACAATCCCTGCATCCGCCCGGAGGCTGCGCGTTACATAGGCGACGCCCGGCGTGGGTAGAGGTCCGATGAACAGCACGTCGACCCCCATGGACAGGATGCCAGAGGAGATGGCGTTCTCGAGCATGTAGCCCGAGAGGCGGGTGTCCTTGCCGATCACGATCTTGTGTCGGGCATTGCCCCGCGCCTGGGATTCGAGCTTCTTAAAAACATGGCCTGCGGCCCGACCCAGTTTGAGGGCGGTCTCGGCAGTCACCGGCTCGACGTTTGCAGTGCCTCGGACGCCATCAGTTCCGAAGATCTTAGGATTACTTTTCATGAGCTGGACGGGTTCGACAAGACGCATGGTTACAAATCAAAGGGTTCTGGGTCACACGGACGTATACACCGCACTAACGACTCTCCTTCTGGGCTGGATCTGCTTTGATCCGGACCGATTGAGGCAAGAGGTTCACCACCTGCAGATGTGGGCTAGGAGTGAGGGCCTGAACGGGATAGAGACCTCCCAGCTCTGGGGGGCCGCCCGTCTCTACAAATGCTTTCAGGTCCTTTAGTTCCATCCCATTCATGCGGGCTGGCTCGCCTTCGACCGTCACAACCACTTTGCGCGGTAGCGCCTGGAACCCTGGGAAATTCGTGCCGTCCCATCGAACCTCGACAGTGACTTCGAACCGCCGGGGGATCCGTGCGTGCCTGAGATACTCATCGGCTGTTTCCTCGTTCTGGTAAACCTGCCGAGTCTCCTTTTCAAGGTTCGCCTGTACCGTGAGCCAGATCAGCGTCGCCAGAACCGCCGAGGTCAGCTTGAGCCAGAAGTTTTTGAGGAACCAGTCGCGCATGTGAAGCGTTGTCAACGAGCCGCTGGGGGGGGCGGAAGTTGCGGCCGGGCTGCTGCCACGGTGGGGGCGGCCATGGGGGTCGACGCTGAAGGGGGCGTGTTACGAGGCTTCAAAACACCTGCCATCCGCGACCACCAGGTAGTCGGGGTTTGAGGTCCAAGCTTGATCAATGCCGAGGTCAGGGCGGCCCGGAGAGACTCAAGGGTGAGTCCGCGCACCAAATGTCCGTGATGGGCGTAGGAAATCATCCCGGTTTCCTCCGAGACCACGACGATGAGTGCATCCGACTCCTCGCTGAGTCCGATGGCGGCGCGATGCCGTGTGCCGAGCGACTTGCTCAGATCTTGGCGTTGGGTTAGGGGGAAGATGCAGGCCGCATGGGTGATGCGGTCGCCCTTCATGACCACCCCCCCATCGTGGATGGCGTTGTTCGGAAAAAAAATCGTTTCGAACATCTCTGGCGTTGCAATGGTGTCGATGGGAACGCTGGACTCAACGAGGTCGATCAGCTGGACGTTCTGTTCGATGGCAATGAGGACACCAATCTTTACTTCCGCGAGGCGCTCCACCGTCTGGATGATGACCTCGATATTCTCCCGCTGATCCTGAACCGGGTTAAAGACATGGAGGCTTCCCACCTGGGCGAGCATCCTCCGGATCTCGGGTTGGAAGAGCACAATCACAGCGAAGGCGATGATGGTGGTGAAAGTGCCCAGTAGCCACTTCAGCACCTCCAGTTTCAGGAAGGTTGCGGCTGCCAGGAGCGTCAGTGCCACCACGAGAAAGCCTGTGAAGACGGCGGCGCCGCGGGTGCCTCGGACGAAGTTCAGTACATAGTAAATGCCCACAGTGAGAATCCCGATCTCAACCGCAGGCTTCACAATGTCTCTGAAGAAATGCCAGCTCATGCCGTCTTCCGTTCGTGTGCCACAATGGCCTCCGCCGTCCGCAAGGCCTGACGGGTGGCGGCCACGTCATGGGTGCGCACAATCTGAGCACCGTTCAAGCAGCTCCACACCGCACCTGCCAGAGATCCGGGCAGCCGTTCCGACGGCTCCGGCACACCGGCCAGTGCGCCAATGAAGGACTTCCGAGAAAGGCCCACGAGCACCGGACGCTCCCAATGCCCGAAACGTTTCAGATTCGCGAGCAATTTCAGAGTGTGTTCCACGGTTTTTCCAAAGCCTATCCCCGGGTCCAGGATGATCGCCTCCGGCCCAAGGCCGCAAGCCGTCATTCGCCTGAGTCGCTCGCCGAAGAATCGATCGATCTCCTCCACCACATCGGCATAGGTGGGCGAGGACTGCATGGTGGAAGGCTCACCTTGCATGTGCATGGCGACATACCCGGCCCCATACGCCGCTACCAGCCTCCACAAGGATTCGTCGTGTCGCTGCGCAGCGACATCATTGACCAGACTGGCGCCTGCCTGAAGGGCCGCCTCGGCGACGGTCAGCTTCATGGTGTCCACCGAGATGGGGATGGTCAGAATCGACGCCAGTTGACGGATCACCGGAATGACACGGTTGATCTCTTCGGTTTCAGAAACCGGAAGGGCACCCGGGCGTGTGGATTCGCCTCCGATGTCGAGAATATCCGCGCCTTCAGCTGCCAGTCGGATCCCATGTTCCACAGCTGCGCACGAGGCATAGTGCTGACCTCCATCTGAAAACGAGTCCGGAGTCACGTTCAAGACACCCATGATGAGCGCAGGACGCGGGAAACGGATTTCAAACTGGCGGGCTCGAAGCAGCATTCAATGCGGACCGGAAGCCGCCCTCCGGCCTCGGCAACTTAGACCCCTGAGGTGCGCGGCGCAAGTGTTGGCTGCCCCGGAAGTCTATCACGATCCGATCTAAGGCGTTCCCAATGACCGACCGGTGAGACGTTCGAAGGCTTCGAGGTACTTGGCTTGGGTTTTGGTGACCACGTCCGCTGGAAGTGCCGGAGCGGGGGGGGTCTTGTCCCACGCGAGTGTTTCGAGATAGTCCCTCACGAACTGTTTGTCGAAGCTGGCCTGGCCCCGCCCCGGCTGATACTGATCGGCGGGCCAGAAACGGGACGAATCGGGCGTGAGCACCTCGTCGATCAGGATCAGTTTTCCCTCGAACATGCCAAATTCGAACTTTGTGTCGGCGATGACGATGCCGCGGGCGCGGGCATAGTCTCGGGCGCTCTGATAGAGGAAGAGGCTTGCCTTCCGGGCTTCTTCGACGATCTCAGACCCGACGATACGCGCTGCCTCTTCGAGCGAGATATTCTCATCGTGTCCGCTTTCAGCCTTGGTGGCCGGAGTGAAGAGGGGCTCCGGCAGCTCGGCACACTCGGAGAGACCCGCAGGCAAGGAGAGTCCGCAGACCGTTTGGGACTGACGATACTCTTTCCAGCCCGAGCCGGCCAGGTAGCCCCGCACGACACATTCGATGGCCAGTGGGGTTGCCTTTTTCACCACCATGCAGCGGCGTTGAAGCCAGGCTTGAAATGGTTGCAGTATGGGAGGTAGGGGGTCGTTGGGGCCTGCGAGCCGATGATTCGGAATGGCGGAGGCGAAGCGATCGAACCAAAAATGGGAAATTTGTGTGAGAACCTCGCCCTTTTGAGGGATGCCATTCGGCAGGATGCAATCGAAGGCCGAGACCCGGTCTGTGGCCACCAGTAGCAGGCAATCGCCGAGGTCAAAGATCTCGCGCACTTTGCCGCTTTTCAACTTTCTGACCCCAGGCAGTTCGACCTGGAGCAATGGCTCACTCGTCATGGGTCGCAGCATGTGCCCTGGGTCGTTTGAAATCGAGAAACTTTCGAGAGCACGCGCTGCAAAATCTGATCCCCTGTCAGCTCAAATGACTTGCCTCGCGTCGAGGGAGCCGGTTTCCTAGGGATTCAACAACACCATATGAAACCATTGCGTATAGGACTCATCGGTTACGGCTTCATGGGCCGTGCCCACTCCAATGCATTTCGCAAAGTCGCGAATTTTTTCGACCTCAAGCATCAGCCCATTCTGAAGGCCGTCTGCGCCCGTGACGCTGCCAAGGCGAAGGCTTTCGCCTCCAACTGGGGCTACGAAAGCATCGAGACGGACTGGCGGCGACTGATTGAGCGCGATGACATCGATCTGATCGATATTGCCAGCCCCAACAACACCCACTCCGAGATCGCCATTGCCGCTGCCAAAGCGGGCAAGATGATCCTGTGCGAGAAGCCCCTCGCCATGAATGGGCCCCAGGGGGAAAAGATGGTGGCCGCGGTCGCCAAGGCGAAGGTCCCCAATATGGTTTGGTACAATTATCGTCGGATGCCGGCGGTGACCCTGGCCAAGCAGTTGATCGACGAGGGCCGCCTCGGGCGCATTTTCCACTATCGCGCCAAATTCCTCCAGGACTGGACGATTAATCCCGAACTGCCCCAAGGCGGTGCCGGGCTCTGGCGTTTGGACATCAAAGTGGCGGGCAGCGGTGTCACCGGGGACCTGCTCGCGCACTGTATTGACACGGCCGTCTGGTTGAACGGTCCGATCAACAGCGTTACGGCCATGACAGAGACTTTTGTTAAGGAGAGGAAGCACACCCTGACCGGAAAGGTGGAGAAGGTTGGAATCGATGATGCCAGTGCCTTCCTTGCACGCTTCAGCAACGGCTCTCTGGCCACCTTTGAGTCCACACGCTACGCCCGTGGACACAAGGCCCTCTACACCTTTGAGATCAACGGGGAACATGCTTCGATCTCCTGGGATCTGCACGATCTGCATCGTCTGCAATACTTCGAGCACAAGGACGAGGGTCGTGTGCGCGGGTGGCGCAATATCCATGTGACCGACCCCGACCAGCCCTACATGAAGAACTGGTGGGTCCCCGGACTGGCCATCGGTTACGAGCACAGTTTCATCCATCAGGTGGCGGATTTCATTCAGGGTCTCGATACCGGCAAGCTCGTCGGGCCGACCTTCAGGGATGCACTGGAGACCGAATACGTCACCGACGCCGTCCTTAAGTCTGCCCGCACCCGGCGCTGGGAGACTGTGAAGAAGCTGAAGAAGTAAGCCGCTAAGTCTTTGCGAGGAGGCGTGGCAGAGGCAGCCTCCCCAGCGCCTTCTGTGAGCCCGGGAGAAGCCTCCCGGGCTCTTTTTCATGGCCAGCTTGCCCGCTCCTGTTAGTCTCGGTTCATGCGGACCGTGATCTATCCTGGAACCTTTGATCCCTTGACGAACGGACACCTGGACTTGATCCATCGTGCTTCCAGACTGTTTGATCGAGTCATCGTGGGAGTGGCAGCCAACAAGGCGAAAGGGCCTATTTTCAGTCCTGAAGAGCGGATGTCTCTGGTGGTAGACAGCTTGGCGGCGCTTTCTTTGTCGAATGTTGAGGTGGAAACCTTCACCGGACTTCTTGTCGATTACGTGCAGAAGCGCTCAGGCCATGCTATTATTCGAGGGTTGCGGGCCGTTTCCGATTTTGAGTTCGAGTTCCAGCTGGCCCTGATGAACCGTAAGCTCAATGAGCATGTGGAAACCATCTTCATGATGCCGAAGGAATCGTTTACCTTCCTCAGTTCCCGGCTGGTGAAGGAGATCGCCCAGTTGGGAGGTGACGTCTCGAAGTTCGTGCCTCCAGTCGTCGTGGTAGCGCTCAAAAATAAGTTTTCGCAACCGTTGTAAGCGGTTACTATATAACCATTTATATGGACTCAAAACCTTTGGTTGTTTTTCTTAGCCAGCTCGAACGAGGCGCGGTCTTTCTGAAGGGGTCGATCTCGATTGAAGACCTGGGGCTGGAGGTCAATGACGAGCTGATGCACTTCAACCGTGCGCTCGACTATGATTTGGAAGTGGAGGTTATTGGGGAGGGGATTCTAGCGAAAGGGGGGGTGCGCATCGTGGTGGATTGCGACTGTTCCCGTTGTTTGAAACCCTTTGAGTATGCCTTGGTTTTTGAGGATTGGGCCTGTCATCTGGCGTTGGAGGGGGAGGAAAAGGTGGTCATCGATGGTGACTCCGTGGACTTGACGCCTCAGATTCGGGAAGATATCGTGCTTGCGCTTCCTCAACATCCGTTGTGTGATTCCAACTGCAACGGACTCCCCGGTGCTGTGAAGAGTGATGAGGGGAAGCCGTCTGCAACCCCGTCGGGTGGCCCCAAGCCGAACTCGGTGTGGGATAAACTGGATAAACTGAAATTAAGTTAGCAATATGGGTGTCCCGAAGAGAAAACCATCGAAGAGCCGCATGCGGATGCGGCGTGCGTATAATAGCGTGCTGAAGTTGCCCCAGATTGGTGTTTGCCCGCACTGCGCGGCTTCCTATCGCCCCCATCGGGTCTGCCCTTCCTGCGGCTTCTACAAGGAGCGCCAGGTGATCTCGATCAAGGCCAAAGCCTGATTTTCCCGCCGAGCGCAGCGGCCTTGACGGTTCGCTGCGCTCGTTCCATTTATGCGCATCGTGGTCGATGTGATGGGCGGTGATCAGGGGCCGGCCGTCGTGATCGAAGGTGCTCTTAAGGCGCTGGAGATGCCGGGGAACGAGCGTATCGAGAAGCTCTATCTGGCAGGCCAACGGTCTGCAATTGAGCCTATACTCGAGCGCCTTCGTGTGTCTTTGTCGCGAGTGGAGGTCTTGCATGCCAGCGAGGTGCTGACCATGGAGGACAAAGCCACGGACGCGTTGCGCAAGAAGAAGGACTGTTCCATGGTCCGCGCGATTGAATTGGTCAAGGAGGGCGAGGCTCAAGCCTTGATTTCCCCTGGAAACACTGGCGGGTTGGTGGCTACCTCGACGATTCGACTGCGCTTGCTCGAAGGGGTGGAGCGTCCAGCGATTGCCACAGTGCTGCCTACCACGGATTCCGAGTTCGTCTTGTTGGACGCGGGTGCTAATCCAGAGGTCAAGCCGCTGCATCTATTGCAGTTCGCGATCATGGGTGAATGCTATGCGCGCGACCTTCTGGGCAAGTCCAATCCCCGCGTGGGCCTCCTGAGCAATGGCACCGAGGAGATGAAGGGCAACGACGTCACACGCGAGGCCCTCAAGCTGTGCCGGAAAGCTGGATTCAATTTCCTAGGCTACGTTGAGGGCCACGATCTATTCGCAGACCGAGTGGACGTGGTGGTTGCGGATGGATTCGTGGGCAATATCGTGCTGAAGACCATTGAGAGCATGGGTAAGTGCGTGCAGACCATCCTGCGCCGGGAGTTTAAGAAAAATCCGTTGCGGATTCTGGGAGCGTCCATAGCCTACGGTGGTTTCCGGGATATCAAGCGACGCATGAACCCTGACAGCTATGGCGGTGCCCCGTTGCTTGGAATCAATGGCACCGTCATCAAGGTGCACGGATCGGCGAAGGCGGGGATGATAACGAACGCTGTCGCCCAGACAGCTACCGCTTTTGATCATCATTTGAATGACCACATCCAACAAGCCATCCTACGCGCTGGTGAATGGCTTCCGGCCGCCTGAGGCCTGTCTCTCTATCTGATGCATCTCATCCTGGCATCCAACCCGTCCTTTAAGGCCACCAAGGCGACATGACGTCCAAACGATTTAAGAACCCGCGTGCTGAGCACGGCTATCAGGGCCGTCCCTGCTCGATCCTCAGCGTGGGCTCCTATGTTCCTGAGCGGATAATGACTAACGCCGAGTTGGAGAAGTTGGTGGATACCTCGGACGATTGGATCACGACTCGCACCGGTATCAAGGAGCGCCGGATCGCTGCGGATAACGAATTCACCTCGGACATGGCGGCTATGGCAGCGCGTCGGGCCATGGACGCGGGCAAGATCACGGCTGACCAAATCGATCTGATAATCGTGGCCACGATCACGCCTGACATGCTGTTCCCGTCGACGGCCTGTTTGGTGCAGCATAAGATAGGGGCGCGGCGGGCCGCGGCCTTCGATGTCGAAGCAGCCTGTTCGGGCTTCATATACGCCCTGGAGATCGGTCAGCAGTTCATCACGTCGCGTACCTACGACACGGTTTTGATCATTGGGGCTGAGAAGCTGTCTTCAATCGTCGACTGGAAAGACCGCAACACCTGCGTCCTCTTTGGTGACGGTGCTGGCGCTGCTATCCTGCAAAGTCTTCCCAACTCCCATGGTCTTCTCACGGCGTGCATGGGGGCCGACGGCGAGAAGTCAGAGCTGCTCTACATGCCTGGCGGCGGAAGCATGTGCCCGGCGAGTGCCAACTCGGTGGCGGCCGGTTTGCACTTCTTGCGCATGGATGGGAAGGAAACCTTTAAGAACGCCGTTAATGCCATGTACACGGCGGCGCTGGAGGCGCTCCGGCGCTGTGAGCTTAAGATCAGCCAGATCAAGTGTGTGATTCCGCACCAGGCGAACCGCCGGATTTTGGAGGCGGTAGGGGAGCGCTTGGGGGTGACCAAGGACCAGGTCTTTGTCAACTTGGACCGTTATGGCAACACCTCGGCTGCCTCGGTGGCGATTGCTTTGGACGAAGCGGTGAGCACAGGTGTGGTCAAGCGGGGTGACCTCGTCCTGTTGGTGGTTTTCGGGGCCGGCCTGACCTGGGCAGCAGCTGTCATAGAATGGTGATCAAACCCGCACGATAACCGAGGGCATTTCCATGAGCTGGATCGATTCGCTGAAGTTTAACTCCGATGGCCTTATCCCGGCGATCGTACAGGAGCAGGGCAGTGGCCGCGTGCTCATGATGGCCTGGATGAATCGTGCCTCGCTTGAAAGCACACTCGCTACCGGCAAAACGCATTTTTGGAGTCGTTCGCGCAAGAAGTTTTGGATGAAGGGCGAGTCCAGTGGGCACACCCAGGAGGTTAAGGATGTCTCCTTCGACTGTGACGGCGACACCTTGTTGTTTCAGGTTGAGCAGAAGGGGGCCGCTTGTCACGAGGGCTACAAGTCCTGCTTCTTCAGGTCGGCTGGGGCGCTCGGTAAAGTGGTCAGCGTTATCGAACCGCAGCTCCAGACCCCGGACGAGATCTACGGGAAAAAGTGATGGGCGATTCTCTGCCTTTTGGGCAAGCCGCTTGGTGGCTGTGCTTCTCTGCGCTCTTTATGGCGAGGGGGGCAGATCTTTTCAGCACCTGGGTGGCAACCCCAAACCTCCTGCTCGAAGCGAATCCCTTGGCGCGGCGCATGGGCTGGCGTTGGGGTTTACCCATTAACCTTGGGCTCTGTCTGATCTTCGCCTTTTTCCCCCTGCCGGGAATTATCATTGCGACCACCAGTGCCTTTGTCGCAGCGCGGAACTTCCAGCAGGCTTGGCTGATGCGCTCCTGGGGTGAGGAGCCCTACCGCGCCTGGCATGTGGAACGTCTCCTGCACGCTCCCGTTGGCCTCGTGGTGGGCTGCCTGGTACTCCAAAACGTGCTTGTCGGATCCATCGGCATCATCTTGGCTTGGTCGGCAGTAGCGGGAAGCAGTATTCTGCTCGTGCCTTTCGGCATAGGGCTGGGCATCATGACCTACGCAATCACGGTGGTATTCTACACCCTGCTTGCGCTCTGGCGGATCCGAAGATCGCCATTTTAGAAGAAGCTATGTATTCACCGACATTGGATGCTTTTAAGACGCTGGCGGCTCAGGCCAACCTGATTCCAGTCGCTCGCCGCCTGCTCGCGGATTTTGAAACGCCCCTTTCTGCCTACGTTAAGATCCGGGGCCAGGGAGAGTCCTTCCTCTTTGAATCGGTGGAAGGAGGGGAGCATCTGGGCCGTTACTCCTTTCTCGGATGCAATCCCAGGGCGGTCATACGGCAGGAGGGCGGGAAGGTGGAGTTGCTCGAAAATGGCCGAGTGATCGAGTCCTACCGCGTGAGCCGGGACGGCACACCTGGCTCGGTGCAGGATGGCTTGGTGGTGGTGGAGAAGGTTTTGGCGCGCTACCGGCCCGCCCAGCTGCCAGAGCTGCCTCGATTCACGGGAGGAGCCGTTGGCTTTATTGGCTACGAGTTTATCCATGACGTCGAGCCTGTGGTTCCCAAACCGTTGAAGGATGACCTGCATACCCCGGCGATGTATTTTCTCATTGCCGACGAACTTCTTGTCTTTGATCGTGTGACCCAGACTATCACCGTGCTGGTGAACGCGGTGGTGGAGCCCGGAGCCTCGCCTGAGGTTGCCTATGAGGACGCCATCGCCGAGATCGAGCGCTTGGTTTCTCTCCTGGAGCAGCCCACGGAGGCTGTCCCTCTCACAGTCCCCACCCTGGTCGCGGATCTGCCCTTCAGCTCCAATCAGACCCCTGCCGTCTTCCACGCCAATGTGCTCAAGGCGAAGGAGTTTATCAACAAGGGCGATATCATCCAGGTGGTGGGCTCTCAGCGATTCTCGACGCCCACGGCGGTGAGCGCCACCGACCTCTACCGCGCCGCGCGCTTGATCAACCCGTCTCCCTACATGTTTCTCCTGGAGCTCGAAGGCTTCTCGCTCGTGGGGGCCTCGCCGGAACTTCATGTGCGATGCGAGGATCACAAGGTCGAGATCCGACCCATCGCGGGAACCCGGAGGCGGGGGCGTACGAAAGAAGAGGACCTGGATCTCGAGAAAGAGCTGCTGGCGGATCCGAAAGAGCGAGCGGAGCATGTGATGCTGGTGGACTTGGCGCGCAATGACATTGGTCGCGTGTGTGATTACGGGTCCGTTCATGTGAAGGATCTGATGATCATCGAGCGCTACAGCCACGTGATGCACATTGTGTCGCAGGTGGAAGGTCAACTTTCAGACAACCGTACGCCCTATGACCTGATGCGAGCCACGTTCCCTGCCGGAACGCTCAGCGGCGCCCCGAAAATTCGAGCCATGCAGATCATCTCCGAGCTGGAGCAAACGCAGCGGGGACCCTATGGCGGCTGTGTCGGCTATTTTTCGTTCGATGGTAATCTGGACTGCTGCATCACGATTCGCACCGCTTTGTTGAAGGACGGCCAAGCCCATGTCCAAGCGGGGGGCGGATGGGTCAGCGACTCCACACCCGAGGCGGAGTTTCAGGAGACTGTGAACAAGTCGCGCGCCATGCTGAAGGCTGTGGCGATGGCTGAAAGCTTCCGCACACAGCGCTGATCTTTCCACACCCAGCGCCTCATTTGTTGGGTAGAAAAGTGAAGGCGACAGCGCAAGGACTTGGAGGGAATCGAGCTCTCTGCCAAGTCCGAAGCGCCAGAATCCTTTTGTGCTTCTGCGGGCGGGAAGCGTATGTTGCTGGCACATGGACGGCGATGAGGCTCAGATGATCGAAGGCTGCCGCGCGGGCGAACCCGCGGCCTGGGAGCTTCTCTTTGAGCGGCACTACCAGCCGTCGGCGCGCTTCGTTTGGCAGCTGAGCAACCTCCTCAACGCTGAGGACGTCGAGGAGATTTGTCAGGAAACCTTCCTGACCGTAATTCGCAGCCTCGACAGCTTCCAAGGCGGTTCGCGGCTCCAAACCTGGATCTTTCGGATCGCGGCGAATAAGGCTCATGACTACGTCGAAAAGGGACGCGCCCAGAAGCGCGGCGGCGGTGAGACCATTCTTTCGTTAAACGCGGACGATCCTATAAGCGGGCTCCCTATCGATCCGCCCAGTGGGGCGCGACGGCCGGACGAGTCGGCTGTCAGTCAGGAAATGGGAGGGCTGATCAGCGAGGCGCTGGGCCGACTTGGCGGTCCCTGTCAGGAGATCATTGAGCTTCGCTACTTCGCCGATCTGAGCTACGACGAGATCTCCACGAGTCTGGATCTCAATCCCAAAACCGTCAGTTCCCGGTTGAGCAAGTGTTTGGACAAACTGGAGGAAATGGCACGTCCTCTCATTGCCGGGGAGAACAAAGCGACCGATTCCGTCTAATAAGCGAATGTCAGACCCCTCTGACCATCCCATGGACCGCAGGCTTCAGGATTACGCGCGACAGCGACGCGAAACTCCCGGGGCACCCACGGAATTGCATCCTGTCAATCGCAAGCTTCTGCTGCAACAGGTTAGGGACTTTTACCCTGTTGCTCGCCCTCCTTCAAGACCCATCAATGTCCGGGCGGTGTGGTGGGCTTGGGCCCGTCTGGCGACCGTCGGGATCGGGACGGCAGCGGTCGTCGTGATGGCCTTTTTTGCTTGGAGAGAGTTTCAGGTGGGACCTTCTCAAATGGCGCGTTTGGAGCCGGCCAAACCAGAAGCAACGACATTCAGCGCAGATAAGGCGTCCTCGCTCAGCATGGCCGCACGTTCCGAGGTGCGTGTAGATGCCATAAATTCGGAGAGGGTATCCGAGCCGCAAGGATTGCTCGCGAAGAACCCGTTGGCGGATCGAGAGGGCGATAGGCCGGAATGGACTGACGGCGCGAAAAAAGCCGCTGTGGTCGGAGCATCGGCTGCCCCCGCAGCGCATGCGACCCCGGCACCTTCGCCACAAAGTGCGGGCTTCGCCTCGAGCCCGGCGGCAGGATTGACCTTGGATTTTGTGCAGACCTCGATGGGCGAGGGAGCCTCGGCCGTCACAGAGCTCACTCGATCGCGAAGATTAGAGCTCAGTCCTCGTAGCAAGGCTGCCGACTTAAGCCCCGCCCTGCTTCGAAGATTCCAGATCAATGCGGTGGACGGTCAATTGGATGTCCGGGACGGCGACGGCTCCGTTTATAGGGGCTCCATTCTCCCTGTCACCCTCGGGGGGGAGCCAGGCGCTGCTGTTCCCGGAAGCAGGCCTGTCGGCGGCTCTCCTATTGAGGGGGTGCAGGGGAACTCGCTGAACTCTCAGGCCATGATCGCTGGGCTCTATCGATTCCAAGCTCAGGGCTCCAACCGTTCGCTGCGGCAGTGGGTGGTGATGAATGGGTATCTGAGCAACGCGGCCGGTTCGATGAAGGATGCCGATCCTCTTCCCGTGAATCAGCAGCCGACCGCAGCGTCGGCCTTGGGGAGGAGTCAGGCCTGGGAAATCCAAAGCCGTATTCAATTGGGAACCCAGACCCCGACGACTCTCAGGGCGCGCCAGGCACCGATCGCGCAGACGCCTCCATGAGTTCCAAACCTCGCGTGCAGCCTGAGGACGTGGTGGATCGCTGGGCTTTCGAGCGCTCGGCTTGGGACCGCGGTTTCATGCGGCTTGCTGGGGTGGACGAGGCAGGTCGGGGTCCGCTCGCCGGTCCTGTGGTGGCGGCTGCGGTCCTACTGCCAGCCGCATGGGCTGGTGCCGGACTTCCCAATGAACTCCAGGGTCTAAACGATTCAAAAAAGGTTCCGGCGGCACGACGAGAGCGCTATTTCCAGTTCCTGCTGAGTTGCGTTGAGATCGCGCGGGGTGTGGGGATCGTTGACGCTTCGAGCATCGACCGGATCAATATTCTACAAGCGACCTACGTGGCGATGAACGAGGCGCTGTCGCAGATAAAGCCGTCGCCCGATCACGTGCTCGTGGATGGAAACCATGTGCCGACGATCGCCCTTCCTCAGACGTCGATCGTCTCTGGTGATTCGCTCAGCTATAGCATCGCTGCCGCCAGCATTCTGGCAAAGGTGACGCGCGATCATTTGATGGTGGAGTTCGATCGTCTCTACCCCGGCTACGGTTTTGCGGTGCACAAGGGCTACCCAACCCCTCAACATCTGGCAGCCCTCGCCGCTCAAGGGCCGAGCCCAATTCACCGTGTTTCCTTCGCTCCCGTGCGAGCGGTTCAAGGGGAGTTTTCCTTTCCGAGACCTTCAGATTAGGGATTGCCCGTCTCTTCTGAATTTTTTTCTTGGCGGTGAGTGCCATCGTTTGCTAGGAATTGTGCGCCTTAAAGGAGGCAATAAAACAAAACAAATGAAGACACAACCTATCCGTACATTCGTTGCCGGGCTGATTCTGGCAGCGTCTTTCAACCTTAACCCGTTCCTGCACGCTGCTGACAGCCCTCTGCAGGATGCACCTCCGGCCGCCGCTGACACGTCGGCCAGCGAGACGCCGGCAGGACTCCGCAAGCTGCCCTTTCATGGGAAGCTGGCCGCAGTGGACGCGGAGGCGAAGACCATCACTCTTCGCTATACGACTGGAGACAAAGTCTTCCACCTCACTCCTCAGACCGAGGTTCTTAAGCACGAGAAGCCGGCGAAGTTGGACGAGGCAGTGATCGGGGACTCGGTGTCCGGAGCCTATGTCCGGAATGGAGAGCGAGCCGAACTGACCAAGCTCAACCTGGCTCGGAAGGCCGACGACAAGCCCAAAGCGGAGAAAAAAGACAAAGCCAAGAGTAAGTAGAGGGAACGCAGCAACGATGAGGTCGGTGGCCACCGCCGGGAAGTTGGCGGCTACCGACCTCATCCTTGAGACCGCACACTTCCAATCGCACCCTGCCCTGCCCTCCCATTTGACTTCGCACGCCTGATCTCTATTGTTGGTGATTAGTTATGCAAATAGAGAGCCTGAAGGTGTTTTGCGATCTGGCTGAAACCGAGAGTTTCACCCGGGCAGCTCAAATTAACGGAGTGACTCAGTCCGCCGTCAGTCAGCAGATCAGCTCACTTGAGCGTCAGTTCAAGTCCCTCCTGATCGAGCGCAGCAAGAAAAAGTTCAGACTCACCCGTGAAGGTCAGTTGCTCTACGATTACAGCAAGCAAATCATCCAGACTTATGACGGGCTCTTCAGCAAGCTCCAGGAGATCAAGAATGTCATCTCCGGAGCGGTCCGGGTGGCGACCATTTACAGCATCGGGCTCCACGACCTGCCCCCCTATCTTAAAAGGTTTCTCAAAGCGTACCCGACCGTGAATGTTCACGTCGAGTATCGGCGTTCCAATCAGGTTTACGATGATGTCCTCAGCAATGTGGTGGATCTTGGCCTTGTAGCGTATCCCAATAAGGATCCCAAGCTGGAGGTCGTCGCTCTTCGAAAGGACGTGATGGTTCTTATCTGCCATCCTGAGCACCCCTTGGCTAAGCGCAAAACGGTGAAGCTTGCCGAGCTTAATGGCGCCAAGTTCATCGGATTCCAGCCGGACATCCCTACGCGTCAGGCCATTGACAAAGTCCTCAAGGAGCACGAGGTCCAGGTGCAGCATGTCATGGAATTTGACAATATTGAAACGGTGAAGCGCGCCGTGGAGATCAACGCAGGCGTAGCCATTGTGCCGCAGGGCACGGTTGAGCAGGAGATATCCAAGCAGACCTTGGTTGAGACCCGACTGGAGGACGTGCAGTTCCACCGCCCGCTTGCGGCCATCTACAAGAAGAACAAGGTACTGTCGCCCGCCATGAAGCAATTTCTTGCGATTCTTAAGAACGACAAGGCGGGGCTTCCCATTCCGGTCACCCTCTGACCTTCTGTTGGGCTAGCTTTCTATGCCGACCGCTTGTTGCAGGCTATTCAGGCCTGCGTCCGCCAGACGTTGCTGCAGGCCAACGACGATTTCGCGCGCGAGTGTCGGGCCCTCATACACCATGCCGCTATAGATCTGCACGAGAGAGGCTCCAGCGGTGATCTTCTCCCAGGCGTCCTTGGCGCTGAAGATGCCTCCCACTCCAATGATCGGCAGTCGTCCGCGGGTGGATCGATGCAGATGCCGAATGATCTCGGTGCTTCGCGCACGAAGAGGGCGGCCACTTAAACCGCCGGATTCTGCATAGATCTTCTGCCACTCAGAGTCGGCGTTTTCTGGGCGGGCTAGGGTGGTGTTGGTGGCCACGATGCCCGCCAGCCCGCAGGGCTCCGCGAGTTGGAGGATGTCATCGAGGGCTCCGAAGGTTAGATCCGGTGCGATCTTCACCAGGACGGGCTTGGACTTTATGGCGCGTCGATCGGTGCCCATTTGCTGCCCCGCTGCAAGGGCACAAGCCTGATTGTCGCTCTGCAAGCGCATCAAGATCTCTCGCAGAGAATCGGCATCCTGGAGGCGGCGCAGGTTTGGGGTGTTGGGAGAACTCACGTTGACTACAAAAAAGTCGGCCAATGGCCAGAGGGTGCGAAACGAGAAACTGTAGTCATCGGCTGCCTCCTCAAGGGGGGTGACCTTCGACTTACCTAGATTGATGCCCACGGGATGGACGGGCCAGCGCCGCAGATCTCGCCAGGTTTGCAAAGTCTTTGCCAGCGCCTCGGCTCCTGGATTATTGAACCCCATCCTATTGATCAGCGCTTCGTCGGGTGGGATTCGGAACATTCGCGGGGTGGGGTTCCCTGATTGTCCATGCCGTGTTACTCCACCCAGCTCGCTGAACCCAAAGCCAAACGACGGCCAGATAGGCGCAGCAACGGCGTGTTTGTCCATGCCGGCAGCCAAGCCGACGGGATTGGGGAAGCGGAGCCCCCAAAGCTCCATAGGGAGTTCGGGTGCTTGGCAAAAGCTTGCCGCGAGCTCACAGCCCAGATCGGAGCGGCTCATCCATGCCAAGGCCGCGAGCGTCTGGTTATGAATCTCTTCCGAACCCCGTGTGAAAAGCACGGGCCTGATGAAAGTCTTATAAAGCCAACCCACGACTCAAGCAAAACGGGAAACGCTCCAGAATTCAGCACAAATCCGCAGGCGTCGTAGTCCTCACCTGCCCAGATGGATCAATAATAGCCATGAGATGATCACAAACGTTCAGCTGGGTTTCCCGAAGGATCGCATCATAAAGTCCGTGGAAGGCCCCGAATCACCGAGGGATAAGACGCGATCGGCCAGCTCATTCAACGCCCGCCTTGCCTGCTCGAAATGGTGGGACAGGTTATCAAAGACCTCCGAGACATGATATCTCTCCGCCAAGCGATGATGGCTGGCTTCCCTAAAGCTGGAGCGACCTAACGCTGCGTAGTATCGAAGGTCTGGAAATCCCCGTGTTTCAGCGCGGTGTCGGATTCGATCCGGAAAGAGCCCAGTCATGAACAAGGACTGATTTCCCATGTGTGCTCGAAGTTCAAAGCGGGTTCTTTCGTCCGCCTGATCGAGCGCACTGACCATCTCGTAGAAGTATTCCAGTGGGCGTCCGTCGCCGCCAACTGCGGCCAATTGACGCTCCTGGCGGGCGTATTCGGTCAAGAGTTCAGCAAGGTAGTCCGCGACCTCTCGCTCCTGGATCCCCGCCCGTCGCAGGGCATTGCGAACCAATATGTAAAAGTAGAAATGGAGGGAGGTTCGGAGGCAGAGCCTGGATTCCAGAAGTGAATGGAGAAGCGCTTCGGAGTCCAGGAGCAGATCGCGCGAGGATTCGTCGGCAAGAAGTTCCGTGAGGAACCCCTTCTCTGAGGGCTTCTTGCCCAGCACCTCCTGAATAAACGCGATGTCCTCGGCAGTGAACTGCACCCTGCAGTTCGGTGTGATCACCTTCATATGCGACTCGTTCCTATGACGAGCAGAGCCCGGCCGCTCCGAAGCCGTCATCCAGGCTTGCTCTTCACAAACTACAAACTGCGAAGCAGGTTCAGTTCCACTCTCCGTGGTCTAAGAATCTACACTGGCCAGCCTCACGCACATTACTACACAGTAGAGGGTAATTCAACTGACCTCGCAGGCCTCCAGACGATCCCTAAGGGGATAGCTCAGCACAAAACGGCTCCAGAGCCAGCCTCTCGGAACAAAAAGTGGCGAGAGCGAAGCGGAGGTCTTACCTTAGCTGGCATTCACACGACGCCTGACAAAAGAGCCGAGCAATCGCCAGATCCATCGACCCGGATGGCGGCCTATGGGCCCCTGCAGCGAGTGATGGAATTGAGCTTGGTGCTGGCCAGCCAGAATATTCAGGCGATGGTCGTGCCTACGCCTGACCGTGAGCTGGCTGAACTCCGTGTGGCTGACAAGGATGAGGACGCCGCCTTAGAGCATTTGCGCGAGTATCACCGCGAGAACCGGCATCGCCGCTGGCAGCACACGCTGCCAGGTCGTGCGGCTATCTTTGATGCGCAAAGCCTCACCTGGGCTGCCCTATTGCTGGTCTGTTACTTTTTCCAAACCCACGGTACCATTCCTTTCCGTGCTCAGGGGGACTTCAACTCGGATTTGCTGCGAGCAGGCGAGATTTGGCGTGCGGTGACTGCGCTGTTTCTCCACGCGGATCTGGGTCACCTTATCTCCAATCTCACCACGGGTATTGTGTTTCTCGGAATCGCGATGGCGGAATATGGCGCGGGCAGCGCCCTGCTGGCTTCAACGGCCGCTGGAGCATTCGCCAACCTTGCTGCACTCCTCTTTCGTGCAGCCCCCTACCACGGGTTGGGAGCCTCCGGGATGGTTCTGGCCGCGCTGGGATTGGTCGCAGTGCGGACGTTTCGGATTCGTGATTGGGCTCGGTCACGTGAGCTGACGATGGCTCGAGGCCTCCTGGCCGCCATGTTCCTCTTCATTCTCCACGGATTCAACCCAGCCTCGGATGTGCTGGTGCACAGTTTGGGCTTTGTGTTTGGAATTATCCTCGGGCTGATCCTGCAGCCGGTGGCGGAGTCGCAGGCACGTCAGGCACGCTGGGATAGAATCGGGAAAACCGTATTTCTGATTCTCTTCGCGGGGTGCTGGTACGCAGCTCTCCATCCCAAAGGCGCCTGAGAGGGGCCTCTCTCATTGTTGCTGGGCGGGTTTACTCGGCCTGGACAGGGGTCTGTCTCAGCCGTAGTGAGCTCAGATCGAACCACGCGTCGCCCGCGCTCGCGCGGAGCTCGCAGAGCAGATCTGCTACGCCTTGCCCATCCCAGTTAAACTCGACTGTTAGGCGTGTCCAATCCACATCCCCGCTCAGGCTGATCGCGCTCCGCTCCTCCCTGCCGGCAAGTCGCAGGCCTGCACCTTGTCGCTCTCCGAAAGGAAGGGGTCTCACGCCTGACGTTCGTACCTCCGCCGTGAACTCGTAGTGTCCGGGGGGTAGACGCAGCTGCGTACGCCATGAGGCGCTCGTCTTCGGACCCGCTTGTATGTGGAGAGTCATCTCGCGTTGATGGGCCTCCACGCGGCCTAGGGATCCCCCGTCGGGAGGGTTCCGTGGCGTCCAGTCACGCAGCTCCATTGTCCCACCGCTGAAGGCGGGGAGAGTGGCCTGGTCGGCGGCGAGTTGGCTCTGCAGGCTTTCCCGTCGCTTCACCAGGTTGCCTTGCAGACGACGACTGGCTTCCTGAAAGGCCTCCCTTTCTTCTCTCTGCACCGAATCCTCAAGTTTGGCCCTTTGTCGATCCAGTCCCTCCAAAAGGGGAGTCATCGACCCCATGCTGGAAAGAAGCTCGATGAATCGATTTCGATAGCGAACCTCTAAGGCGGGAACTTTCATCAGGGATCGAGCAGCCAGGCCCGCCATCTCGGGCTTCCAGACCAGATCCGGTGTGCCGAAAAGAACATCCATGCCTTGTGGGACGAAGCTGAATTGCTTCGTGCGAGGGGCGTAGCAGAGGCGAAAATTGTTTCGGGCAAGGCAGTATCCGTCGCGATGTCCGGTGATGACCTCGAGAGCCATAAACGTCATGAACTTATCCACATCCATCCAACGCTCGGTCAGTTCCAGGCGCTTCGACACGCTGGATTCCTGCAGGGCCTGCGCTAGCAGCGCGGGAGTGGGCCAGCCCTGTGGAAGACGACGCGGTCTGGAGTCTAACTGCTCGTCAAGATCGTGTCCGATCCCAGGTTCGTAGACGACGCAGTTTGGATCGTCGAATGTCCGTCGTAGAAAGTCCTCGGTCATTCCTTCCTTGAGAACGAAAAGTCCCAGCGAACGCCCGTTCAGCGTGACTCGGGCATGTGCCACACGCGGCGCAGGTTGCCCTGCGGCACGGAACACTTCCGATCCAACCCACTCGTTGAGATAGCTGGGGTCTTCTACCGAGTTGTTCAGGTGAAACTTTAGCAGGCCATGAAAACGGGGTGACGATGCGGTCCCCTCAAAGGAGAGGGTGAGCGATGGCTTCTCGTCGAGAGTGCGAAGGCTGCCTCGTCGTCCTTTGACATGTAGCGAGGCTCTCCCGACATAGGACGAGCTGCAGCGCACGCGAGCAGGGACATCTGAACGAGGCTTGGAGCGCAAACGCTCCATGTCCAGGGTGGAAACCATGAGCTGAATCTCGGAAACCTCCACCGACTCGAAAAGATCTACTCCGGCGGCTGCCCGGGCCGCCGCCGGGTGCATCAGATTAAACCCGAGAGCGAGTAGCAGGGTGAGGGGCCGCCAAGGCCGGGAACTCGGGCGAGATTTCCCTTTCCACGGAGCATGGGTGGCAACGCGGATCATAGGCATTCGAGCCTTGGGCAGTCTGGACGATGGCCCTGCAAACGGCCGATAGACAGGGGCCTGGCAGTTGATTAACGGATGTTTTCGACCCGGGGCGGCCGGAGGGCGGCGTCCTGAGGATGTTTTCCGACCTCGCCAGCATAGCTCGTCTGGCGGCTGAACTTGAGTTCAGCGCTGCGCGCATCGGTTTTGTCCGACGAGACCGCGACGGCTGGCAGATCGAAATGGCCGTCGGGCAGGGCGAAGCGATAGCTGAAGCTCCCGTCGGATCGGAGCTTGATCACGCGTCCCCCGATCGTGACCTGTGCGTCTGGCTCCGTCGCTCCATAGATGATCAACTCTGCGTTCACGTTGAACCAGAAGCCTTTGCGCCGGTCCCCGGATGCACCGCCGAAAGGGCTGGATAGGCTGGAAACCCCCAAGCTGCTGGGGAGCTCGGGCAGGGAGTGAGAAAACTGCGCGGCCGCTGCGGAGGAGAGTTCTTTGGCCATCTGACCTCGGATAAGTTCGGTGATCTCCAGCGAACCGATCCAGACGCGTCGGACCTCGTCAATGGAGAGCATCTCGGCCAGAGCGCGATCTTGCTCAGGCGTCCAAGGGGCTCCTGCCACGGTGGCATCCGAAGGAAGCGAGGGATGGCCAGACTCTCGAAGATCGTGAAGGGTCTCGGACAAGGCCTCATGCTGGCGAGCAGCGCTCTTTACGAAGGACACGAGCTGCCTAACAGAGACTTCCGTAGTGAGTGTGGCGAAGCGCGCGGAGCGGTCGTCTGAAACGGTCTCAGGAGGTGTGAGAGTGGCTTCGGAGACGGTGACACGTGTCCAGCGACGCTGGCCGGAATAGTAGCCGAGTTCGGAGAGAAATCGGGTGCTGCCTCGACCGACATGGATAAACCAATGTCGAGACTCTGGATGCACGTGGATCTCGGCGAATGGAGTGTCCTCGATGGCTTCCTTGTGTACCCGAAGCACCAGATGTTTGTCGATCGACTTGGCGTTGCACTCTCGCAGCTGTTCCGAGGTGAAATCCCAATGCGCATAGAGCCAGTGGGGGTCTCGAGCGATCAGCAGCAGCTTGCGCGTGCCATAGGCTTCAGGAAGGGCTTGACTGAGCACGTCCGCCGGGGCGCCCAGGGAGTGTGTGCCGAGGGAGAAACGTTCTCCAGGCCCGCTGCGATCCTCTTGGGGTGGGGCGTCTCCTTCCAGGAGGATGGAGGGGATCTCCAGGATCTCCTTGCGAGCTGGGGCAGGTTTGACCAGGGGCTTCCTCCCGGAAGTGGAGGCTTTACTGGAACCGGCCTTGGTTGGCGTAGAGGATTTCTTGGATCGATCAGATTTCATACGTGCGGCGGTGGTGAGCTGGCTGGTAGCGCCTTCTGGAGGCTGACCTTACCGATCCAGTTCCAGGCCGTGCAACGAGAAACTCCAAACACCAGCATGTATTACGGCAGTTTCTGCCGTTCCATTAGAACCTACCTCCTCGGGTTCCGGCCCCTGGGCGCCTGGGGGGAATGCGACGCGACCAAAGGGGAGTGCTGGAAGCTACCGTTCTCCGTCCTGTTCTCCAGCGTTGAGCCCCCGCCGGGTTTGGTTCAGGATACATCCCATGCCGAGTGTTTACATCAAGACGTACGGCTGCCAGATGAATGAGCGCGACTCCGAACAGGTCGCCGCACAGCTGGTGGCCAAAGGGTATCTCCTTGCCACCTCCGAGGCGGATGCGGACGTGATCCTCCTAAACACGTGCAGTGTGCGAGACATGGCGGAACAGAAAGCCATCGGGAAGATGCAGAACCTTGCTGCGGACGTCCGGAAGAACCGTCCGGATGTCGTACTCGGCTTCATGGGCTGCATGGCACAAAGCCGCGGTCGTGAGCTGATCGACAAGCTTCCCGATGTCGACCTGGTGCTTGGCACTCAGAAGTTCCACCGCGCCGCGGATTATATTGATGATCTGCTGCACGGCCGACGTGAGCACGTGGTGGATGTCGACGCGGAGCCGGGGAGCCAGTCCACCATTCGGGAGCATCTCCTGAACGGTGTTGGGGATGAGCGGTCGGTGACCGCTTTTGTCAGTATCATGCAGGGCTGCAATCAACACTGCACCTTCTGTATCGTGCCAAGCACCCGAGGTGAGGAGCGCAGCAGAACCATTCCTGACATTGTTAAGGAATGCAGGGAACTTGTGTCCCGAGGCGTGCGAGAGATCACCCTGCTGGGGCAGATTGTGACGAGCTTCGGTCGCCGGGATATCCCTGTGCAGAATGGCCGGTCCGCCTTCGTCCAGCTGTTGGACGCCGTGCACGACGTGGATGGCCTGGAGCGCATCCGCTTTACTTCCCCGCATCCCAAGGGGTATGGGGACGATCTGGTGGAGGCCTATGGTCGGCTGCCGAAGCTGGTGGAGAGCGCCCATATCCCCGTGCAGAGCGGGAGCAACCGCCTTCTCAAAGCCATGCACCGCGGCTACACGCGCGAACGTTTCTTGGAGATCATCGGCAAGCTGCGCTCGGTGAAGCCGAACATGGGCATTACCACTGATATCATCGTCGGGTTTCCGGGTGAGACGGAACAGGAGTATCTGGAGACGGAATCTCTGGTTCGGGAAGCGGCCTTTGACAACGCCTACATCTTTCGCTACTCGCCTCGTCGCGACACACCCGCGGCCACCTTGCCCGATCAGCTAACGGACGAAGTGAAAGAGGATCGCAATCAGCGCTTGCTTGCGCTCATCAACGACGTCTCTGGACGGCGCTACGAGGCTTGCGTGGGACATCTCATGGACATCCTTGTGGAAGGCCCAAGCAAGCGGAATGCTGCCCGAATGATGGGTCGATCCCGCTGCAACCGCATCGTGGTGTTCGATGGTTCCGAGCGTCACCGCGGGGAGCTGATGAACGTGCGCATCACCCGAGCTGGATCGTTCACTCTGTATGGGGATCCGGCCGTGATCGGGATGGATTAAGGAAGTACGATTACGAGGTGCTGAGATGTGCACATTAACGAAGAGGGCTCCGTATCGGCCTTGACTCCGGCCCACTTCTCCCCGGGTAATGAAGAACTGATGAGCAATCTGCGAGACATCCTTCGCTTTGGCTGGCCCTATCTGCGGCGCTATCGAACGCGCTTCTTTCTGGGCATCCTGCTCGGCTTGCTTTTCTCTGCGGTAAACGGAGCCTTGGTGCCCGCCTTCAAGGTCATCATGGATCGGTTGGATCCTCCGACGCAGACACTCAAGGAGGAGGTGGCCAAGGTATCCTATCTGGACAAATTTCCACGACTTAAGAAACCCTTCGAGGCTCTGGAGATGTCTACCAAACGCTTCAGGGAGGAAGTGATGACGGCTCTCGACGTCTGGCTTCCCAAAGCGCATCGCAAGCTCGATAGCCGTCAGATCGCAGGGGTGCTGCTGCTTTTCCCCCTTCTTATGGCGATCCGGGGCTTTACCGGATACTTGAGCAGCTACTGCCTGGGCTGGGTTACAGAACGTGTGATCAATAATATGCAGGTGGATGTGCTGAAGAAGTTGCATTCACTTTCCATCGATTACTTCAACAAATCCAAGCTGGGAGATCTCACGGCTCGGGTGCAGTCCGACACCGCGTGGCTGCACCGAAGCCTCAACTTGGGTTTATCCGATCTGATCAAGGAACCGAGCACCGTGTTCTTTGTCTTCGTCGTGCTCTTTCTGATGGATGCAAAGATGACGCTTTTTCTCCTGGTGTTGCTCCCCGCGTGTGTGCTCCCGGTGGTGATCCTTGGGAAAAAGATCCGGCGCGCTTCGGATCGGAGCGTGAGCACCAAGGTGTCTCAATCGAGCCTGCTCTTCGAGATCCTGACAGGGATTCGAGTGGTCAAGGCATTCGGGCTGGAGGCTTATCAGGCGGAACGCTTCGGTGACCACGCTCACGATCTGGTGCGTTACGGGGTGAAAAGTGTTCAAGCGAAGGAGTTGGTCAATCCGATCATCGAGACGGTCACCGCCTTCATCTTTGGCGTTCTTGTTATCTTCCTCTTTGTCAGCGGGCGGGAGCCTAAGGAGATGATGCCTTTCGTGCTGGGTTTAGTGGCCGTTTACACGCCGTTTAAGAAGATCGCCAATTTGCACATCCTTTTTGAGCAGTCGAGTGCGGGTGTGCGGCGTCTCGGCCAGATTCTGGAGGAGCAGCCCACGGTGGTCGAGCCATCGCAGCCCATCAAACCGGCCCGGTTTTCACATTCGATCGAGCTGGATCAGGTATGCTTCGGGTATGGAGGAGACACGGTGCTGCGGGGGGTGACTCTCACGATCCCTGCGGGACAGAAAGTGGGCGTGGCCGGTGAGAGCGGCTCAGGGAAGAGCACTTTGCTCAATCTCCTCTTCCGTTTCTACGATCCCACCTCCGGCAGCATTCGTCTGGACGGCGTGGACTTACGTTCCATGCATACCGCCGACCTTCGACATCAGATGGCACTGGTCAGCCAGGAGGTTGTGCTTTTTGACCAAACGGTGGCGGAGAATATTGCCTGCGGTCGGCTGGGTGCCAGTCGTTCCGACATCGAAGAGGCGGCGAAGGCCGCGTTCGCTCACGACTTCATCGAATCGATTCCAGGCGGCTACGACGCACGGGTCACCGAGCGAGGTTCGAATCTCTCAGGCGGCCAGCGCCAGCGTCTGGCGATCGCCCGGGCGTTTGTGCGCAATGCCCCTATTCTGGTTCTCGACGAAGCGACCGCTTCGCTGGACAGCAAGTCTGAGTCTGAGGTCCAACGTTCCATCGATGCCCTCGCTGAGCATCGGACCGTGTTTTGCGTGGCTCATCGACTGTCTACCCTGATCAACATGGACCGAATCCTCGTTCTGGAAAAGGGACGGATCGTTGAGGATGGCTCATTCCAAGAGCTTTTGAAAAAGGGAGGCCTGTTCGCTGCCATGGCACGTCGACAAGGGATCGAAAGCTCCATAAGCGGATCGCTATCTTGAACCTCTTGCCAAGGTCCCTAGGCCCGAGGGCATGCCAGGCACTTCGATTCGCTTGCCGGTGTCGCGAAGCCCGCTTCGGGTGACTTCAAACAACCAGAGCCGCTTTTCAGGATGGCACTGCACCACAACATGGCGGCCATCCGGGGTGAAGATAGCCCCTTCGGGAATCGGCCCTACGGATAGGGTTTGCCTCCTTTTGAAACTCCGCCCCTCACGTTCCAACACCACAATCTGGCCTTGATCCCCGCGATGGGTATCGGTGGGGGCCAGATTTGAGCCGTTCATCAGCACGGCCACCAGCCAGCGGCCATCTGGACTCAGCTCAAGCGTCTCGGGTGCCCTGCCCAAGGGAACGTAGTCGGTGGTTCGGGGCGGGTTGGCTGCCAAATCGATGATGGAGAGAAGGTCGGTGTCGGCACCGTTGCCGAAGCCTTCGCCGGCGGTAAGGACCAAGGCATTGTCCGGGGTCACCTGCACCCTATAGGGGCGTCCATATGCCGAGAACTTCCGCTCGGTGGCGGTGACGGCCTCACCGTCGATCTTCAACTCCCGCAGATGGCCGCGCAAACGGACACTGACGAAGGCGCGTCGGCCGTCCGGCGCCATGGCGACGTCGCTCACTTCGTCCGTGGGCAGCCCTAGTGAGATCTCAGCTAGCTTCTCTAGCCGTCCGTCTGCGAAGCGGAAGGCGGTGACGGATCCGCCAGCGCGGTTGGCCGCCAGGAGCATTCGTCCGTTGGGAGTGATCGCCAGACCCGAAGGCTGCTCACCCGATTCACCCTGCCCTACGACCCTCGGGGGGGTGGAAGAAAGATCCAGGATGTGGATGAAGCGATTGGGGAGCCACTTGCCGGGCGAGGCGGGATCGAGTCGGATCGAGTCCGAGACGAAAGCCCATCGACCATCGGGCGTGATTGCGACGTTGGAGGGAGGCCCAAGTACCGAGTTGCTAATCTTTGGAAGATGGGTGACCGAGGGTGGAAACTGGGTAAAGTCGAGGAGTGTGAGGCTATCGTTCCCCGCTGGCCCGGAAACTCGCGAGGCGCCCGTGGTAAGATCGATCTTCGATTCATTGGCCGACAGCACCCACGGATGAGGCTTGAACTGTGCGGCCGCGGAGGAGGCTCCGAGAAGAGTGAAAAAAAGCCAGGTACATCGGGCGTGGTTCAGCCCAGAACTGATTGAGGATCGGAGGTGAGACATGGGTCTATTATCTGAACTCTCGAGGGGAAGGCAATAGCGTGAATTGCAACAATCGACCTTTGGGTGGGCCCTGGTGCGTAGGGCGGAAAGACTCAAAATCCGGCAGTCGGAGTTTGAATCCTAGCAGGCCCGCAGCCAAAAATCCATTGAACCGAGGCATAGTCCCGGTCGGTGCCTCACGGAAGGACTTTCAAATTTCGAGGGCCTGCTAGGCGACATGGGCCGTGGTATGCTGAGGGTGTTCTTGCTCCGAAGATCCCTCGGTCGAATTCGGATCGCTGCGGTTTTGCAAACCGCCCAACCACTGCACATGGCGAGCTGCAATCAGGCCGAACAAAATAAAGAGCAGGTTGTTGTATTTGGCCCAGGCAAAGCATCGATCGGTCATGTGGGGCGCGAGCAGCGCAAAGAGGGCACCGCAGGCAAAGAACGCAAACTCTCGGTCCACCTTCTTGGTTTGGAAACGGAGCAATTGCCACGCTTTCTGGACGATCTGAAAAATCATTAGGAGGAAAGGGATCGTCAGGAGCAGGCCATTTTCACCCAGCATCGCAATCACGGTGTTGTGGGGATGGTAGGTGGCAGGCGTGTCTTCAAACCAGCGAAGGTCGTCGCCCCTCTCCTGTGCACCACGGATATAGAACTTCAACCCCCCGTAACCTATCCCCATCAGCGGATGCTCGGACAGCGCCCGGAAGGCGTAGGCCCATGCATTCAGGCGATCATGGATATTGCTCACATTGGTGATGCGCTCTTGATACAGATCCGTCTGAGAGATCACTCCCCAAGCGCTGGCACCTACCAACCCGAGGACAACCAGTCCTACGGCGAACTTGCCTCTGAATCGGGGGTTCAGCACGGTTTGGATAACGTAGCCCCCGATAAAGCCTCCCCACATATTGCGGAACATCACGGAGTAGATACCACCGGCCATTAGGATCGAGAACGGCCACGCTTTCCACCGTTTCAGTTTCACACCCAAGACGTGAAGCATTCTCCACCTACAAATAATGAAGAGTGTGGTGAGATTCAGGTAGAGTCCGAGAACGCCAGGAGCAGCGAAAGGCCCGTTCGCACGCAAGCTGTCCCCATCCTCCGAAATTCTCAGCCCTCGAGCGCTGCGATCGAGGATATCAAATTTGGTGGCCTGCTCAAAGATCCCCATGCAGGCGCAATAGAGAGCTACAATGGCTAGAGTCGTGGCCAAATTTCCCTCGAACACATCGTCATAGGTCCCTTCGCGAAGCAGAAGATAGCGAAGGAGGAAGTAGAGGTACAGGGGAATTCCGAACAGATCTGTCGCCTGGGTCCACAGGGAGAAGGCATCCCGCATGTCAGCGGTGAACAGGGCTTCAATCAGGAAGACCGCCAGGAAAACCAGCGCAGTCTTTTCAAAATTCGAGAGGCGTTTTGGAATGGCCTCCATCAGCCGACCGCCTGCCATGAGGCTCACGATGCTGGTGATGCAAGCCAAACGATCAAACGACGCGACACGAAAATTAACACCGAAGAAGATGGTGTCGTTTTGCAGTGGACTCAATGCGAGCCAGATGAGGAGCAGCCAATCCGGCCGACGAAGGCCGATCACGAACATGATCGGGATCGCCAGCAGGACCAGGCCGTCACACGCCGAATTCATTGCAGAGAGACTAGCCTTAGGCTTTCGCCACCCGCGCTGGGTGCTGGAGGATGGCTTCGATGCAGCGTACTCCTGTGTTGCCATCCCAGAGTGGGGGAATCTGGCATTTCAAGGGCACCCCTTCGAACACTGTGTTCAGGTCCGCGCGCAGTTGAGAGACATTGGTGAGTTTGTTGCTCCCCAGGGTCACCGTGATGGGCCGCTCGGTGTTTTGGCGCAAGGTGAGACAGGGCGTTTGGAAGTAGGTCGTCTCTTCCTGGAGACCGCCTGAGTCCGTGAGTACGAGCCTGGCGTTGCGAGCGAGGCAGAGCGAATCGTGATAGCCCACCGGCTCAATAATCTGGAAGCGGGGATTGCTTGATCCATCGATTCCAAATGTCTCGAGCATCTTGCAGGTGCGTGGATGCATCGAGAAGACGATCGGGAGGCGCTCCGAAAGTCTGCGCAGCTCTTCCATGATGCGGCTGAGGCTTGCCTTATCATCGACGTTGGAAGGACGGTGGAGCGTGACGAACACGAATTCTTTGGCCTTGGCACCTACCTTTTCCAGGATTTTGCTCGCGCTGGCCTGTTTCAGATTCGTGACGAGCGAATCGATCATAATGTTCCCAACAAGCACGATCTTCTCCCTCGGAATCCCTTCCTTGAGAAGATTCTCGTCGGCGTCGGGCGATGGGGTGAGAAAGAGATCGGAGATGGAATCGGTCACTAGGCGGTTAATCTCCTCCGGCATGGCGCGGTCATAACTTCGGAGGCCCGCTTCGATATGGGCGACGTTGATCCCGAGCTTCTTTGCCACGAGTGTGCAGGCCAGCGTTGAGTTGACGTCGCCGACGACCACAAGCCAGTCGGGTTTGTATTCGAGGCAGACCGGCTCGAACTTGATCATGATGGTCGCTGTTTGCACGGCGTGACTGCCAGAGCCTACCTCCAGGTTTACGTCTGGTTTCCCAATTCCTAGCTCGCGGAAGAAGACGTCGGACATCTTCTCATCGTAATGCTGCCCGGTATGCACCAGCCGACACTCCACCTCGGTTCCCGAACCCTGCAGCCGTTGGTTATGTGCCTTGGCCGCCTGTAGAAACGGGGCAACTTTCATGAAGTTGGGTCGCGCTCCAGCAATCACCAAAACCTTTAGTTTTGTGATCGAGTGCGCGCCCGCTTGCGTTTGATCTACTTGTCCCATAGTGCTCATAAATTCATTGCCACGGTTCCCCTTCCACATCTTGACATCAGGCTATAGGGGGCGGAGCCGATGCCGTGTTCCGTGTCTCTGCTACGACACATCGCATCGATCGATGTATCGTCAAATAGCGGTTGCGCTTAAACACACTTCGTCGCTGCACTCTACAAACACCGCACGCCCTAGTGTCCTCTGTAAGGCCAGAGCTCATGGCTGGCAAGGGCAGGTGACGCCACCGAAGAGAGCGCTTCCCGCGCCCGATACTGCACATCTATACCAGCAGGAAAAGCCGGATCGACTCAGGGACCGCCTAACTTAACAACCCGGCAAAAAGTGCCCACAGCGAGGACTGGGAACTGTCGGGGGCAGGGCCACAGAATTCCAGCATCCGGCTTTCCCCCAGCCCGGCGGAAGCGATCTCACACAGAGTTCACGGGGTTCGCAGAGTAAGACGCTGGGCCGGTTCTGATCAGGAACTCTGTGACCTCTGAGAACTCTGTGTGAACCTCCTCCGGGTCTCACGGCCTTTCCCTCCACATCGCTCCGTCTCGTCTATCGCCAAGTGGGCTCAGCCTGATTCCACTCTAGGTCAGGAGTTCTGAGGCTGTGATGGCTCCGCAGTTCATTCCACACCTCGGAGAAACATCCAGAGGTAGCCCAAGCCTTCCGTGGTTATCGCCTTTATCCCCTCGCTGCTCGTCCACCAGCGGTTCAGATCGAATGCGGCGTCGGGGTGGGCGATCACGCCCACAGGGAAACGGCCGTTCGAGACCGCCTTGAAGGTCATCCAGGTTCGACGGGAGTGTACGCCAATCGTATAGACGTTGATCCCCTTTGCCAGCGGGTCGTGGGTTTCGAGCCAGGCGGCGACCGCCTTGGCATGTGCCAATGACCGGCCGCGCAACACGAGCGGGCCGGGAGCCCTGACGATGCTGTTGCTCGACATGCCGACCTTGATGAGCGTTTCCGCCGCCAGGTCCGCACTTGTCTTCCGGTCTGAGAGATAGTAGCCGCTGAGAAGGGGGCTGCCCGCGGTGATCACGTAGCGATATTTGCCTCGGTGAAACTCCTCGACCGCATCCTTGAGGGCATAGTCCGGCAGCCACCCCTCCACCACCAGCACATCCGCCTCGACACGGACGGTGGGGCTTAGGAAAGAGCCACTGCCGAAGAGGAGTAAGAGGAGTACCGCGCTCAGGGTTGCGAGCACCACGCACCAACCCTGGACTGTTAAACACCATGCCGGACGTTTGCTGAGGAGTCGGATTGGCATTGTTAAGGGGATCGCCTAAGCATGGGGCCGACTTAGTTGCGGTCCGAACGATCAGCCCTGTTTGCTGACCTGGTTGAACGATTCTGCCAAACGGCCGGCAAGGCTGGAGAACTCGAATGACTTGAGGAGTTCCAGGTTGGGAGAGTAAGGAATCGCCTCAGCCTTGTGGCTCTTCCACAGAGCTAGGATCGCCGTTTTTATCTGGTCGATATTGTCTAGATCGACAACCGGCCCCAGGGTCAGTCGTTCGGCGACCGCAGCAGTCGAGCCGGGTTCTGAAAGCGTGAGCACCGGTTTCCCGGCGGCAGCGTAGTCATAGAGTTTGCCCGAGATCCCATAGACGAAGGCCCCTTCCTTCGGTACGCGGCCGATGATGAGCAGCAGCACGTTTGACTGGATCATGTAATCCAGGCTTTCTTTGCGGGAAACGTAACCTGCGATGTTCACCATGTCCCGACAGTTGAACATGTCAAGGTACTGCTCGATAGTGTGGCCGTCATTGAAAGGCGTATTCTTGCCCACGAAGACTGCCTTCACACCGGCTCGCAACGCGGGGTTTTCTTTCGCTATCTCGCCCAAAGCCTGAAGGAACTCCCGAGGTGACCTTTCTTCACCGAGAGTGCCCGCGTGGAGCATCGTCATCACAGGCGTCTTGGGAGCGGGTCCAAGGACCACATCGCTTGAGAAGTCCGATCGGTCGAAGCCGTTGGTGATGGTGACGTATTTGTTCGGGATCGAAGGATAGCGCTTTTCAAAATCCGCTTTGATGCCATCTGTAGTGCACACCACGCATTTTGCAATACGGATGCAGGTCTTTTCAAACAGACGATTCCAACCCCCAATCCAAAAGCCCAGTTCTGGAGCCGCTGGATTGCCGACCCACGCATCGCGAAAGTCCATCACCAGAGGGAGGCCCGTCAGCAGGGACAGCATGGCCCCCGCCATATGATTGGTGTGGGTAGGCCCAGAGGAGTAGAGGACTTTGCACTGATGTCGCTTCGCGGCTCGGTAGCCCATGATGACTGCGAAGGGTAGCCATAAGATACGCGCATCCGGAATGCGGGTAGCTTTACCCACCGTACGGAACGCCCAGAGGAGCATGCGACGGAGTGCCGAGGGTCTCTTGGGTGCCGTAGCCGTGGTTGTCTTGGGTGCGCCTGCGGTGGCTTGTGGCGGGGCAGAGTGGGCAGAGTTGCCGTGGAACAAGGACTCAAGGGTCCGTGCACGGTAAACAACGAGATCTGGAGGTAGCTCAGCGAAGAGTGACTTGTCTTCGGAGCACTTCGTCGGGCTGCACTCGACGGTTAAAATGACAGTGGACCAATCGTTCTGGGGCAGGTATCGGATGAACTTTATGGACCTCTTCGTTCCCCGCGCGCCTTCAGGCGGGAAGTCGTAGATCACGAACAGCACAGAATTTTTGCTCATGCGGGCGTATAGAGGAACTCTGAGGGCAACTTCTGGGTTTTCGGTTGATGGTTCTGACTGGTTGCGGCCGTCCTTTAACAAAGCGCGGCCGCCGGAGCTTTGTCGTAGTCAGGGAAATCAGCAAGCACTGGATCGAAGGTAACTACGGGCATGGACTTCTCCTTGATCAACTGCAGCACTGCCTTCAGGGAGTCAATTCCGGGCTGGTCGGCCACGAAACCGGCCGCTGTCCTCTTGGAAAAGCTAAAGCTGTGCATGAAGAGGATGATGTAGGGCACCTTCCCGTAGGCATCCAGCACGCACTCGCAGAGTCTGGGCGCTACCATGCTGTTCACATCGAGTTTTTGATACCGCTTCCAGAGACGGCGGGTCCACCAGGGAAACTCCTTCCCGAGCTTGGCGATCGGGATCGGGGCCACGGTCACCGGGATTTGCAGCACCCCGTCACCATCGAAGGGGTCGTTCGACATGGGGAATGGGAGGTGGCAGTTCTCGCGTCCGAAGAAGAACGAGCTGTCATAAAAAATCCCGTTCCTCTTGAGCGCGGTGAGCGTATCCCGATTGGCTCCATATCTTCCAGCGCGATGCGCGTGAGGTACCTGGCCGGTCCATCGCTTCAGCAGCGAGATACCCTCCCGAACAATGTCAATTTGTTCCGCCAGGGAATACTCATGCATGTTCAGCCTCGCACGATCATACATCCGGTCGGGATGGGTGTGGAGTTGAACGCTGTGCCCCTGGTTTAGAAGACCTTCGCAAAGCTTCTCGTAGGAGGCTTTTGGGAACTCCGCCGTGCCATAGACGTCGAGAAAGAAGACACCGGGAACACCGTGGCGCTTTAGCGTGTCAGCGAGCCAGAGGGTGGCGTAGTTGTTTGGCTGGTCGCTCCCGAGTACATAACGCTCAAAGGCTTCGGGAATATGGCGTCCCTCGTTGCGAACTTCCGTATCGATCGTAATGATCACCTTGCTCTGCATACTTCATCGATGCGCCGTCTTTGGCCGCCTACCCTTCCGCTGGGATATCGGCTTGTTGTGCAGTTCTGTTTAGGGGTTTCCAAAGCGAGCAATCCAACGCTGGCGGGCTGGAATGGTTCCATGTACCGGTGTGGTGTCCGTCGCTCCGGGCCCGAATGCCGGCCATGCCAAGCTTCCAAAGAATGCGGGCTTCTCCGTGAGGTAAAGAGACGGAGGAAGATCCCGGCTGGGGACGCGGGGGTCCCACTGGGTCGTTCGGGATACATAGTCGAAATTGCCATGAAACACCATCGTGTTGGTCACGCGGGTGTCGTAAGCTTCTTTCCACTCGCCGCCGCCCAGCGAGACCACCTGACCTTGGTCATTGGGCCGACAAAGGATGTTGCCAAGCACGTTGTGAGACAGTTGAGCGCGATCGATTTGAATGGCCCAGACCGAGTATTGGACGATTTTTGTGAGGCCTTGCGAATACCGTTCAACGTGATTCCGAAAGAGAGTGTTGTGACGGCTGGAGCCCCAATAATTGTCGAGAGTCAACTTTGCACAGACATTTCCCTCCACCAAGTTTTTGTGGGGATGCCCACCATGATGCTCAATGTCGGACATCAGATAATCTGTGTTCGGATACGCCTTGTCGAAAGCTCGATGCGAATAGTTGTAGGCGATCACATTGCCCGCTGCACCGTTTTGGATGACCACCGAGTGCCGCAGATAATACAAGATGTTGTCCTCAACCAGACAGTCGGTGGATCTAGCGATGCCCACACCATACCCGCCCTGGCCGTAGGTTTTCGCGTGATGGAGGAAACTGTTGCGTAGCTCACAGCCGAAAGAAGTGTCCAGGCCGACATGCGTCCAGTTGGCGTTCGTGCTCTCGATCCCGCTAGCCCAGCAGTGCCGGGACTGGAACATCAACACTGTCGTGTCCCTTTTACCGCGCTGATCCAGATACATGTTTTCTATACCGCAGCGAGCGAGGAGGTACATGTTTTGAATCACAGGATTCATCGAAGCCTTGTATTTGCAAAACAAGGGTCGCTTCAGGGTGAGGCTGGTGGTGGTCTTCGCGATCACCTGATTGAACTGAGCCTGATACCGAGCGGCACCTCCAACGATTCCGCCCGGAATGTTGCCCTCCATCACCTCAGGGTCATTGTCCTGCTCCACCTTCACATCATCCCCAATGTTGAAGGCAGCCGTGGAGGCCAGTGTGACTTTGGTTGAGCCTTCGTCATACCCGCCTAGCAGGGGCGTTTTGTTCCCTGAGTAACCTCGAAAATAAATACTGGCTCCGTCCGTCGTATTCGTGTCGGTCAGCAGCAGACGGGTGCTCGAGGCCCCCGCCCCTCGCAGCACGATACTCTTGTTCTCGATCTTGATCTGCTTGGAGACCAAATACGTGCCCGCCGGAAAGAAAACCGCTTTTCCGTTGGCGCATTTAGCAATGGCGTTGGTGATGGCCGAGTAATCGTCGGCGATGCCATTCCCCACCGCATTGTAGGGCGCGTTCTTCACGTTCACCCCTTCTGGATAGATCGGGATACCTCCAGGCACCCCCGGTGACCACGCAGCGACTCTGTCCTCCGCAAGAACCGTATCGATTCCGGGAATGACCTTCAACCCTGTGGGGCCTGCAGGGGGCGTTGCCGCCCAGAGTTGCTGGCCCAAGTGGAGAATTGCGGCGACCAAAGGGCATACGACCTGTAGTTTCATGCAATGATCATCTAGCAATATTCAGGCCATTGGATTTGGGCAATGCTAAATTGGGAGATTCTCATTGGCCTTGGGAGTGAGCTCCTCCCAAAGTGTGCTGGCCGAAGGGGGCATTGCTCCCGTTTCGCGAGGGCAAAGAACGAAGGTCTGTTCGTAGGGCAGTGTGACCGTGCCTGAAAAGCGGAGCACCTGGATCGATTCCTTCTGAGCATAGGACCTGGAGGCCCAGCCCTCCTCAATTACAGCCGTCAGGGCTGACTTTGGGGGCCCTGCGAGGATCAGATTGGCCCCTGAGTTGAAGCGAGTCGCAAAAACGCCCATGCCACAGTCGGCAATGTCCACTTTCGGGGCGAAGTGAAACCGGGTTTCGATGAGGTATTCTCCCGTCCCTTCCACTCGATCACGAATCACCCAGACCCCTTCATGCTTCAGAAAAACGAAACGACGCCGGTGAATGGCCTGTTTGCCCTCTCCCAAGAAAATCGGATACTCTCCTTCAAGAATGTCGGCCTCCGTTTGCGTTTTCCACTCCCGGACGGTGGGTTTGGACAGGGAATCAATCTCGAAGAGCTCATGAGCTGGGAACGAGTTTTGCTCCTTTCCCGCGAGCATCAGGGTGTTGTGGCATGCGGTGCCCCGCATGCGATTGCGCCACTCGCGGCTGCGGCTGTAGACATAGGAACCTGGGTCGATGAGGAAGGGGCGGCCATAGGCCTCCAGCTCAAAACTTAGGAAATCATTGTGGGTATGCCCGCAATAACCGCTCATTCCCTTTGGGCAGCAGATGGCAAGCACTGCAAGGGAGTCCTTCCGCATCACTGCAAACCCACTGTTTTGAAAAAGCCGACTCGGCGGAAGCCGTTCGGCCAAGCCTGGGTGGTCCGCTGTGCGGGTGCTGGCTTTGGGACCCAATAGCCACAGACAGTCCTCATGGGGTTGAGCCGGCAGAAACTGTGGCTCGCCGAAGAGCTTGGCTCCGAGTTCCATGAGATGGTCATGCCGGGTCAGCTCGTCGTCTCCCAGGATGCAGAGCCTGCCATTGTCGACATCCCGGACTGCTGGAATCTCTCCGCTGGGCATCCGGTAGTGCCGCATCCAGTCGAGCATCCGTTTCATCTTTGTCCGGAGTGGTGGGGGAGTTGAAACCCCTTGTCTTTCAAGAAGAATATGGGTCGACAGCACCAGCTCCAGAACCAGGCGATGGTAGTTGGGTGAATACTCCCAGTTAACGCCCTCCTCATCCACCTGTGATTCCACCTCCCGAAAAAATTCTCGTGTGGCAAATGCCTGCCATTCTGAGGAGAAACGGCATTCAGGGAAGGCGGCGCTGATGAAAAGAAGTCCAACGAGATTCGACAGGTAATGATTGCCATTGATGGGCAGCAGCGCGTTTCCCACAACACGCTCGTCATACTCTCGGTGGTGAAAGATGTAAGCGCCATGACAGAGCAGGCTTGAAACGAAGGTCTCGCGGATTTCGCCGCGAAAAGCGCGGCTGGAGCTGACCAGGGAAGCGGCCCAGAGAAGATTCACCGCACGAATCGCGACCTCCATGGCGCAGGTCCAATTGGGTCCGTCGCACGCTCCGTTCGCTCACTGCCACTCGGTAAACAGGGCTACAAATTTTTCTGCGTAGCGCTCATCCCCTGTGATGGCAAACGCTCGACCGAGGGTGACGCCCTGGTGAAACCGGGAGAGCTCCCAAACAAATTTTATGTCAGGCCCGTGGTCCGAAGGCCCGCCAGGCGATGGGATGGGCTTGCCCGACGACCATTCCGCTCCGCTGAGATAGTCTTTGTGCCAGTGGATTCTTTCCCCAAGGGAAAGCGCATGCCCTAGAATCCGAAACTGATTCCTAAGAATAGCCTCAGCATCCGCAATGCACCGATCTCGCCAAGCGGGAAACTCAGCTCCGATCAGGGCACCCACCTGGTCCCGTTGGGTGGGTGAAATAGGAAAGCCCTCGAGCGTTGAAAATTTGGTTTCCAGCAGGGAGGTAAGATCCACCCCCGGGGCTATCACGGAGGCGAGATCGTTGCGGAGGCACTCGATTTTTCGGAAGGCGAGCGCGTTCTGACGTCGATGATTCCAACGCCGCGTCACCCGCAGCATTACGAGCCGTCCGGCCTGCGCGAACGAGAGCACACGTAGATCGGACCAGATGCGCTTGAGAGCTCTCATGGCGATGGCTTGTTCACGAAGAAAACGCGCTGTGCTCTGACGGTTCGGTCGGATTCTAGGCGAATTCGCAGACGTGGACAGAGCTTCTGTCGCTTACGCCCCTCAAGCCACCTTCTGATAGGCCACGATAAAGCGCTCTGCGTTGTGTCGCCAGGTGCATCGGTCCAGGCAGGTCTGTCGTGCAGCCTTGCCGTAGCGTTCCCTAGCCGCCGGGTCGGCGGCGAGTTGGCAGACCGCTTTTTCGATGCCCTTCACGTCCGTCGGTTGTGTGAGCAGTGCGTTGGACTCGTTCTGAAGCAGTTCGGCGATCTGGCCCACGCCGCTCGCCACGATGGGCTTGCCCATCGCCATGTATTCGAAAATTTTCACGGGCGACCCAAAGAAGGTTCCCCCATCCGCCATGTGAACATGGGGAGAGACCAGCACATCACACGCAGTGTAATAGGTCGGCATTTCTGAGTGAGGGATATTCGTGGCAAATGTGATGGAGCCCAAAGACGGATCGGTTCCTACGATCTTGGTCACCAGATCCACCAGGCCCTGATCGCCAATGAACAGAAATTGAACCTCCTTGTGCTGGCGCGCGATGGCGGGCACAGCTTGAGCAAGGTATTCAACTCCGTGCCAAGGCCGGTAAACCCCCGCGAACCCAACAACGGTCTTCCCATCCAGCTTCAGACGTTGGCGGATCGGGGCTGGATCCAAATCGGGATGGAAGACATCGGCGTCCGCCCCATTCGGGTTCACCACCACGATGTCCGCATTCACCCCTCGTTCAACGAGCTTCTGCTTCAGCACATCGGACACAACCATGATGCGGTCCGCCGCCTTGACGTTGAGATATTCTATGAAGCGGCTCACAAGGCTGATCAAAAGAGAGTGACGATCCTTGGCCGATGCCTTCCAGCTTGCCGGACTGTTGTACTCCAGCATGAAAGGGATGCCAAGCAGTCGCGAGAGAACCACCCCGGAGTAGTTCATCTGGCTCTGGCGCTGGCAGATCGAATCCGGTTTCAGCTTCTTGAGGATGGAAAGCGACTTTCGGAGGAAGAAAAAATTGTTCGCCACCACAGCGATCGACAAGGGATAGCCTTTGGGTAACGGAGGTTGGACGAGCGCATGGTAGTCAGGGACGATTTTTCCTAGGGTGGGAAACTCCTGGCTCGTCAGCGCGATGGGGACGTGGCCCATGGCAAGCAGTCCGCGACAGAATCCGATCTGGTGGCTTGCGGCACCTCCGGCCGCTCCAACCCATGAGTCCGTCAGCACATAGGCCACCTTGAGAGGTCTTCCGGGTTGAGGTTTCTCGATGGAGCGTTTGAAAAGGCTCTCCCAGGCCAGCTTGAGAAGGATGACCGGGCAGAGGGCCAAGCTTATGATCGGATCGATGCAGTATGCTTTGATGTTCATGGGGAAGTCAGTTGCGTCAGCAGCTAGGCGGGTGAGCGTGTAGCGGCGATCTGTCGTGTCACTTTCCTGTAGTAGTGAACATTGCCGAGAAACTCGCAGAACTTGGCTAAGGCGCTCCCTAGGGCGGCCCCGTAGGCGCCGAATTTCGGTAGCAAGGCGAAAGCCACGCAGAGGTTGACGATGCAAACAACGAAGGAGATGTTCCGCAATTCCTTTCCTTTGCCATGAGCTCCAAGGAACGCGTTGATAGGCTGATACATTCCTTGAAAGAAAGCGGTGAAGAGGAGGATGTAGACCAAGCCGGCGGCGGGGAGGAATTGATCGGTCAAAACCAGTGAGATCAGCGGTTTGACAAACAAAGCGATGCAAGAACCGCAGACGATGAGGAAGGCTCCGTTCAGGATGAAGACCCTTCTGTCCAGGGAGTCCTTGGTTGTCAACGACCGGTAGACGGCCGTGGAGAGGGAGACAGAAAAGCTGACCATGGGGCTCACCAGGGTGGAAGCGATGCTGTAGAATCCGAGCCAAGTGGTGCTGACATAGCCTGCAATCAGCAGGGTGTTCAACTTGAACGTGCTATTGTCCGCTATACCACCAAGGAAGGAGTGAAACCCATAGCGCTTCACCTCCTCGAAGATGGTGCGAGCATGCTCGCGGACACTCTTGAAGCGAACTCGCAGACTGAACATCGCTATGACGCAGGTGAGCAGTCCACCGAAGAAGTAGAGGGAGAGCGCGGCTGTGGCCGTCAAGGTGGTCCAGTAAATCATGGCCAGACCGCCGATCAGGTAGAGGGCCTTGGGAAGAATCTTCAGGCTAGCCAGCACGCCGATCTTATTCCCGCCCCGGCACGCCTGCATCATGATCAATTGAAGCGGGGTGGTGAAACAAATCAGAGCGGCGACCTTCAAGCTTTCGGTCTGCCCCGTCTTGAAGATGAGTTCGATCGTGGGCGTGAGTAGGATCAGCGTCACGGACATACAAGCGCCCATGACCAGGGCAATCACGATCAAGGCACCGTGGACGGAACGTTCCTTCTCTGGATCCTTGGCCAGCGCCACGACTCGGGCTCCCGATTGGGAAACTCCGAACCCGCTGAAAATCATCACAACCTCTACAACGGTGACCACGAACGAGTAAACACCATAATGCGTCGCGCCTAGAAAACGAGAGTTGAGAATCCCTGTCCCGAAGGTCAGTACGATCAGGGCAATCTCCGAGCCGTAGAGCGCGGCCGTCTGGCGCACGCGGGCTTTGCCCCAGGCTTGACGCAACAGCTGTTGGAGTCGGTTTAACGGCTTCAGCGATGGGGAGGTTTCCTGGTCGACGGCGATCATCGCTTAAGATCCTCCGCAGCCGTTCGCTTGGAGTCAGACGAGCTTACGTCCTTCTCCAGGGCAATGACGGGCCGAGTGCTGATAGCTCTGTCCATGGAGCTCATTAAAAGATAAAGCATTTCATGGAGTGACAGTCAAAGTGACTCCTCCGTTCGTCTTATTTCGGGCTTTCGGAGCTTACCCTTAAGCTTTACCAGCGTTTGAAACCTTCCCATCCAGTCATAGGCACCCCGAAGCTTTGCTAAGAAAAGTGGCTGATCATCCGCGCTATTGGCGGGGAGGCGTTTGATTCGGAGCAGATTCTCCTTTTCGGTCGCACGACCTACAAGGGTGGTCACACAGGTCTCATACCCCGACTCCTGCAGGAGGCCTTCCAAGCGATGCAGGTAGCTTTGATCGAAGGAGGGCAGGGCGAATGGGTAGGCAAAAGCATCCACCGTACGCTGGAGCTGCTGCTCCAGCTCTTGCTTTGAATGGTGGAGCTGGGACTTGATCTCAGGCCAGGGCAGAGAGTAGAGGACCGGATGACTGACCGTGTGGGACCCTAGCTCGATATGACCAAGAAGGCATTCTCGAAGCTCTGCCCAAGTCATGCAGTCGCGGTTCAGAAATGTCCTCCGCACATCCCCAATGAACGAGGTGGGGACGTACATAGTGGCCTGGAACCCGTGGTCTGCAAGTGCAGGAAGGCCATGGAGATAGAAGTCGTGAAAGCCATCATCGAAGGTGATGGCGACAGGCTTGGCGCCCTCTGGGAGGCCCGGGATGCTTCCGGCACCGTTGCGTAGCCAGCGAATCCCGGTCGACAAATCAACGCCGTGAAAGCCGTTGGTCCGCATCCACTCCATCTGCGAGCGAAAGAGAGCCGGTGGCGTGCAGACCTTGTAGTAGCCGCCCACGGGCTCCTCGTCGGCCGATAGGCTGTGGTACATCAGCACGGGCATTACGCGCTGCGGCAGGTTCGCCGCGAGTCCGAGGCCACGTCGGGCGCTGTCCACCCCGAGCGTGATGGCCCGGTCAAGTGACGAGAATCGCCAACTCTGGACGTACGCAAGGTCAAGAGCGCCAATGCCGAGTGACACGGCTCGCGCTGGGGCCAGTTCTCCCGTTGAACTCTGATGATCCACAGATTGAGTGATTGCGTGAGCTCCGAACTCGCTTCGGTATAAACCACGTCCGCTACGCCAATGTCTGCCAATGTGCAGCCCTTCTTCCCGCAGTTCGTGACGCTCATTCGGCATCGGCGCACGGCAGCATCCGGATAACCGAGGTCATCCATCGCTCATTCCATCGGCAGGAACGGTAGATCCCTGAACGGCCTGAACCTTTGTTGGACAGTGGGTTCGTATAAAGCCACACCCGTCATGAAGGCCGACAAGCGCATTCTGAGGAGACTGCGAATGGAACTATCGTGAGTCTCAGGACCTGACGGCCACCAGTATTATGAGGAGTGTATGACATCGTCAATATCTACGAAGTGGCCCCCAGCCGTTCTTTCCATGAACTTGGAGGACGGGGAGGTGAATTCTGAGACTCAGACATCCTGACCTCGTGCGAGAGCACGTAGGCAGGAGTGGAACGAGGATGAGCCAAAGCGCAGGCCGTTTTCCGGCTCTCCCCCCACCCAGGCGGAAGGGATCGCAACGAAGCGCAAAGAAGCTTTCGTTGAACGTTAACCGCGAATGAACGCCAATGAACGCCAATGAGACATGGCTGCTGAAGGATGAAGTATACTTGGTAGTTGGGTGTGCCTTGGAGGTGATCAACGGCATCGGCCATGGGTTGCATGAACTCCAAAGAACGATAATCCAGAAGTTACAACCCAGGAGCCTTTTTCGCATTCGCGTCTA